>RFIB01000114.1 GCA_003695625.1 Acidobacteriota bacterium | reverse complement strand
CTACGAGCTGGTGTTCGAGGACCGCGTCGTCGGGCTGTCGGTCGGCTCCGCGGTGCCGTTCCAGGGGATCCCCGTCGGCGAGGTGCGCCGCCTGGCGCTCGATCCGAGCGATCCGCGCCGGGTGATCGCGGTGATCCGCATCGACCCCGAAGTGCCGGTACGCGAGGGGGTCGTCGCCGAGCTTCAGCTCCAGGGCATCACCGGCCAGTCGATCGTCCAGCTCGTCGGAGCGCGCCCCGATGCACCGCCGCTCGGCGCGCCCCCGGACGGCGGGCTGCCGCGGATCCCGACGCGCCCGTCGCGACTCCAGCAGCTCGTCGCCGACGCGCCGACGCTGCTCGCCCAGTCGAACCTCGTTCTCTCGCGGCTCGAGCGCCTGCTCGACGAGGAGAACCAGCAGCGGATCCGCTCGCTGCTGGCCCACCTCGAGCAGGCGTCCGCCGGGCTGGCTCGCCAGGAGCCGCGGTTCGACGGACTCGTCGCCGACGCACGGACGGCGCTGCGCGAGGTCTCGGGCGCCGCCGGCGATCTCCGCCGACTGTCGGCCCGGCTCGACGGCGTCGCCGGACGGGCGGACCGCGTGTTCGAACGGGACGTGCCGGAGCTGATCGCGGAGCTGCGTCGCGGCGCCGGCTCGCTCGACGGCGTGCTCGCCCGCGTCGACGAGGTGATCACCGAGAACCGCGCACCGCTCGCCGACTTCACCGGTCGCGGCCTCGGGCAGTTCTCGCTGCTCGTCGCCGAGGCCCGGCAGCTGGTCGCCTCGCTCGACCGGCTGATCTTCCGGCTCGAGAGCGACCCCCAAGGCTTCCTGTTCGGCGATGACCGCCGGGAGTACCGCCCCGAATGACCGGCCGCCGCCCCGCCCTCATGCTTGCCGTCGTGCTCGCCGCGGTGATCGTCGCGGGCTGCTCCGTCCCGCTGCTCGGCACGCGCACGCCGCCGCGCCTGTTCGACCTCGCTCCACCGTCGGACTTCACCGGGGCCGCACCGCCGGTGACATGGCAGCTCGGCGTCGCCGAGCCGATTGCCGGCCGCGCACTGGACACCGACCGGATCGCGCTGCGACCCGACGCCCACGAGCTGCGGTACTACGGCGGCGCGCGCTGGGCCGACCGCGCACCTCGCATGCTCCAGTCGCTGCTTGTCGACTCGTTCGAGCGGTCGGGGCGCATCGTTCGCGTGGCGCGCCAGTCGATCGGATTCGCCGGCGACTACGAGCTGCACGCCGAGATCCGGGCGTTCGAGGCCCGCCTGCCGCCCGGAGCGGCGGGTGGCATCCCGCGGGTGCACGTCAGGCTCGTCCTCCGACTCGTGCGGGCGCCACGCGGCAAGATCGTCGACACGGTGACGCTCGAGAGCGAAGCGCCCGCATCCGGTCGGGAGATCGAGCAGGTCGTCGCCGCATTCGAGCGCGCCGTGCAGGACGTGTGCCGGAAGGCCGTCGCGTGGACGATCGAGCGCGGCGAGGCCGACCGCGTCAGCGCGTCTCGGACGCGAACTGGATCCGGTCGACCGACCGGCTGACGGCGAGCACGAACAGCACGAGCGCGATACCCGGCAGCGTCAACACCCACCACGCATCGAGCAGCACGTCGCGCCCTTCGGCGAGGATCGTGCCGAGCGACGCCGCGGGCGGCGAGACGCCGGCGCCGAGGAACGACAGCGAGGCCTCGAGCAGGATCGTCGGCGCGATGCGCAGGCCGGCGGCGATCGCGAGCGTCGCGGCGGCCTCGGGAAGAACGTGCACCAGGGCGACGCGCAGCGGCGAGGCCCCCGCCGCACGCGCCGCCAGCGCGACGTCGGCGTCGCGCATCCGGCGCACCTCGACGCGGACGAGGCGCGCCATCGCCGGCCAGCCCGTCAGCGCCAGCACGAGCGCGAGCACGGCCGGCCCCGGCTCGACGGCGAGCGCCAGCGCCATGACGAGCACGATCCGCGGGATGGAGAGCAGTCCGTCGCCGGCAAGGGACAGCACGCCGTCGACGGCGCGACCGGCGAGTCCTCCGGCCAGCCCGGCAAGCCCGGCGAGCACCGCGGCGCCCGCGACAGCCCCGAGCGCGATCAGCACCGACAGCCGCAGCCCGGCAAGCAGGCGCGCGGCGAGATCGCGTCCGAAGCTGTCGGTCCCCGCGAGAAACAGGCGGGTCGTCGTCTCGGGCCGCCCCTGCTCGTCGAGCCGGAACTCGCCGAGCGGGCGGCGGGCGACCCCGTGCCCGCGCAGCCAGACCACCTCGCCGTGCTCGACGACGAACGGGCGTCCCGGCGCGGGCGCCGCCGCCGGATCGCCCGCCATCGGCACGAGGGAACCGTCCCGGGCGACGAGCATCGGCACGCGGCTCAGCGGCGGCAGCAGGCGGAGGGCGACCGAGTCGAGGCTGCGCCGGCCTGCTTCCGGGACGAGTGCCGGGGCCGCGGCGACCAGCCCGACCAGCAGCGCCAGCGGCAGCGCTGCGCGCCTCATCGCGCCCCCCCGCCCGGCCGGCGCAGCCGGGGGTCGGCCCATGCCGACAGCAGGTCCGCGAGCAGTCGCCCGGCGACCACCGCTCCCGACACGCAGACCAGCCCCCCCAGCACGAGCGGGATGTCCCGTGCGAGCAGCGCCGACTGGTGCACGCGGCCGAGCCCGGGCCACGCGAAGACGACCTCGACGACGACGGCCCCGCCGACGAGTGCGGGCAGGCCGAGACCGACCAGCGCGATCAGCGGCAGCAGCGCCGCCCGCGTGCCGCGCAGCCAGACGACACGGCCGCGCGCCACGCCGTTGGCCAGCGCCGCACGGACCCACGGCCGGCGCAGCTCGCGCCGCATCGCGCTCCACTGGTGGCGGGCGACCGGCGCGGTGCCCGGAATCGCGAGCACGCAGACCGGCAGGACCAGGTGGCGCAGGCGATCGACGAGCAGCGCCGTCCACGTCTCCGGCGGTGTCGGCGAGGCGAGATGTCCCGCGGGCAGCCAGCCGAGTCGCCAGGCGAACAGGAGGATCGCCACCAGCCCGAGCCAGAACGGCGGCACCGCGTCGACGGCCGGAAGCAAGGTGCGGACCGCCCGCTCGGCGAGGCCCCCCGGCCGCGACGCGGCCTGCGTGCCGATCAGCCAGCCGAGAAGAACCGAGAGGACCAGCGCGGAGCCGGCGAGCTGGACCGTCGGACCCAGCGCCGCGGCGAGGACGTCGCGCACGGGGCGATGACGGCTGATCGACACGCCGAGATCGCCCTGCAGCGCGTGCGCGAGAAACGTCGCGTAGCGGCGCGCGGGGGGCTGGTCGAGACCGAGGGCGGCCCGCAGCCGCGCCTGCTCGGCCGGTCCGAGCGAGGGGTCCTCGGCGATGCCGGCCGGATCGCCGGGGAGCATCTCGAGCACGACGAACGCCAGCGTGACGACCAGCAGCAGCGTCGCGACGGCATGGACCGCGCGTGCGGCGACGAACCGCATCAGCGTCCGGACGCGGTCGCCTGACTGGCGAGCCACCACGACTCGACGCCGGCCAGCGCGTCATTCGCCTGACTCGTCTCGATGCCGTGGACCTCGCGTCGCGCAGCCGCGAACAGGTCGGCGCGGAACAGCAGCGTGTACGGCTGCTGCTCGCGGAAGCGGCGCTCCCAGGCATGCCACAGCGCGTGACGACGTTCGGCGTCAGTCGTCTCCCGCGCCTGCGCCGCGAGTGTCGCCGCCTCGTCGTCGACAAAGCAGCCGAAGTTGGCGCCCCCGGTACCGCAGGCCGCCTCGCCGAACAGCTCCGTCATGTCCACGCGGGCCGAGACGCGCCAGCGGGCGATCCACGCATCCATCTGCCGGCCGAACAGGCGCGCATAGAACGCGGCGGACTCGACCGGCTCGATGCGCATGTCGAGCCCGAGATCGGCGAGCTGCCGCTTGATCGACAGCGCGACGTCGCGCCGCAGCCGGTTGCCCGCATGGACGTACACCGTGAACCGGGCCACGCGGCCGTCACGCTCGAGCCAGCCGTCGCCGTCGCGGTCGAGCCAGCCGGCCTCCTGCAGCTCGCGGCGCGCACGGTCCGGATCGTACGGCCACGGCTCGAGCGCCGGATCGTGCTCGGGCAGCGGGGCGAGGATCGGCGACGGCGGCACGCTCGCGGCACCGAGCAGGTGCGCGTCGACGAGCTGCCGGCGGTCGATGCCGAGCGTGATCGCGCGCCGGACGCGCGCGTCCCCGAACAGCGGGTGCGGATGCTCGCGGGCCAGGCGGGCGATCTCGGCCGGCGGGTCGGGGCATGCGTCCTGCCCCGCGCGACGACACGCCGCCTCCCGGCCGCGGCGCCAGGCGCGGTACGCCTCGGGATCGATCGTGTTCCATCCGAGATAGACGTAGTTCCAGCCGGGCCGGCGCAGCACCGCGATCGCGGGCTCGCGCTCGAGCCGGCGCGCCGAGGCGGGGTCGAGACCGGACGCGAACTGGACCTCGCCGGCCAGGAGCTGGGTCAGCAGCGTGGTCGTCTCGGGAACGGCGCGCAGCACGATGCGGTCGATCCGCGGCAGCTCCGGCGCGCCCCAGTACGCGTCGTTGCGCTCGAGGACGACCTCCGCGCCGTCGCGCCACGCGGCGATCCGGAACGGCCCCGCCGCGGGAAGGCGCGCCGCCCAGTCCGTGCGCCGCCACTCCGCCCGCGGCACGTCCGCGATCGAGCGCGGCAGCACGTGGATGTCGTTGACATCCATCAGCGTGTAGGGCGTCGGGCGCGAGAAGCGGTACACCGCGCGATGCGGCTCCGGACATTCGACGGACTCGATCGCCTGCTTGTACTCGGCTCCGGCCCAGGCGAGATCCGGATCCTTCTGCGCCGCGAGGGTGAAGGCGAGATCCGCGCAGGTCACCGGCTGTCCGTCGCTCCAGCGCGCGTCGTCGCGCAGGGTCAGTTCCACGCGCCGGCGATCGGGATCGACCGTCCAGTCGACGACCAGTTCGGGGCGCAGCTCGACCCGCCCGTCCTCCGTCGCCGGAAGGATCTCCGCGAACAGGCGGGGCAGCGTGCGGTTCGCCAGCTCGAGCGAGGCGTGCGTGCGGGCGACGTACGGGTTGGCTGCGTCCGGGGCGACGCGGACCGCGACGACGAGCGTGCCGCCGCGCCCGGGAGCCTGTTCGTCCGAGGGGGCCGTCCCGGAGCGCGAGCCGCAGCCGGGGACCAGCGCCAGCAGGAGGACGACGAACAGCGGAGCCGCGCCGCGGAATCGGATCGTGCGGTCGCCGGGCCGAGTCCGTCTGCGCCGTACCGTCCGCGCCCGCGGGTCGTCGCCATGCATCGCCAGGTTCCTCCCCGTGTCGCGCGCGTGCACAGGCTCCGCGGTCCGGCCGGACATGACGGGAGCATAGCACCGGCCCCACCGACCGGGGCCCGGACGGACTGTCCGGCGACAGGACACGCCGGAACCACCGGCTCCGACCACAAGACGTTTGTTTCAAACGATTTGCCGCGAGGCACGGCGTTTGCGAGGGACCTGTCCGACCGGCGTGTCTTCCGCGCCGGCGGAGAGACGCGATGCACCGCCCCGCCCGCCCCCCGCATGACCGGACGGAAGCGAAAGCCCGGCACCTTGCGCTCGCGGCGTGCGCACTGCTCGTGCTCGCGATCGTGCCGCACGCCACGGCGGCCGAACCCGTGGCCGTGGCGCCGGAGTATCTCGACGCGTCCGGCGAACTCAAGGTCGCACCCGATCTGATCGAGCGGCTCGACGGGCCCCGCACGCTGTCGGCGGCGACGACCCGGCTCGTGTTCCGGTTCTCGCGCGCGGTCGACGATTCCGCGACCGCCGCCCTGCTCGACCGGCTTGCGGCGGGCTCGGCGCAGGTCCTGCCCCATCTCGGGCTGGTCGTCGCCGACGTGCGGCTGTCCGACCTCGAGGCGGAACTCGCCAATGACGTCGATGACGTGATCGACTACGTCGTCCCCGACCGCCCGCTGATGATCACCGCCCGTGCCGGCGGCATCTACGGGACTCTCGAAGGGCCGGCGAGTTCGTCGCCATCGCCTCCGACGGTGATCGAGAGCCACGTGCGGATCACCACGGGCGCCTCGGTGCTCGCTCCGGACGCCACCGCGGCGGGGACCGGCGTCAGCGTCGCCGTGATCGACTCGGGGGTGGCCGAGCACGCGGATCTGCTCGACGGGCAGGGCAACAGCCGGATCCTGCTTCACATGGACTTCACCGGCGACGGAGATCCCCGGCTCGATCCGCTCGGCCACGGAACGCACGTCGCCGGGCTCGTCGCGGGCAGCGGCTCCCAGATGGCCGGGGCCGGCCGCCCGTCGTATCGCGGCGTGGCGCCGGCCGTGTCGCTGGTCGACCTCCGCGTCCTGCGCGCCGACGGCAGCGGAGAACTGGCTGGTCTGCTCGCCGCCCTGGACTGGGTCGCCGCGCACCACGCCGAGTACGGGATCCGGGTGATCAACCTGTCGCTGGGCACCGCGCCGCACGAGTCGTGGGAGACGGATCCGCTGTGCCAGGCGGTCGAGTCGCTGATCGATCTGGGCCTCACGGTCGTGGCCTCGGCGGGCAACTTCGGTCGCACGGACGACGGGCAGAAGGTCTACGGCGGAATCGTCTCGCCCGGCATCGCACCGCGCGTGATCACCGTCGGCGCGGCGAACTCGCTGGGCACCGATCCGCGCAGCGACGACATCCTGACCACCTACAGCTCGCGGGGCCCGACCCGGGCCTACCACGAGCGCGATCTCGACGGCGACGGGACGTTCGAGGAGAGCGAGCGCGACTACGATCACCTGATCAAGCCCGACCTGCTCGCCCCGGGCAACGCGATCGTCTCGACCGCGGCGCTGGACTCGGAGCTGGCGCTCGGCCATCCGGAGCTGATCCGGGACGCCCGGTACATGGAACTGTCGGGAAGCTCGATGGCCGCGCCGCAGGTCGCCGGCGTCGCGGCGCTGCTCTACCAGCGCCGCCCGGACCTGACCCCGGAACTCGTGCGCGCGCTGCTGATGTTCACCGCGCAGCGGATCAACGATGCGGGCGTGCTCGAGCAGGGCGCGGGGCTGCTCAACGCCGCCGCCGCCGGACGGCTCGCGGACGCGCTCGTCGCGTCTCCGGGGACGCTGGCGACCGGCGCAGCGGCCACCGCCGGCTTCGGGCTCGACCAGGTGCGCAGCGAGACGATCGCGGGCGAGTCGATTCCGTGGGGCCGGCGGCTGATCTACGCCTCGGGGTGGGCCTTCGCCGACGAGCTGTACCGCGCCGGGTTCGCCTGGCAGGGCTACGGCGGCATGGCGTCCGAGGCGACGATCCTCGCGGACACCGACCCGCTTGCGCCGGGGTTCTCCTGGCCCGAGGGGCTGCTGTGGGCCGACGGGCG
>RFIB01000004.1 GCA_003695625.1 Acidobacteriota bacterium | reverse complement strand
TCGACGACCCATCTGCGGCCCGTGCGGAGCCTCGGCGTGAAGACCGCGCCGACCGGAATCTCACGCGGTGGCGGGTCGGCCAGCAGGGCACGCAGCGCGTCGCGCTTCCACCGCTCCTCCTCGTCGAGAAACCGCAGCGGGATGACCCGCGGCGATACCGTCCCCGGCGCATCGACGCGCACGAAGCTCAGGCGACGGACAGCCCGGCGCGGCGGCCGGATCGCAAGCAGGTAGCGGCATCGTCCGTCGTCGACGATACGCTCGAGACATGTGGTCCGGTCGGCCGTCGCGCAGTTGAACCCTCCGGTGCGCTGCGAGAAGTTCGCTCCGAGATTGCGAGCCTCGGACGCCGCCCCCGCGACGACCGAGCCGAGCGAGATCGTGTGGATGCGCGCGCCGGCACCCATCGCCGCTGCGCCGAGCGGCTCGAGTTCGGGAGCCGCATCCCACCGGTTGAACGAGTACTTCACGGGCAGCGAGTACACCTCGCTCGGAAACAGGGCGCCGGTCTCATGAAACCAGATCAGCTCGGTCGCGGTTCGGGACGTGCCGGGAAGCAGTTCGAACAGGCGGCGCAGCCGGTCCAGGGCGGAGACCATGATCTGGGTATCCTGCGCCGCCCATGAACTGCACGCGGAACGGCAGAGCGTGAACGGCTTGAGCAGGCACTCGGCAATGCGGCCCCGCCTCCGATCGGGAAACGTGAAGATGAACTCGGGATCGTCCCGGATCCGTGCGAGCGCACCGAGCAGTCGCTCGCGGTCGCGCGTGAAATCGACAAGCAGACGGAGACCGTCGATGGTCGACGTGGCGACCAGCGCCGCCTCGGCCCCATCCGGCAGCGTGTCGCGCACGAAGCGGGCGGCGAGATCGAGTGCCTCGAGCCGCGCCCCAAGCGAAAGCAGGGAGAACTCGAGGTACAGCACGTATCGGCGCCGAAGCCCGCCGGAGTGAGCTTCCCCGGGCCGGGCGTCCTGGCCGACGGCCGCAGCCCGCCCGTTCGGGGACGAGGCCGCCTCGCACAGCTCGTCCACCGCCACAAGCTGGAGGCGGCGCCCATCGAGGCCGAGCGAGAAATCCTCGAGCCCGAGACCGTGGATGAAGCGGCCGTTCTCGTCGCGCACCTCGACAGCGATCTGCAGCAGCCGGCTTTCCACCCGTTCCCGCAAGACCGGCTTGTCGGCGCGCGCCGGCAAGCCCTGGCGCTCTGCCTGCACGCTCCCGAACGTGACCAGCAGGAGGCAGGCAGTGACCGTACCGAGGCAAGCCCGTCCGGCGACGCGAGCGCTGGTCATCATTCCCCCTCGGGCGGTGAAGCCGGCCGGCACCAGCCCGGACAGTTCGCGAAGCCCTCGGCAGCAACGCCATGCCTGGACGCCGGGTGGGAGCCTGGCGGAGTCGCGGCTGCAGGTCGGACGGGCGATTCACTGCGCGAATCGAGCCGCCCCCCACGGCGTTTCGCTTCGCGGTTTCGTGGACGATTCAGACTAGCCGAGGCACGTTGCGGGAATCAACGGCGCGGGCGGGCGGCTGGAATCAACGCGCGGGGAATGTGCAGAGGCCGGGCGAGGAGCCGGCGCCGTGGTGCGGGGCGGCCGGCCCGCCTTCGAGGGCCGCATCGAGCGTCCCGGTCCCGCTCCCGGGTGGCGCGCACGCCTCGGCGGACGCGGCGGACAGCCGCTGCCGGATCGCCTCGTAGAGCTGCTGCGCGGTCCGGCCGTGACGCTCGGCCACCTCGCGCAGCGGCGTTCCGGCCGCCGCCTCGATCCCCTCGTCGGCAAGGACGTCGAGCACGGTCTCGACCGGCACGCCGGCCAGGCCTGCGATCTCGCCCACGGTGCGGCGCCCGGTCCCCGCGGGAGGCTCCAGGGGAAGTCCGCCCCGACGACCGTCGGCCTCGCGCCCGGCGAGCGGCTCGAGCACGCGCCAGAGGTCGCGCGGCGTCCGTCCGTGCGCCGCGGCGATCTCGGCCAGCGTGGCGCCGGGATCCGGGACCGACCAGCCCGCCTGCTCGAGGGTCTGCCGGGCGAGCATCGGATCGATGCCGACGCGACGGGCGAACACGCCGAGCGGGCTCTGCTCGGCGTGCCCGTAGGGCGGTTCGCCGTAGACGGTGGCGGCACGCGCCTTGAACGCCTCGCTGCCGGCGAGCACCCAGCTCATCGGCGGGATCTCGAAGAGTGTCAGCACCGCGACCGCGAGCGTCAGCGCAAGCGCCGCCGCGGCTTCCGGTGAGACGAGCAGGCGGGCGCGGCGCGGGCGGGTCCTGAGATAGCTGACGATCGGCCGCCAGTTGAGCCAGACGTGGACGATCCCGGCGACGAGCATCAGCAGGCCCATCGTCAGGTGGACCTGTCCCCACTGCGTCTTCGACAGGCCCCAGAGCGTCCAGCCCGACCAGTACGCCACCCGGCCTTCGGGCACGAGGTAGAGCACGACCCCGGTCAAGGCCATCGCGACGAACGCGAGCAGGATCGTCAGCGACGTGATGCGACGGAGTTTCATCACGGACTCCCGCGCCGGCCGGGACCGGCGGTCGCGGGAGGGATGCTCGGGAACCTGCCGCGGTTACCGGCCCGTGTCGCCCTCCGCGGCGGCGGGAAGCCGCTCCCAGGTCGCGGGGGCATGGCAGGCCGCCGCGCAGCGTCCGCCGGTCTCGGTGAACGTGACCTCGATCGGCATCTGCCACGAGCCGAACGGCGTCTCGCGGCGCACCAGGTGCGGGCCGCCGCCGTGCGGATCGTGGCAGAACGTGCAGGCACGCGACTTGTCGCGGGCGACATGCACGCGATGCAGGTTGCGCTCGCCGTCCCGGAAGCCGGTGACCGACGCGTCCTCGCCGAGCAGCTCCTCGTCGTGGCAGCCGAAGCACAGCTCGTAGCGTCCCTGCCAGCCGTCGGCGTAGTGGCCGTCGGGGTATCCCTCGGCGATCAGCCGCGCGCGGTCCGTGCCGTGGATCGGGGCGTGGCAGCCCTCGCAGCCGACCATGTCGATCGCGTCGTGGGTCACTTCCGAGGTCTCGACCAGCTTGCGGATGTTGGCGACGATCCGTCCTTCAGGCGTGCGCAGCGCCCGGCCGTGGCACGTCCAGCACAGGTCCGGGGGCTCGGCGACGAGGAGCTTCTCCTGCTCCGCGACGTGCGGGCGGTGGCACGCGGTGCACTTCCCCTCGGCGACCGGCCCGTGCACGTGTCCGCCGACCTCGCGCGGATCGTCGTGGCACATCACGCACGCGTCGACGATCGGATCGACCAGCCGGTACGTATGCCCCGGGGGCGCCGCCTCGTGGCAGCTGTCGCACGATTCCATCTCGACCGCGCCATGGACGACCTTGCCCTCGGTCAGGTCGACGTGGCACTCGGCGCAGTTCCCCTCCCCCGCCGGAGGAAGGCCGTCGTCCTGCGCGGGCGTGAGAGCGGGCGCAAGCGCGATCGCAAGTGCGAAGAAAAGCAGGCGCCGCATCGGGGATCCTCCCTGGCCTGGCGTCAGTAGGTCTCGGGATCGTGGTTCTCGCCGTGGCACGTCAGCCAGCAGGCGCCCCGGCGGTTGCCGCGGTCCTCGAAGCGGAGCTGGCCGCTGTTGCTCGGCGTCACGTAGCGCAGGTCGAAGCTGATCAGGTGCGAGTTGCCGGTCGGATCGCCGTTCTGGGCGGCGATGCCGTGCGGATCGTGGCAGATCGAGCACGACGCGTCCTCGCCCTCGATGTGCTTCTTGTGTTCCTTGAATCCGGACTGGTTCTTGTCGAGCAGCACGCTCCGGCTGTGGCACTCGTAGCACAGCGCGTAGACCGCCGGATCCTCGCGCTGGAAGTCCAGCTCGTAGCGACGTCGCAGCAGATGCGGATAGATGCTGCCGTGGGGGCCCTGCGAGCCGCCGCTGTCGGCCTGGTCCGAGGCATGGCAGTCGGTGCAGTAGATCCGGCTCGTCTCGGTGTACGGCGGAAGCAGCGACGGCACGTCGTTGTTGCGGCCGGTCTGGACCACCGGATGGAACGAGATCGCGTCCGAGGCGAACTCGAGCCGCGTGTTGATGTCCCCGGCCGAGCGGGGAATCGCCTGGTTGGCGCTCGTGCTGTCGCCGTGGCACGAGAAGCACACCTCATACTGGAACTGCACCGGGTCGACCGGCTGGCCGGTCTCGTCGATCCCGCGCACGCCGGCCAGCGCCCCGGAGGCGTTCGGCGCCGACGCCGGCTGGTTGCGCGCCTGGTGCGGCTCGTGGCAGTCGACGCATTCGACGTGGCGCGGCGCAGCGAGCACGTCCTCGTTCGGGTCGTGGTCGTTCTGGTACTGCTCGACCGGATGGTGGTAGGCCTTGGAGAATTCCGCCTGCAGGTCGAGCGACGCCACGTGGCCGTTGTGGCACCCGTAGCAGGTCTGCTCCTCGGGGCTCCGCCGCACGAGCCGCAGCGGCTGGTCCGCCGTGTGCGGCATGTGGCACGAACGGCACGCGTTGTCGGCGACCGTGCGATCCGCCGATCCGGGCCACGGATCCGGCGGCGTGCCGTCCCAGCCGGCGGACGAGTTGGCGTGGGTCCCGATCGACCAGCCCTGCTTGTCGTGGCACGCCGTGCACAGCGCACCGCCCGTCGGCTGGACGAGCAGGAACTTGCCGTAGGTGTCGTCGTGGGCGTCGTGGCACGACGTGCACTGCATCTCGCCCTGCTCGTCGAGTCCGATCGGCGGCGGAATCGCCGCCGGCGCCACGAGTTCCGGATCCTGCTGGGCCAGCGCGTCGTCGTACAGGAAGGAGACCGGGTGGTCGTCGGCCAGATCGGTCGTCAGCCCGCCCGTCGACGGGTCGAGGAACCGGTTGCCCGCGGGGAACTCGATCTCGCTCGGCTCCGAGTGGACCTCGCCGAGCGCGACCGTGCCGTCGTGGCACGACAGGCACATCCGGGTCGTCCCGGTCGGCTGGCCGGGCAGCGCGTCGAGGGTGCTCGACCCGTAAAGGATGTAGGTCGCGCGGCTGTCCTCGCGGTTCCACAGCGGCGTGCGGGTCGTCGAGCGGTGCGGCGCGTGACAGAAGATGCAGATCCGCTCCTCGGACACGGCGCTGACCGGGTTGCCGCTGGTCGCGCTCAGGTTGTGCTTCGTGTCGGCAATTCCGGCCAGTACGGGCGCCGATCCGGTCGCCGCGGCGACCGCCAGCAGGACGGGTGCGAGAGTTCGTCTCATGGCGTGGTCCCTCCCGGCGCGAGCAGGGCGAACACCTGGACCCGGCGGTTGTAGGCGTCGGCGACGAACACGCGCCCGTCGTCACGCGACGCGATGCCGGCCGGCATCCAGAACTGGCCCGGACCGCGTCCCTGCCGGCCGACGGCCAGCAGCAGCCTCCCCTGCTGATCGAAGATCTGCACGTTGTCGAACAGCGCGTCGGCGACCCAGATGTGCCCCTGCGCGTCGACCGCGATGCCGCGCGGCCGGCTGAACGTCCCGGGGCCGTCTCCCGCGCTTCCGAACACGGCGACGGGCGTGCCGTCGGTCGTCACGATCTGCACGCGGAAGTTCATGCTGTCCACGACCGCGAGGCGGCCGCCGGGCATCAGCTCGAGGGCGACCGGAAAGTTGAATTCGCCCTTCCCTGTGCCGCGGTGCCCGAATGCCCCGCGGGGCGTCGCGTCGAGCCCGAGGATGACGATCCGGTGCCCCAGCGCGTCGGCGACGAACAGGCGCCCTGCGGCCGGGTCGGCCGCGAGCGCGACGGGCCGCTCGAGCGCGTTCTCCGGGCTGGCGCCGCGCAGGCGGCCGCGCGCGTCGAAGATGAACACGCGGCCGAGAACCGAGTCCGCGACCGCGAGCGCCCCGTCCGGCAGCAGCGCGCAGTCGACCGGCTGGCGCAGGTCGCCGTCTCCGACGCGCCGGATGCGGCCTTCGGGATCATGGCGCCAGACGAGGCGGGCCGGCGGATCGGCGACGCACAGTGCGCCGTCCGCGGCGGCATCGAGACCGTGCGGTCGGACGTAGCCGTCGGAGCGCGCGTTCCACGCGCCCTCCCAGCGCACGCGCGCGGCGGCGGGGGGCTCCGGCCAGACCGGAGTCCCGACGCCGTCGCCCGCCTCGTACCGCACCGGCGCGACCGCCGAGCAGGCGCCCGCCAGCACGAGCACCGCCGTCGCCAGCATCGTCTCGACCGCCCGTCTCACCGGAAGAACCTCCGCACCACGACGCGGATCTCGTCGCGGTCGTCGATCCCGCTGCCCTCGATGTCCTGGTAGCGACGGATCCAGCGGCCGAGCACCTCGAGCCGGCGGAAGCGCCAGCGCACGACGACCGAGCCGCGCAGGTGATCGCCTCGCCGGCCGAGGATCTCGTCGCGCCACGCCTCGACCGTCGCGGTCAGCGACATCCGGCGGGTCTGCCAGGAAAGATCGGCCCCGGCGAGCCGGGATGTCGACTCGTCCTGAAGGTCCGGGAACTCGGTGCGCTGGGCGCGGGCCCGCAGGCCGATGCCGAGCCAGCGGCTGGCGCGCAGCGTCCAGCTCGCCTGGACCCGTGTCGTGGTGTACGGGAGGATCTGGCTCTCGCGGTCGTCCCACGACGCGACGATCCGCCAGCTGCGCCGCTCGATGCCGGCGCTGGCCTGCTGGAGCGTCGACTGGTCGATGCGCCCCAGCCCCAGGCCCTTGCGCAGGTCCTGCGCCTGGCGGTTGCGCCGGTAGCGCACGAACAGTCCGTTGCTGGCCTGCCAGCCGCCCCCGCTCAGGTGCGTTTCCGTCAGCAGGTCGAGGCTCGGATCGCTCGTCACCCTGTAGCGTACGCGCAGCGTCTGGCCGACGAGAATCGATCCTCCCGGCAGCACGCGCAGCTCGAGCAGCTCGCCGACGGGGACCAGCTCGTAGTCGATGCCCTCGACGTAGACGATCGCGCCGGTGTCGTCGGTGACCTCGACGGTGCCCGGAATCACGCCGGGTGTGCCGAGGATGATCGGACTGATCGCGTCGTAGACGAACGACTCGTCCACGGTCCGCTCGGCGAGCGGGCGATCCTCGACGTCGTAGCGCAGCCGCCGGCCCCACTCGAGGGTCAGCGTGCCCGGCTCGAGGTGGCGCGTGTAGGCGAAGCGCAGCGTCCCCTCGTCGAATCGCTCGTCGCCCCCGTCGGGCAGGTCCGAGCGCCGGAGCACCGCGTCGAGACTCGTCTGGAGCGAGCCCCACAGCAGATGGTCGAGGCCGCCCTCGAACTGCCGCGTGCGCTGGACGCCGGTGACGTCGGTCAGCTCGAAGCCCTCGAGCGTGCCCTGCAGGGTGAGGTTCCGGTTCGCGCGCCAGGTGGCGGTCGACGCGAGCGTGATGTTGCGGTATTCCGCCGTCCCGGTGCGATCGAAGCCGTACGCCGAGTTGCTCCAGACGAACTGGCGGCGGTTTCCGCCGACCCAGCTCCACGATGTGTTCGCGCGCCGGACCTCGTAGTCCTGGCGCGAGAACGTCTCGGTGTAGTCCTGGTACTCGAACGTCGCCCGCCCGGTCTTGTTCGTGTCGCGATAGCCGAGCGTCAGCGTCCCGATTCCGACCGACTCGTCGCGATCGATCCCCTCGATGCCGCGTGTCGACCGGCGGGCCGCGCGCAGCGAAATCGGCCAGCGGCGGGAGCCGTGGCGGAAGATCACGCCGTACTCGGTGCGCAGCAGCGTCTGCCGGGGGGAGAACACGCTGTCGAGGTCCTGGACGTAGCGGTTGCCGAACGCCTCGCCGGTCCAGCGCCGGCGCGGGAAGAACCCGAGCCGCGCCGAGTAGTTGCTCGTGTCGAGGTCGCGGTCGCCGCTGAATGCGAGGTTCGTCGAGTCGATCTCGCCGCGGCGCGCGCGCAGCGTGCCGTCGAACGAGAACGGGAACAGGGCCGGGTGGAGGAACGACCCGTCGAACTTGAGATTCACCCCGCCGATCCACGTCGTCTCGTCCTGCATCGCCTGCGAGCCGAGCGGCGTGGTGCGGTCGGACGACTCGAGCTCCCAGCCCAGCTCGACGAAGCCGTTCCAGGTCGAGATGCTGACGGGACGGATCCGGGACTGCTGGGCATGCGCGGCGCCGGCCGCGGCGAGGACCACGGCGAGGATCACGCCCGAGCGCCGCCGTCGCGGGCTCATGAGCCGAAGTCTCCGACCACGTGCGGGGCGTGGCAGTCCAGGCACTCGTCCGGAGCGACCTCGGGATGGTCCGGTCCGCGCGATGCGCCGTGGCACGAGGTGCACAGGTCCTTGCGCGGCCTGAGCAGCAGGAACCGCTCACGGGCGGCGTGGGCGCCGTGGCACGCGGTGCAGCGTCCGGCGGCGACCGGTCCGTGCAGCCGGCCGCCGGGCTCCGCGGCGACGTCGCGCAGTTCGCGCAGCACGTGGCAGTTCAGGCACAGCTCGGTCTTCGGCAGCCGCAGCCGCGCGAGCGACAGCCCCAGCGCCCCGCGCGCCTCATCCTGTCCGCGGGTCAGATGACAGGCGTCGCAGCGGCTTGCCGCATAGGGCCCGTGCGTCGAGCCCTCGGCGGGAAACAGCCGCTGCATCGGGCGCGCGCTCGCCTCGCGCGTCGCCGCCGGGGCCGCCGGCGGCTGCGAGGCCGGGCGGGCCGTCTCCGGAGGACGCTTCGAGGGCGGCTCGTCGAACAGCGCCTCGACGAGCCGGCGGCGCGCGGTGCCCGTGCACCCGGCAACCGCGAGCGCGAGGCCTGCGATCGCGAGCGCGCGGGCGACCGGGCGGACCGCCGATCCGGCACGGGGTGCGATCATCGCACCGCCCTACGACCCCCCGTCGGCTCCGGCGGCGGGCTCGCCGAAGACGTAGACGTTCAGCTTGTGGGGCCCGGCCTGGTTGGTGACCAGGATCACGTACTTCGGGACCAGTCGGGGGGAGACCCGGTCCCTCAGCCGCGGCAGCAGGCTCTTGTCGAGCGCGATCTCGAACGGCAGATACATGTGGCCCGGGTAGTTGCCGTAGCCGCCGTAGAACGTTCCCACCCTGCCGTCCGGCAGGAAGATCTGCGCGTTCTCGAACCCGGCGTCGAGGATGTGCACGAAGCCGTCGTCGTCGACCGCCACGCCCTTCGGCCGGCTGACGCTGCCGGTCCAGTCGCCCGCCTTGCCGTACGAGCCGAGCGGCTCGCCGTCGAGCGTCAGCTTCTGGACGCGGAAATTCATCGTGTCGGTCACGTACAGCGTGTCGTCCGGCCCGAGGGCGATGAACGAGGGAAACTTGAACTCTCCCGGATCCTCGCCCTCCCGTCCGAGCGTGCCGACGCGCTCGCCGGACGCGATGTCGTAGACCTCGATCTCGTGGTCGCTGATGTCGGTCACGTACAGCCGCCCGTTGCGCGCCACGACGTCGGTCGGCAGCAGCGTCTCGCTCTCGCCGTACGCGCGCGACCAAGCGAGCCGCCCCTCGGCATCCGGCGCGAACGCCACGACCTGCCGGCGGCCCCGGTCGGCAACGTACAGCACGCCGTCCTCGTCGAAGCTGATGCCGAGCGGCCCCGAGAGCTTGCCCGGCCCCTGGTGGTCGATCGGCTCGAACCGCTTGGCGTCCAGATCGATCCGCAGCACCGTGGCCAGCTTCGCGTCGGCGACGTAAATCACGCCGTCGCGGACGGCAACGCCGCGCGGGCGCACGAGGATGTGCGTCTCGGCCTCTCCGGCGAGCCGCTCGGCGAGGCTGCGCCGGAAGCCGGGGATGTCCTCCTCGCTGGTGATCGCGAACAGGAACTGCACGCGCGGCGGATCGGGCGGCGGCGGGAAGAACGCCGGCTCCGGTCCCGCGGCCGGCTTCGGGGCGCTCGCGCACCCGGCGAGCACGAGCAGCCCGGCGACCAGGCCCGCTGCCGTCCGCAGGGGCGAGGCGAGCGACCGGAAGCGTTCACGCGGTGAGCCGGCGGGCATCTCGGTCCCTCCCGTACCGCGGCGCACGCCGCGCGCAAGAGGGCCGGCGGAGAGGTCCTCCTCGCCCCGCCGGCCCATGGTTGTTCGGACTAGCTTACTTGTTGTGGCAGGTCAGGCACAGACCCGACGGGCTGCCGCCCTGACCGGCCGTCTGGGCCACGCGCAGCAGGTGCGTCCCGGCGACCGCCTCGGTCGGCGAGTCGTGGACGTCGTGGCACGAGTGGCACTGGACCTTGCCGTTCTCGAGGAACGCGTCGATGGTCCGGCCGCTGTTGCCCATCTGCGTCGTGGTCGGGTCGTTCAGCTCGAGGTCGGCCGAGTTGTCGTAGACGATCGAGATCGGGTGCGTCGCGGACAGATCCTGCGGCGCGCCGGGCAGGTTCGGGACCTGGTCGCCGGCTCCGATGAACGTCGTCCCGGGGGTGCCGACGTTGCTGTCGAACTCGTCGAGCGCGACCGTGCCGTCATGGCAGCCGAGGCACATCTTGCTCACGCCGGTCGGCTCCGCGTCGGCCGCGCCGTCGAGGCTGCTCGAGCTGTACATCACGTACCCGGTCGTGTCCGGCAGGGCGTGGTTCCACAGCAGCCCGACCAGACCGGTGTCGCGGCCGTGGTCGTGCGGCACGTGGCACGTGCGGCAGATCTCGCCGCGGAAGTTCCAGCTCTCGTTGCTGAAGTCGTGCGGGCTGTTGGTGATGCCGTTCGCGTTGCCGTTGGCCAGGACCACCGCGGTGGCGGCAAGCGCGATCACGGCCAGGACGAGGACCTTCCTACCATGCATGGTGTCCACCTCCTCCGGTCGGTCCCGGCGCCGTCTGGATCGTGGCGGGTGGGTCGGGCGCCGGTCACCGCCGAATTAGCAGGCTAGTTATACGAC
>RFIB01000113.1 GCA_003695625.1 Acidobacteriota bacterium | reverse complement strand
GGCGGGCGCGGCACGCCGAGCGCTTCGAGCAGCGTCGGGGCCAGATCGGCGAGGGAGACCAGCGCGTCCCGCCGCCCGGGACGCAGGCCCGGCGCCCAGACGACGAGAGGCACCCGGACGCACTCCTCGAAGACCGTGATCCCGTGTCCCTCGCCACCGTGCTCGTGGAACTCCTCGCCGTGGTCGGCCGTCAGCACGACGACGGTCCGCTCGAGCGCACCGCTCCGGCGCAGCCGCTCGAGCCACGTGGCGACCACATGGTCGGTGTAGCGGACCTCCCCGTCATAGAGATCGCGCGGATCGGATCCGAAACGGCGGTACTCGTCGGGCGGCACGTACGGATAGTGCGGGTCGGTCGTGTGGATGTAGACGAAGAACGGCTCGGCCGGCGGCCCCGAGAGGAACGCGCCGACCTCGGGGTCGATCTCGCCGATCGACCAGTAGTTGCGCCCGCGCACGGGTCGCGGGGCGCGCTCCGGCTCGAAGAACCGGAAGTTCTCGAAGCCCTGGTCGAGGCCGAAGTCGTCCGACGCGGCGTAGTTCGTCACGAAGGCGCTGGTGTGCCAGCCGCGCGCGCGGAGCACCTCGGCGAGGGTCACCAGCTCGTCCGGCGCGACGTGGTCCTTGTCCTGGACGCCGTGGGTCGCCGGGTACAACCCGGTGAACAGGCTGACGACGGCCGGGCGGGTCCAGCCGGAGGGCGTCGTCGCCCGCTCGAAGACGACGCCGCCGGCGGCCCAGCGGTCCAGCTCCGGCGTCAGCGCCCGCGCGGCTCCCGCGAATCCGGCGGCGTCGGCGCGCCAGGTGTCCACCAGCACGACGAGCAGGTTGCGCGGCATCGGCGCCGCGGGAGCGGCGGGCGCGCGTCCGGCCGGGGCAGGGTCGTCGGCCGGCCCCGAGCAGGCGGCGAGAGCGAGCGCGAGAGCGGCTGCGGAGAGCCGCGCCCGCGGGGTGCCCTCGTGCCGCGCCGCGGTATGGATCATGGCGGTGGCCCCCATTCCCGTGGTCGGGATTGGTATGATCCGGCAGGCGGCGCCGCGCGCCAAGCCGGCGCACGTCGTGGATTCCCGCGAACCGAGCGAGGAGACTCACGATGGCCATCAGACGGAAGAAGAAGGCAACGTCCCGATCCCGCGCGACCACGCGCAAGTCCAGGGCGCGGAAGAAGACCACCAGGAAGAAGACCGCGCGCAGAAAGGCCGCGAAGAAGAAGACCACGCGGAAGAAGGCCGCAAAGAAGAAGACCACGAAGAAGAAGACGGCCGCCCGCAAGAAGACCACGCGGCGCAAGGCGACCCGGAAGAAGACCGCGAAGAAGAAGACGGCGCGGAAGAAGGCCACACGGAAGAAGGTCGCGAAGAGGAAGACCACGAAGAAGAAGGCCACGAAGAAGAAGACGACGACCCGGAAGAAGAAGGCCGCGAAGAAGAAGGCGGCTCCCAGGAAGTCCGCGGCGAAGAAGGCCGCCCGGAAGAAGACGACGAAGAAGAAGAAGACCGCGCGCCGCAAGCCGGCCGCCGCGAAGAAGGCGACGCGGAAGGCCGCGAAGAAGAAGACGACCGCCCGCAGCAAGCCCGCGGCGAAGAAGACGCCGGCCCGGAAGCCGGCCGTGACGAGGAAGCCGGCCGCGAAGGCGGCGACCCCGAAGGTCGCCCCGACTCCGAGCGCGCCGTCTCCGCCGCCCGCCGCCCGTCCCGCGCCGAGCGCTCCGCCGAAGCCCGGCGCTCCCGGCACGCTGATCGGGACGGGACCGGCCGCCCCGGCCCGCCGCCCGTCGGACGAGGCAACGACGACGATCCGCCGTCCGGCGAGTCCGCCCCAGGCACCGCGCCCTGCCGCGCCCGCGCCGCCGGAGCGGCCCTCGGCGCCGACGCCGCCGTCGCCCGCGCCGCGCCCGGCGCCTCCGCCGTCGACGCCGCTGTACGGAGACCGCCCGGCACCCTCGCAGGAGGGACCGAAGCCGGACCGGAAGGACGACGACTAGGATCACCCGACCGCGGGGCGCGCCGGACGAGCGCGCCCCGCCGCGCAGGTTCCCCGCTCAGAACTTCCAGTGGCCGCGGTCCGACTCGTAGCCGTGGATCTCGTCCTCGACGATCTCCCCGGCCCGCCCGCCGAGGACGAACAGCACGCTCATCGCCGCGAAGAACAGCCCCCCGATCAGCAGCAGCGGCCAGCCGGGCACCGTGCCGACGCCCATGTGTCCGTACCACTCGCGCAGTGTCAGGGCCGGGTCCGGATGCATCCAGGTCTTGAGCAGCCAGGCGGCCGCCTGGGCGGTGAACAGCCAGTAGTAGTTGTAGCGGACGCGCAGCGCGAGCGACTCGACAGGCGTGATCTTGAACTTGGGCACGTCGAGGTCCATCGCCACGAACTCGCGCCAGTCCGGCTTGGGCGAGATCAGGTTCCGCGTGACGATCGGCAGCAGGAAGTTCTCCTCGAGCATGCGGACCCGCGCCCGGTAGACCGAGAAGTAGCGGAATCTGCGCGCCTCGATCCACAGGAAGCCGAGCGTGACGAAGCTGCTGAGCAGCAGCAGGACGTGGGTCCGCTCCGTCGCCGCGAACGTGAACGTGATGATCGCCGCCGTGGTCACGACGGCCCAGTTGGTCGTCTGGTCGAGCCGCTGGCGCCAGATGTTCGAGCGGGCCACCTCGCCGCGGTAGAAGTGCACCATCGCGGAGATGTATTCGGACCGCGTCAGCGGCGTGCTCTCGAAGTCCATCGGCGGTCGGCTCGCTCCGGACACCGCGGCCTCCTTCCCGGCGTCATTGTCCCACGGCCGGCGGCACCGGAGAAGACGGCGCAGGCCCGTCCGGGCGCGGATTTGACGCCCCTGCGCCGGCCCGTATAATCCCGCGCACGCCGGCGTTGCCGGACCTCGTGCGGGGCTATCGTCTAGGGGTCTAGGACGCGTGGTTCTCAGCCATGAAACCGGGGTTCGAATCCCCGTAGCCCTGCCACTCCGACGGTCACGACGGGCGCCCCTCGGGGCGCCCGCCTTCATTCGCAGACGGCGCGCACGCCCCGCAGCCTGACCTCGTCCACCCCGGCCTCGATCAGCACGTCGTCGCCGTCACCCTCCCCGTCGGCCGCAGCGGCACGGAACCGGACCTGCAGCACGGCCGGCGGCGGGTCGACGAGCGCCGTCAGGTCGGCGCGGCGGCGGCGCCACGCCGGATCGTCACGCCCCGCCGCGTCGAGCGGCAGCCAGCTCGCGCCCCCGTCGAGGCTGACTTCGGCGACGAGGCCCTCGGCCACCGGCCAGCCGGGCCGGCCGCGGCGGGCGAACCACCACGCCCAGGACAGCTCGAGCGAGACGAACCCGCGCGGATCGAGGACGGGCGAGACGATCGCCGTCGTGCCGGCGTCGAGATCGTCGTCGAGCGCGCGCGCGGCCCCGTTGCCGGTCACCCACGCGTGCCCGGCCCCCCCCGCATCGTCGCCCGGGTTGGCCGGCCGCCCGCCGAGCCGCGTCGCCCGCGGCCGCTCCCTGACGAACGCGCCGGCACGCGCGTCCGAGACCACCGACCAGCCGCGGTCCTGCTCGAAGTCGTCGGCGAACAGCTCGGCCGCGACGGGCCGGCCGGTGCGCAGCACCAGCGGCAGCCGCGAACGGCGCCCGCTCGCGTCGACGACGTCGACCGCCAGCCGGATACGCGCGCCGCACGAGCCGTCGATCGCCAGCACGAACGGCCGATCCGGGGAGGCGGGCCGTCCCGGCTCGAGATGTCCCCAGTGCGCCTCCGGGACGACGACGTCCGCCGGGCCGTCGAGCACGACGAGCCGCGCGCGGACGCGATCCGCAGGCTCGCCGGCGGTGCGCACCAGCCGCACCTCCAGCGCGGGCCGTTCGCCGGGCTCCCCGACGCCGTCGCCGTCCCCCCCGCCCGCATCGTCGATTCGCCAGCTCTCGATCGCGTAGCGCGGCGCGACCGCCTGCGCCGCGGCCAGCGCGTCGAGCCGCCCGGCCCCGGTCTCGCGGTCGGGCCCGGCGGGGCCGACGTCGGCGGCGGTGCGGGCGAGCAGGGCGGCGATCTCGTCCGGCGCGAGCCGCGGATCGGCCTCGCGCAGCAGCGCGACCGCGCCGCTGACATGCGGCGCGGCCATCGACGTGCCCGACTCGTCCGCGAGACCGTCACACAGCGCGTGGGAGCGCGCGTCGATTCCGGGCGCGGCGAGATCCGGCTTGGCGAGCCCGGGCGGGTACGGAAACTCGGGCCAGGCGACGGGCCCGCGCGAGGAGAACACGGCGGGACGGTCGGCAGGACCGGTCGCCCCGACCGCGAGCACGCCCGGCACGTCGGCCGGCGTCCTGACGTTGACCGGCTCGCGACCCCAGCCCTCGTTGCCGGCCGCGGCGACGACGACGATGCCGAGCGCGTGCAGCGTGTCGGCGGCGCGCCGCCAGGCCGCGCGGTCCGGCCCCCACTCGGCGCGCCAGCCGAGACTGAGGTTGACCACGTCGGCCCCCATCCCGGCCGCGTAGTCCAGCGCGCGGAACACGTCGGCCTGGCGCAGCGTGCTGCCGGGCACGCGCAGCGCCATCACGCGTGCCCCGGGCGCCACGCCGGCGCGGAACCCGTCGGTCGGCCCGCCCGCGACGATCCCCGCGACGTGCGAGCCGTGTCCGCTCGCATCGTCCGGAAACGGGTCGTTGTCGGCAAAGTCCCACCCGGCGAGGTCGTCGACAAGTCCGTTGCCGTCCTGGTCGACGCCGTCGAGATCGTCGGGGTCGAACGGGACGCCGTCGCCGTCGAGATCCTCCGCCGGGTTGACCCACAGGCGCCCTGCGATCCCGGGATGCCGCGGACAGACACCGGAATCGACCACCGCGACGACCACCCCGCGGCCGGTCAGCCCGAGCCGGTCCCAGACATCCGGCGCCCCGATGCGCCGCACGCCCGCCGCGACGCCCCCGGAATGATCCTCCTCGGGCAGGTCGAGCCGGCCGCGCCAGGTCTGCCCGCCGGCCGGGCCGGGCCGCGTCTCCGGCAGGAGCGCCGCGCGCGGCGGATCGAGCGAGATCGCGGCGACGGCGGGATCGGCGGCCAGCGACTCGATCGCGGCGGGCGTCAGCTCCGCGGCGAGCACGCCGGCCGTCCAGCTCGCCACGGGCGCCCGGGGAGCGTCGTCCGAAGCCGCGAGCGCCGCGAGGCGGGGACGCAGCCGCCCGAGCGCCTCGGCGAAGGCGGCCCTGGCCCGTGCCTCGACGACCGCCCGCGCCGCCCCGGTCCCGGGAGCGGGAAGCGCGAGCCGCACGAGCACGGGCAGGCGCGCGTCGCGGGACGCGGCGTCGAGCGCCGCGGCGAGGCGCGGATCGAGCGCGGCTCCCCGCGCCGGAACCAGCGCGAGCACGAGCACCGCGCACGACACGCCGCGACGGATCACGCAACCTCCCGCAGCGGCGATACGCCGCCGCGGGCGCCGTGTCAACGCCCGGTGCTGGACGGCGTCCCGGCCGCGGGCCGCGTCGCCATGCCGAACAGCAGCACCAGCCGGTCCCGCGTGACGCGGACCCCCTGGGCGCTGATCGTCAGCTCGGTCGCCCGTCCGCCCTGCGGGGTGACGAGCAGCCGCTGCGTCCGCGGCAGCTCGACCGGGGGAAGCAGCGCCGCCAGGTCGGGCAGCATCGCGAGCGCCCCCTGCCCGGCCAGCCGCTCGGCGCGCAGCACGACCACGCCGTCGGCGGGCCGCACCTCCGGCACCATCCGCAGCCTGAGCGTTCCCGACAGACCGAGTTCGGCGATCCTGACGCCGAGGTCGCCCTCGACGCCGTTCGCGGCGAAGACCACCGTCCGCGGCGGCTCCAGCTCGAGCGTCACCGGGCCGACGCCCGGCAGGCTCGCCGCGCGCACCGCCGGCAGTGCGGCGGCGACGAGGCTCGCCACCGCCCCGCGGTCGAGGGCGAGTTCCCCCGCGCCCGCACCCGCCAGCGCGGGCGCGCCGCAGAGCGCGACGCAGGCGAGCACGATCCGCTTGGCTCTCATGCCGTCTCCTCGTCCGTCCCGTCGCCCGAGGATGGGCGGGATCCGTCGCCGTCGCCAGTCCCCGCCGGCGCGCGCCCGAACCACGACCAGAGCACCGGCAGCACGATCAGCGTCAGCGCGGTCGACGTGGCGACGCCGGAGACGACGACGACGGCCAGCGGTCGCTGGACCTCGGCTCCGATTCCCGACGCCCAGATCATCGGGACGAGCCCGAGCGCCGTGGTCAGCGCGGTCATCAGCACCGGCCGCAGGCGCAGCTCGGCACCCTCGACAATCGCCCGTTCGCGCGGAAGTCCGTCGGCCTCGAGCGCGCGGAAGAACTCGATCATCACCAGACCGTTGAGGATCGCGATCCCGAACAGCGCGATGAATCCGACCGACGCGGAGACCGACAGGTACAGCCCGGACAGCTTCAGCCCGACCACGCCGCCGACGAGCGCCAGCGGAATGTTCAGCAGCACGAGCGCCACGGGGCGCAGCGCGCGGAAGTTGAGCCACAGCAGCACGAAGATCAGCACCAGCGCCAGCGGCACGACGACCGCGAGCCGGGCCATCGCACGCTGCTGCTGCTCGAACTGGCCGCCCCACGTCGCGAAGTACCCCGTCGGCAGCGGAACGCTCTCCGCGATCCGCCGCCGGGCCTCGGCGACGAAGCCGCCGATGTCCCGGCCGACGACGTTCATCTCGACCACCAGCCGCCGCTTGCCGTTCTCGCGCGAGACCTGCGCCGGACCGTCGACGAGCGCGATGTCGGCGACCTCGGCGAGCGTGACCCGCTCGCCGGTCGGCGTGGCCAGCGGCAGCTTGCGCAGGTTCTCGACGCGCGCGGTGAACGCCTGCGGCAGCCGCACGACGACTCCGGTGCGTCGGTCGCCCTCCGGCACCTCGGTGACCACGCGCCCGCCCATCGCGGTCTCGAGCAGCGCGCGCACGTCCCCGACGCTGATGCCCAGCCGCGCCATCCGGCGGCGGCGCATCCGGATCTCGAGGTAGCCGAGCCCCTCGACCGCCTCGGCCTTGATGTCGACGGCGCCGGGAATCCGCTCGAGCTCCTCGACCGCCGCGTCGGCAAGCCGGACCAGGGTCCCGAGATCGTCCCCGAAGATCCTGAGCGCGATCTGCGACTTGACCCCCGAGAGCATCTCGTCGACACGCATCTGGATCGGCTGCGTGAAGCCGAACTCGACCCCCGGGATCTCGGCCAGCCGCTCGCGCAGGAACGCGACCAGCCCGTCCTTGGTCCGGGACGTCGTCCACTCCTCGCGCGGCGCGAGCATGACGTAGATGTCCGACTCGCCGACACCCATCGGATCCGACGAGATGTCGGAGCGCCCGGTACGGCTGACCACGCCCCGCGCCTCGGGGAGCTCGAGGATCGTCCGTTCGATCAGCCGGACGTTCTCGAGCGCCTGCGCGAGCGAGACCGACGGGAGCTGGAACGGCTGCACGACGATCGCTCCCTCGTCCATCGTCGGCAGGAACTCGGTGCCCAGCGTCGGCACCAGCACGAGGCCGACGAGCAGGACCCCGGCCGCCACCGCGACAACCAGACGTCGGTGGCGCAGGTGCCAGACCAGCACCGGACGGTAGGCGCGGCGCACCAGGTCCGCCGGGTGCGGCAGGAACCGTGTCCGGAACACCGGCATCGGCCGCAGCACGAGCGAGCCGAGCACCGGGATCAGCGTCATCGACAGCAGCAGCGCGCAGCCGAGCGCGATCGAGATCGTCCACGCCAGCGGACGGAACAGCCGGCCCTCCATGCCCTGCAGCGCGGCGATCGGCAGGAACACGACGATGATCACGACCACGCCGAAGAACACCGGGCGCGCCACCTCGGCCGCGGCGCGACGCACCACGTCCCGCCGGTCGGCGGTGCGGTGCTGCTCGCGGTCGAGCAGGCGCACGGCGTTCTCGACCAGCACGATCGCCCCGTCGCCGAGCATGCCGATCGCGATCGCCAGCCCGGAGAGCGTCATCAGGTTGGCGCCGAGGCCGGCCTGCTGCATCACGAAGAACGTCGCCAGGGCGGCCATCGGCAGCTGGATCACGACCAGCGCCGCGGAGCGGACATGGCCCATGAACAGCACGAGGACCAGCGTGACGAGCACCGCGCCCTGGAGCAGCGCTCCGCGCACGGTGGCCAGCGCGGCGCCGACCAGCTCGCTGCGGTCGTAGAACGTCTCGAGCACGACGTCGTCGGGCAGCGAGTCCCGCACCAGCTCGAGGCGCTGCCTGATGCCGCGCACGACGTCGCGCCCCGACGCCCCGCGCAGCATCAGCACGATGCCGGCCACGACCTCGCCCTCGCCGTCACGGGAGATCGCCCCCTGCCGGATCTCGGGCGCGACGGTCACCTCGGCCAGGTCGCCGAGCGTGATCGGCACACCGCGCCGGAAGGCGACGACGGTGTCGCGCAGGTCGTCCGGACCGCGGATCCAGCCGTCGCCGCGCACGACGAACTGCTCGCCGCCGCGCTCGATGTACGACCCGCCGGCAACGCCGTTGCTCCGCTCGACCTGCCGCGCGATCTCCTCGATGGTCAACCCGTAACGGCGCAGGTTCGGCGGGTCGACGACGACATGAAACTGCCGCACGTGGCCGCCGAACGAGTCGACACCCGCGACACCGGGGACGGTGCGCAGGATCGGCCGCACGACCCAGTCCTGCAGCGAGCGCAGCTCCATCAGATCGCGCGTCGGGCTCGACAGCGTGTACTGGAACACCTCGCCGAGCCCGGTCGAGATCGGTCCCAGGGCCGCGTCGGCCCCCTCCGGAAGCTGGTCGCGCACCGAGAACAGCCGCTCGAGCACGAGCTGGCGCGCGAAGTAGATGTCGGTGCCGTCCTCGAACACGACGGTCACCATCGACAGGCCGTACTTGGACAGCGACCGGACCTCGGTCGAGAACGGCAGCCCGGCGCAGGCCTGCTCGATCGGATACGTCACGAGCTGCTCGACCTCGACCGGGGACAGCGTCGGCGCCTGCGAGATGATCGTGACCTGCACGTTGGTCATCTCGGGAAACGCGTCGATCGGGATCGCCCGGTAGGCGACGACCCCGGCGGCCGCCAGCAGTGCGGCGAGCACGAGCACGACGAGACGGTGGTCGAGCGCGAGGTCGATCAGGCGCTGCATCGCGGTGTCAGTCTCCGGCGGCGAGCAGCGCCGACTTGAGCAGGAACACGCCGGAGACGACGACCCGGTCGCCTTCCGCGAGCCCCTCGAGGACCTCGTACGTGCCGTCGACCAGCTCGCCGAGTCGCACCGGCACCGCCTCGAAGCGGTCCGGTCCGCGGCGCACGAACACGTGGTCGCGCCCGGCGATGCGGATCACGGCCGACTCCGGCACGGCGCACGAGCTGCGCGGCGTGCCCCAGGTCAGCTCGCCCTGGACGAACACGCCCGGAGGCAGCGCCGGACGCGTGCCGACGATCCGCGCGCGGACGGCGACCGTGCGCGTCTCCGGATCGACCTCCGGAATGCGCGTGACGACGCGCGCCTCGCCCCCCAGCTCGGGATGGCCGACCGCGCTGAACGTGACCCGGTTGCCCGGCGCGACCAGCGCGGCGTCCGACGGTGTCAGCGCGAGCCGCAGCTCGACGTCCGACGGATCGCCGACCTCGGCCAGCGGGTCGAACGCCTGGAACCACTCGTTCTCCGCCACGTGCAGCGCGAGGGCGACACCGTCCACCGGCGAGCGGATCTCGAGGAACCCCTCGGGCCGGCCGCGCGCGAAGGCGGCCTCGATCTCGTGTTCCGTGTAGCCGAGATCCTCCAGCTCGTGCCGCACCGTCTCGAACTCGAGCCGCGCGCGCAGCGCGGCATGCCGGCGCCGCTCGACCTCGATCGCCGGGATCCCCTCGAGCGCAAGCAGCTCCTCGCCGGCCCGAAGTCGCGAGTCGGCCATCTGCCACGCCTCGCGGGCGGTCAGCAGGCGGGCCTCGAGCTGCTGCACCTCGTGCGAGTGGACGCGCATCAGCGGCTGGCCCTCGGTCACGCGCTCTCCGGGCAGCACGTGCAGCGCGACGACGTGCCCGCCGACGATCGTGCGCAGGGTGGCGCTGGTCCCCGGCGAGCGCACCACGTCGCCGGTCACCGGCAGCCGCGAGGCGAACGTCATCCGCGACACCGGCTCGGTGCGCACGCCGACGCGGCGCTGGGATCGCTCGTCGACAGTGACGTGGCTGGCCGCCGCGTGGGACGCGGCGACGAGCAGCGCCGGAAGAACCGCCGCCGCGAACAGTCGGCGCGAGCGCGTCATCGGCTGTCTCCTGCCACGAGGCCGAGGGCCTCGCGCTCGTCTTCCGGACCGACCGTCAGCGCGATCCTCCCGCGCGCGATCAGCAGCGCGTGTCTGGCGGCCACGCGCTCGTACTCGAACTCCTCGACCAGATCCAGACCGGCGATCAGCTCGAGGTAGTCGACCTCTCCAAGCCGGAACTGCGCCTCGAGTGCCGCCGCGATCCGGGCCATCGTCGAGCCGTGATCCTCGAGCGCCTCGAGCCGGCGCCGTGCCGCCCGCTCCGTGGCGATCAGCGCCGCGAGATCGGCGCGCAGCGCGGCGAGCCGTGCCGCACGCCGCGCACCGGCCGCCGCCTGCCCGGCGGCGTCGTGCGCCCGCTGCGCCGCGGCGGCGGCGCCCGCCCCGAGCGGGATCCGCAGCCGCACGCCGAGCGCATCGAAGCCGGGAACGCCGTCGACGGACGGAACGCGCTCCCACTCCGCCTCGAGCTCGAGCGGACCGCGCGCCGCGCGCGCCGCATGGCGCGCGCTCGCGCTCTCGAGCGCCGTCTCGCGCTCGAGGGCGACGACGTCGGCAGCCTGCTCGAGGCGGGACGCGGCGGCGTCCTCGGCCGGTTCCGGCAGACCGAGTGCGATCGCGGCGAGCTGCGCGAGGTCTCCCGGCTGCGGGCGGAACTCGTCGGGGACGCCGAGCCGGGCCAGCCTCGCCGCGGCCGTGCCGCGCTCGCCCTCCGCGGTGGCGCGCTCCGCCCCGAGCCGCGCCGCCGCGATCTCGAGCTGGAGCACCTCGAGGCCCGACATCTCGCCGGCGTCGAGGCGGGCGCGGGCGATCTCCACCGCGCGGCGCATCCGCTCGTCACGGCGACGATGGATCGCGGCCAGCTCGATCGCGCGGGCCATGTCGGCAAAGGCCGTCAGCACGGCGAGCGTCGTCTCGCGAGCCGCGACGGTCGCGGCGGCGCCGGTCCACGCGCGTGCCTGCTCGCGCAGCTCGCGCGCCGCGCGTGCCTGACCGGACGACCAGACCGGCACGCCCGAGCGCACGTAGTCGGTCGCGTTGGCGGCGCGTCCGGACAGACCGTCGAGCCCTTCGGACTGCAGCTCGAGCCACGGCAGCCCCGGGCGGGAGGCAGCGTCGTGCCCGGCGCGGGCCGCATCGAGTCCGCTGCGCGCAAGGGCCAGCTCCGGCGCGTGGCGCAGCGCGGCGCGGACGCCGCCGGAAAGACGCGCGGCCGCGCCGTCGGCCGCCACGCCGCTGCCCGAGACGACAAGAAGCGCGGCCAGCAAGGCCGGAGCGCTGTGGCGACGGATTCCCATGGCCTTCCCCTCGGCGCGCCCCCGGGGCACGCCGATGCCCGTTCCGTGGCCCGGCAGGCTACTGCCCTTGCGAGGACCGGGCCAGCACCTTCGGCCGGAGTGCCGGAGGCCGCACGCCGGGCTCCCGGCAACCTCTCGACGATTCCTGCCGCACGGCGAGGGCGCCATGCGTCAATCGCGTCGAGCCGATCCGCCGGACGACGCATACCACGCCGGTTGCGCGGATCCTCCGCGCTGGCATGCCCCTTGCTGCTTCCAGGGCGGGACGAAACGCGAGACGCGGACCGCGAGGTCCGCACGGAGGGCACGACGATGAAGACGAAGCAGATCCTGGGAGCGAGCCTGGCGCTGCTGCTCGTCGCGATCCCGCTGGCCGTGGCGCAGACCACGGATCAGCAGACCCCGAGGGCGACCGAGATCCGGGGGCGGATCGTCGCGATCGAGACTCCCGCGCAGGACGCGCAGACCGCACGGCACCTCGTCCGGATCCGGACCCGATCCGGCGAGGAGGTGGCGCTCGACCTCGGCCCCCAGGGGCCCTGCGAAGGGTGCCTGCAGGTCGGCGACCGGGTGCGGGTGCAGGCGATGCATGCCGGTACCGAAGGGGCGCCGTGGATGGTCCAGACGATGCACGTGCGGCGGACCGGCCAGGTGATGCGGTTCCGCGATGAGCGGGGTGCTCCGCTCGACTCGCCGCAGGTCGGTCCGGGGCCGGGCGTCGGCGACCGGATGCGGATGCGCCAGCGCGACCGGATCCACGAGCCGGGGACCGGTG
>RFIB01000018.1 GCA_003695625.1 Acidobacteriota bacterium | reverse complement strand
GCCGACGACCGGGGCGTCGCAGCCGAGCGCGCGGAGCGGCGCGAGGACGCCGCCGGCGGCGAAGCCGAGCAGCGCGACCGGTCCGGGGGGCGCGAAGGCGGCCACCGCCGCCGCGACCACGTCGAACGGCGTGTCGGTCGGTCCCGGACTCCGCGGCAGCACACTGACCGTCGCGTCGCCGTCCCTGACGACGACCGGCCGGTCCGTCCGCCGTTCGTCTCGTACCACCCGCGTCCTCCGCGCAGCCCGTATCATGCGCCATGCACCCCGCGTCCGGAGTCGTCCCGATGCTGCCTGCCGCTCCCTCGCTGCCCCGTGGCGCCGCCATCACCCTGGCGGTTCTCGCGCTGCTGACCCTGTCGTGCGGCGGCGAGGCCGGGAACGCCCCCGGCGACGCCGTGCCCGCGCCCGGCCGGTACCGCGCCGCGTTCGAGGTCCCTGCCGGGGAGATCCCGTTCGAGATCGTGCTCGAGCGCACCGCGGCTGGCTGGCGCGCACGGCTGGTCAACGGCGACGCCGCGATCCCGTTCGACCGGGTCGACGTCGCCGGAGGACGCGTCATCCTCGGCATGCCGCATTTCGACTCGCGGCTCGTGGCGACGGTCGCCGCCGGCGGCCGCGTGCTCGAAGGTCACTGGGAGCGGCGCACGCGCGGCGAGGAGCCGTTCCGCGTGCCGTTCCACGCGGAGCGCTCGGACGCACCCCGCTTCCGCCCGCTGGCCGAGGCCTATCCCCCGGCGGCCGGGGAGCTGGCCGGCCGCTGGGAGGTGCGGTTCGACGACGCCGACGCTCCGTCGCTCGGGATCTTCGAGGTCGACGCGGACGGCTCGGCGCGCGGCACGTTCCTCGCCTCGACCGGCGATGACCGGTTCCTCGCAGGCCGGCTCGACGGCCGCACGCTGCGGCTCTCGGGGTTCGACGGCGCGCGCGCGCTGCTCGTCCGGGCGGAGCTGACGGACGACGGGCGGCTGGCCGGCGACCTGTGGTCGCGCGACGCCGACCACGCGCGCTTTTCCGCGCGGCGTCTGGCCGACGACGAGAGCGTGCTGCCGGACGGCTTCACGATGGCCCGCTGGGATCCGGCGGTGCCGCTCGACGAGCTGCGCTTTCTCACGCTCGACGGCCGCGAGATCGCCCTCGGCGACCCGTCGCTCGCCGGCCGCGCGCGCCTCGTCGAGATTCTCGGCACATGGTGCCCGAACTGCAGCGACTCGATCGTCGACCTCGTCGCGCTGGCGCGCGAGTACGGCCCGCGCGGCCTGTCGGTGGTCGGCATCGCGTTCGAGCTCGAGGACGACCTCGAACGCAACCGGGCACTGGTCGAGGCGTTCCGTGCACGGTACGGCGTGGACTTCCCGCTGCTGCTCGGCGGTACCGTCGAGCGGGCCCGCTCGGGCGAGGCGCTGCCCGGACTGCGGGGCGCGCTGGCCTACCCGACGCTGCTGTTCGTCGACGGGCGCGGGCAGGTGACCGCGGTCCATGTCGGCTGGGCCGGCCCGGCGACAGGGGACGAGCACCGGCGCCTGGTCGGCGAGGTACGACGCCGGGTCGAGGCGCTGCTCGCGGGCCCGGCCGTTTCCAACTGAGCATCGCCGCCGTTTCAGCGTACGCTCCTCGTGCCCGGGGACCCGGTCGGGGGCCCCGTGCCGGCGGCCGCTCTCCCCGAGGCGAGGCCGGGCCCCGCCCGGCGGGGGAGGTGCGGTGAACGCTCGTCGAGACATGCATTTCCGTCTGGTCGGCCTGCTGCTCGCCGCCTGCGTCGCGGCGCCGGGCGCCACCGTGGCGCTCGACGACCCGGGCCTGCTGGTGCTGTCGTTCAACGAGCTGGCCCCGGGCGAGGAGATTACCGAGCAGACCTACCTCGCGGCCGGCGTGATCCTGCGGCCCGGCCCGCTGAGTCCGCCGGGGAGCCGGATCGTCGCCTCGACGCCGGCACGCGACGGCACGCCCGGGCCGTGCGACGGGTCGATCGCGGTGACGACCGATCCGTTCGACCATGCCTCGATCATGATCGAGCTCGTCCGGCCGGTCTCCAACGTGGTGTCCCTCGAGGTCGGCGACTTCGGTCCGTCGGATCCGGACCGCGTCACGGTCTGCGCCTATACCGACGCCAGCCTCGACACGCTGCTCGAGTGCCGGTTCCGGCAGCTCGGGACCGACATCGGCAACGAGTGCGTGACGTTCGAGTTCCGCGCGATGCCCGTCGGCGCGATCACGATCGAGTCGCAGAGCGTGTGGTCGCCGTCGCAGAACTCGTTCTACATCGACAACCTCGTGCTCGACGGCGAGTGCGACGGCGCGGAGGTCGTCGCCATGCGGCAGGACGACCCGGCCTGGGCCGGCGACCCGCTCGGCGAGACCGGCGGCACCATCGGCGATCTCGGCTCCCAGCTCACCTCGCTGGCGATGGTGGTCGACACGTTCGGCGCCGAGGTCGGCGTCGACGCCGATCCGGGGCTGCTCGGATCGCTGCTGGCCGCCGAGGACGACGGCTTCGTCGGGCCGATCGCCAACCCGTTCGCCGTAGTGCGCGTCGCGCGGCGGCTCGGCGTCCCGATCGGCTACCGCGGCAGCCGGACCGGCGCCTCCGCCGACGTCGCCTTCGACGCGGTCTGCTTCGATCGCGAGCCGCTGGCCGTCGGCCTCGACACCACGGCGGTGGAAGGACCGGACCACTGGGTCGTCGTCCGCGACCAGGCCGTGCAGGACGACGAGGTCGCGTGGGCCATCGCCGATCCGGCCGGTCGCGCGGACCGGCTCGGCGAGCCTCCCTACGGACCGGCGTTCGATGCGTCGCTCCGTTTCAGCCGCGGCGACGGCGAGCCCGCGCTTGCGGTCGCGGCCGACGGCGGGATCCGGTTCGCGATGGCCGACGAGGACTGCCGCCAGGTCGGCGAGGCGCAGGAGGCGCCGGGCGGCGTGCTGCGGGAGTTCGCCGGGCCGGTCTACGTCACCGAGGCGGTGTCCTCGCTGGTCGATCCGGCGACGAGCCCCCCGCCGGTCCATCGCCTCGAATGGCTCGGTGCGCGTCGGGGGCGGTTCGTGGTCCGCGCCTGGGCCGACGCGCCGGCCGACGGCGGGATGCTTGTCGGCGCGTGGGACGGGGCGGGACTCGGCCCGTCGGTGCGCCTGCCGCTGGCGGTCGGGCCGGACCGCCGCGCGGTGATCGAGATCGACTACGCGGGCCCGCCGCGCGGACCGCTCGACGTCTCCGTGTACGAGAACCGCGAGCCGCAGGTCGCCGCCAGGGGTGGCGGCGTGTTCGAGTGCCGGGACGGCGTCGGCCGCGTGGTGCTCGAGAGCCTGTCGACCGATCCCGACTGCGACGTGCTCGATCACGCCTGGACCGGGCCGTTCCTCGAGGGCGGCGGCGAGGCGCACGGCCGGCTCGTCGAACTCTCGTTCCCGGTCGGCGAGCACGTCACCGAGCTGCGCGTCGACGACGGTCTCGTCGTCGCCGGTCCGGAGCGCGTGCTCGTCACCGTGGAGGACACGATGCCGCCTTCGGGCCGGATCGTGTTCCCGCGTGACGGCGACTGTCTGAACGGACCGGTGACGATCCGGGACGTGTTCGACGACGTGTGCGACGACGCGCTCGACCGGCTCTACGAGCCGGGGCCGGGACCGACCTACGTCGACGAGGGGCTGTGGCACGTGACGCTGACGGCGACCGACGACGCCGGCCTGGCGGCCGTCGACGACGTCCTGTTCGTGATCGACGACACGCCGCCGTTCGTCGAGGTCCACGCCCCGCCGCTCGAACCGCCGGGCAGCCCGCCGGCGCAGCTCGACCTCGGCGACTGGATCGTCTCGCACGACGAGGACGCCGCGCCGGGGCGGGTCGTCCGCGAGCGGCTGTACGTCGACGACTGCCTCGTGCTCGACGGCGACGCCGACGGAGACGGTGACGGTCTGCTCGTCGACGAGTCGATTCCCGTCTCGCGCCCGTTCCTGTGCATGGCGGCCAGGCGCTGCCAGCGCCTCGAGTACGACCATCCGCGGATCCGGTTCGTCGCCGAGGACTGCACCGGCCAGCAGGGGAGCGACGAGGACGTGATCGACGGCTTCTACGTGTTCGACGAGCGCGATTGTCCGT
>RFIB01000112.1 GCA_003695625.1 Acidobacteriota bacterium | reverse complement strand
CGCGTCGTCGTCGCCGGCGACGCGATGCTCGACGAGTTCGTCTACGGCGAGATCGCCCGCGTCTCGCGTGAGGCACCGGTCCTGATCCTGCACCACCGGCGGACCGAGATCGCGCCAGGCGGCGCGGGCAACACCGCCGCGAACCTCGCCGCGCTCGGCGTGCGGACCACGCTCGTCGGGCGGATCGGCCGCGACGAGCAGGGTGCCCGCCTGCGCGACGCGCTTGCCGCCCTCGGCGTCGACACCGCGGGACTGATCGAGGACCCCCGCTACCAGACACCGACCAAGACGCGGATCCTCGCCGGCAGCCCGCATACCGCCAAGCAGCAGATCGTCCGTCTCGACCGCGGCGATCGCCCCTGCGCCCCCCGGGCTGCGGTCGTTCGCCGGATGACCGAGCGCGTCGCCCGCGCCGCGCGCCGCGGCGCCGCGGTGATTCTCGCCGACTACGGCTACGGCGGTCTCGCTCCCGACTGGCCGGCACGGCTCGACGGCCGGCGCGGGCCGCTGGTCGTCGACAGCCGGTTCCGTGTCGAACGCTTCCGCGGCGTCGACGCGGCGACACCGAATCTCGAGGAACTCGAGCGCGCCTGCGGCCTGCGCCTCGACGACGACGACACCGCGGCGATCGAGCGCGCCGGCCGCGCGCTCGCCCGCCGGCTCGGCGCCGAGGCGCTGCTGGTCACCCGCGGCAGTCGCGGCATGACCCTGCTCGAGCGACGCCGCGCGCCGGCCGCGATTCCCGTCTTCGGCAGCGACGAGGTCGCCGACGTCACCGGCGCGGGAGACACGGTGATCGCGGTCTTCACCGCCGCGCGCGTCGCCGGGGCGAGCTGGCGCGAGGCCGCCGAGCTGGCCAACGTCGCCGGCGGCCTGGTCGTCATGAAGCGCGGCACCGCCACGACCAGCCGCGAAGAGCTCGCCGCCGCGATCGAGGACGGCTGGGACGCCGGATAGCGCGCGTGCCCGGCGCAACCCGCCGGGGATTCGCCGCATCTGTCCCCAGGGCGGCGGCAGGTTCCGCCGCACCGGGAGACACGCCATGCGGCAGGAACAGCAGGTGCAGCACACCGGGCTCCGTTTCCAGACGCTGGACGACGCCAGCTTCGACACGGTCGTCGGGCGCCGCCGGGGGCGGGCCGTGGTCGACTTCTGGGCGCCCTGGTGCGCCCCGTGCCGCTTCCTCGGCGAGGCCCTCGAGCAGATCGCGCCGGAGCTGCCCGCCGAGCTGGCGATCTACAAGGTGAACGTCGACGAGAACCCGGTCACGGCAGGCCGGTTCGGGATCCGCTCGATCCCGGCACTGGTGTTCTTCGAGGACGGCCGGCCGCTGGGCATGCTGCTCGGGGCCCGGCCGGCCCCGGTGCTGCGCGAGATCCTCGCGCGGTTCGCGGCCGGCGAGCGGATCGCGCCGCCGGACGGGGCGGCGGCACGCTGAGAGGGGGCGAGCTGCCGGCTTGACGGTCCCCGGCACCAAGGCTAGCCTTTCATCCGCATAGGCGGATGAATGAGCGGTTCTCCTCTTCCCATCGTCGAACGCCTCGGATCCCTCGCGGACGAGACGCGGCTGCGCCTGCTGCTCGTGCTCGAGCAGGCCGAGCTGTCGGTCGCCGAGCTGTGCGACGTGCTGCAGCTGCCCCAGTCGACGGTCAGCCGGCACCTCAAGCTGCTCGCCGACCAGCGCTGGATCCGTTCGCGGCGTGCCGGAACCGCCCGCCTCTACCGGATGGACTCCGCCTCGCTCGACGAGGGGGCCGCCGCCCTGTGGTCCACCGCCCGCCAGGCGGGCGCCGCGTGGTCCCGGGCGCGGCACGACCGGCACCGGCTCGAGGCGGTCCGGCGCCGCCGGGAGCGCGCCGAGGCGTTCTTCTCGCGCAGCGCGGCGCGCTGGGAGGAAGTCCGCCAGGAGCTGTACGGGCACGGCTACGTCAACGCCGCGCTCGCCGCGCTGCTGCCCGCGGACTGGGAGGTCGCCGATCTCGGCTGCGGGACAGGCCGGCTGGCCCGGCTGCTCGCCGCGCGCGTGCGGCGCGTGCTCGCCGTCGACGCCTCGCCGGCGATGCTCGACGCCGCGCGCCGGGAGCTGGCCGGTACGGACAACGTCGAGCTGATCCAGGCCGACCTGGCCGACCTGCCGCTCGAGGACGGCCGCGTCGACGCCGCGCTGATGCTGCTCGCGCTGACCTGGGCCGACGATCCGCCCGCGGTCGTCGGCGAGGCGGCGCGGATCCTGCGTCCCGGCGGGCGGCTGGTCGTCGTCGACCTGCTCGCCCACGACCGGGCGGACTTTCGCGAGACAATGGGCCACGCGCAGTCCGGGTTCGAGCCGGAGGCGCTGGCCGACGCGTTGACCGCGGCGGGACTCGCGGCCCCGCGCGTCGAGACGCTCCCCGCCGAGCCGCGCGCGCGCGGGCCGGCGCTGCTGCTGGCCACCGCCGACCGCCCCGCCGCCGGGGCTGACTGACGACACCAACGCGCCGGGCGGCCGGACACCACGCCGCGCTCCCGGTCCGAGGAGGACAGGCAAGATGCCCGAGACACGAACGAGCGATCCGGTGGCGAGCCACCGCGGCGGACTCGAGTTCAAGGTCAGGGACCTCGACCTGGCGGCCTGGGGCCGCCGCGAGATCGAGCTCGCCGAGAAGGAGATGCCCGGTCTGATGGCGGTCCGCGACGAGCTGCGCGCCAGCCAGCCGCTGGCCGGCCAGCGGATCACCGGCTCGCTGCACATGACGATCCAGACCGCGGTGCTGATCGAGACCCTCGTCGACCTCGGCGCCGACGTGCGCTGGGCCTCGTGCAACATCTTCTCGACCCAGGACCACGCGGCTGCCGCCGTGGTCGTCGGCCCGGACGGCACGCCCGACGAGCCGCGCGGCGTGCCGGTGTTCGCCTGGAAGGGCGAGACGCTCGAGGAGTACTGGTGGTGCACCGAGCGCGCGCTCGACTTCGGCGACGGGCGCGGCCCGACGCAGATCGTCGACGACGGCGGCGACGCGACGATGATGATCATGAAGGGCTGGGAGTACGAGAACGCGGGCGCCGTGCCCGCTCCCGCCGCAGACGATCCCGAGGATCTCGAGCACCTGCTGCTGCGCCTGGCGCGGATCCACGAGGCCGACCCGCAGCGCTGGCGCCGCGTCGTCGAGGAGCTGCGCGGCGTGACCGAGGAGACGACGACGGGAGTGCACCGGCTCTACGAGCTCGAGCGCGAGGGCCGGCTGCTGTTCCCGGCGATCAACGTCAACGACTCGGTCACCAAGAGCAAGTTCGACAACCTGTACGGCTGCCGCCACTCGCTGCTCGACGGACTGATGCGGGCGACCGATGTCATGCTCGCCGGCAAGGTGGCCGTCGTCTGCGGCTACGGTGACGTCGGCAAGGGCTGCGCGCAGGCGCTCCGCGGGCAGGGCGCCCGCGTGATCGTGACCGAGATCGACCCGATCTGCGCGCTGCAGGCCGCGATGGAAGGCTACGCCGTCAAGCGGCTCGAGGACGTGCTCGAGGAGGCGGACATTGTGATCACGGCGACGGGCAACTACAACGTCGTCACGGTCGAGCACATGAGCCGGATGAAGGACGGCGCGATCATCGGCAACATCGGCCATTTCGACAACGAGATCGACATGGCCGGCCTCAGGCGCTACCCGGGCATCCGCCACGAGAACATCAAGCCCCAGTACGACAAGTGGACGTTTCCCGACGGCCACTCGGTGCTGATCCTCGCCGAGGGCCGCCTGCTCAATCTCGGTTGCGCCACGGGGCACCCGAGCTTCGTGATGTCGAACAGCTTCACCAACCAGGTGCTGGCTCAGGTCGAGCTGGCGCAGCACCTCGAGCGCTACGGGAAGAAGGTCTACGTGCTGCCCAAGCACCTCGACGAGAAGGTCGCGCGCCTGCACCTCGACAAGATCGGCGTGCGGCTGACCCGGCTCACGCCCGAGCAGGCCGAGTACATCGGCGTGCCGGTCGACGGGCCCTACAAGCCGGACCACTACCGCTACTGAGCGGACGGCGGACGGCACGGCGATGGAGTACCGCCACCTCGGACGATCCGGCCTCCAGCTCTCCGCGCTGTCGCTGGGCGCGTGGATCACCTACGGGGGCCAGGTCGGCGAGGAGACCGCGCGGGAGTGCATGACGGCGGCCTGGGAGGCCGGCGTCAACTTCTTCGACAACGCCGAGGTCTATGCCGGCGGCGAGGCGGAGCGCGTGATGGGCCGCGTGCTCCGCCGCGCCGGCTGGCCCCGCTCGCAGCTCGTCGTGTCGACCAAGATCTTCTGGGGCGGCGAGGGGCCGAACGACCGCGGGTTGTCGCGCAAGCACATCGTCGAGGGGCTCGACGCGTCGCTGCGCCGGCTCGGACTCGACTACGTCGACCTGGTCTACTGCCACCGGCCTGACCCGCGCACGCCGATGGAGGAGACGGTCCGGGCGATGGATCACGTGATCGCCCGGGGCAAGGCACTCTACTGGGGCACCAGCGAGTGGAGCGCGGCCGAGATCATGGAGGCCCACGCGGTCGCCCGCCAGCTGCACCTCGTACCGCCGACGATGGAACAGCCGCAATACAACATGTTCCACCGCGAGCGCGTCGAACGCGAGTACGCGCCGCTGTACCGGACGGTCGGCCTCGGTCTGACGACGTGGAGTCCGCTGGCCAGCGGGCTGCTCACGGGCAAGTACAACAACGGCACCGCGCCTCCGGGGACACGGGCGACGCTGCCCGGCTACGAGTGGCTCGCCGAGCGCCTCGTCGGTGAGCAGGCGCGCCCCCGGATCGAGAAGGTCCGCCGGCTCGAGCCGATCGCTGCCGAGCTGCACTGCTCGCTGGCCCAGCTCGCGATCGCGTGGTGCCTGCGCAACCCCCGCGTCAGCTCGGTGATCATGGGCGCCTCGCGCCGCGAGCAGGTCGAGGAGAATCTCGGCGCCCTCGCCGTCGCCGCACGGCTCGACGACGAGGTGCTCGAGCGGATCGAGCGGATCCTCGACAACCGGCCCGAGCCGGAGCGCGACTGGCGCTGAGCCCCCGGCCGGCGCCCGGCTCAGCCGGCCCGGTGAATCTCCTGCAGCGCGAACACGTCGCGTTCGCCGGCCTGCAGCGAGCGGATCGCCTCGACCGCCGCCGCGGCCCCGGACAGCGTCGTGATCAGCGGGATGCGCTCCTTGAGCGCGGTGACCCGGATCGCGCGCTCGTCGTAGAACGACGGCTCTCCCAGCGGCGTGTTGATCACGAGCTGGATCTCGCCGCCGAGCATCCGGTCGACCACGTGCGGCCGGTCCTCGTTGACCTTGAACACCGGCTCGACGGCCAGACCGTGCGAGCGCAGGAAATCCGCCGTGCCCCGCGTGGCGACGAGCCGCAGGCCGAGTTCCGCCAGGCCGCGCGCGATCGGCAGCAGGCCCGGCTTGTCCCGGTCGTGGACGGACAGGAACGCCGTCCCCCCCCGCGGCAGCATCGTGCCGACGCCCTCGCTCCCCTTGAGGAACGCCTCGCCGAACGTCCGGCCGACCCCCATCACCTCGCCGGTCGACTTCATCTCCGGGCTGAGCACCGGATCCTCGCCGGGAAAGCGCGTGAACGGGAACGCGCACTCCTTGACGAAGTACAGCCCGCTGTCCGCCGGCTCGCGCACACCGAGCTCCGCGAGCGTCTCGCCGAGCATGATCCGCGTCGCCAGCCGGGCGAGGGGCAGGCCGCGCGCCTTGGAGACGAACGGCACCGTGCGCGAGGCACGCGGATTGACCTCGAGCACGTACAGCTCGTCGTCCTGGATCGCCATCTGGAGGTTGATCAGGCCCCGCACGCCGAGCGCAAGAGCCAGGGTGCGGGTGACCTCGCGCACGTCGTCGAGGTGGCGCCGGACCGCCTCGTGGTACGGCGGGATCACGCACGCGCTGTCGCCGGAGTGCACGCCGGCCTGCTCGATGTGCTGCATCACGGCGCCGATGACGACGTCCCGGCCGTCGCACAGCGCGTCGACGTCCAGCTCGTAGGCGTCCTCGAGGTAGCGATCGAGCAGTACCGGGTGCTCGGGCGAGGCGTCGACGGCCTTCTGCATCATTGCCGCCAGCGAGCCCGCGTCCCAGCAGACGAACATCGCCCGCCCGCCGAGGACGTACGACGGCCGCACCAGCAGCGGAAAGCCGATCCGCTCGCCGATCGCCTGCGCCTCCTCGAGGCTGCGCGCGGTGCCCCAGGCGGGAGCGCGCACGCCCAGCTCGTCGAGCAGCGCGCCGAAGCGCCGGCGATCCTCGGCCAGGTCGATGCTCTCCGGGGAGGTGCCGAGGATCGGCACCCCGGCCTGCTTGAGCGGCAGCGCGAGTCGCAGCGGCGTCTGTCCGCCGAACTGGACGATCACCCCTTCGGGCTGCTCGACATCGACGATCTCGAGCACGTCCTCGAGGGTCAACGGCTCGAAGTACAGCCGGTCCGACGTGTCGTAGTCGGTCGAGACCGTCTCGGGGTTGCAGTTGACCATGATCGACTCGACGCCCGCCTCGGCCAGCGCGAACGCCGCGTGGCAGCAGCAGTAGTCGAACTCGATCCCCTGCCCGATCCGGTTCGGCCCTGAGCCGAGGATGATCACCTTGCGCCGCCGGTCCGGCGCGGCCTCGCACTCGCTCTCCCAGGTCGAGTAGAGATACGGCGTGTGGGCCTCGAACTCCGCCGCGCAGGTGTCCACCCGCTTGTAGACCGGGCGCAGGCCGATCGCCCGGCGCCGGGTGCGGATCTCCTCCTCGCCGGCGCCGAGCAGCACGGCGAGCTGCCGGTCGGAGAAGCCGAGCCGCTTGGCCGCGGCGAGCAGGTCGTCGGGAACGTCGGCGAGCGAGAACGCCCGCAGCCGGCCCTCGAGATCGACGATCCGCTCGAGCTGGCGCAGGAACCACGGATCGACGTGGGTCAGACGGGCGACGCGCTCGACGCTCCAGCCCGAGAGCAGCGCGTGCTTGATGTAGAACAGCCGCTCCCAGTTCGGCGTCCGCAGCCGGTCGACCAGCGCCTTGGGATCGACCACGCGGGTGCCGTCCCCGCCGAGTCCGTATCGGCCGGTCTCGAGGCTGCGCAGCGCCTTCTGCAGCGCCTCGGGAAACGTCCGGCCGATCGCCATCGCCTCGCCGACCGACTTCATCTGCGTGCCCAGCTCGGGCGGCGTGTCCGGGAACTTCTCGAACGCCCAGCGCGGCACCTTGACCACGACGTAGTCCAGCGCCGGCTCGAAGCTCGCCGGTGTCTCGCGCGTGATGTCGTTCGGGATCTCGTCGAGCGTGTAGCCGAGCGCCAGCTTGGCCGCGATCCGCGCGATCGGAAACCCCGTCGCCTTCGAGGCGAGGGCCGACGAGCGCGAGACGCGCGGGTTCATCTCGATCACGAGCTGGCGGCCGGTGGCCGGATCGACCGCGAACTGGATGTTGCTCCCGCCGGTCTCGACGCCGACCGCGCGGATGATCGCCAGCGCGGCGTCGCGCAGCTGCTGGTACTCGCGGTCGGTCAGCGTCTGGGCCGGCGCCACGGTGATCGAGTCGCCGGTGTGCACGCCCATCGCGTCGAAGTTCTCGATCGAGCACACGATGACGACGTTGTCGGCGCCGTCGCGCATCACCTCGAGCTCGTACTCCTTCCAGCCGACGATCGACTCCTCGACGAGCACCTGCCCGATCGGCGAGGCCGCCAGTCCGTGGCGCACGATCTGCTCGTACTCGTCCGGGTTCCACGCGATGCCGCCCCCGGTGCCGCCGAGCGTGAACGACGGCCGCACGACCAGCGGAAAGCCGAACTCCCGGCGCACCGCGTCGGCTTCCTGCGCCGAGCGCACGAACGCGCCGCGGGGCATCTCCAGCCCGACCGAGCTGACCGCCGCGAGGAAGCGCTCGCGGTCCTCGCAGACTTCGACCGCCTCGCGGTTGACTCCGATCATCCGCGTGCCGAAGCGCCCGAGGATGCCCTCACGGTCCAGCTCGACCGCGAGGTTCAGCGCGGTCTGCCCGCCGACGGTCGGCAGCAGCGCGTCCGGCCGCTCGCGCTCGATCACGCGCCGCACGCTCTCGACGGTCAGCGGCTCGACGTAGGTCCGGTCGGCGATCTCCGGGTCGGTCATGATCGTCGCCGGGTTCGAGTTGACGAGAACGACCTCGAGCCCCTCCTCGCGCAGCGCCTTGCACGCCTGGGTCCCCGAGTAGTCGAACTCGCACGCCTGGCCGATGACGATCGGTCCCGAGCCGATGACCAGCACCTTGTTCAGGTCGTTGCGCCGTGGCATCGCGCCTCTCCGTCCCGCTTCGAAAAAGGGCCGCCCCCGCGGGCGGCCCTCGCATCCGGCTCCCGGCGCCCGGTCAGGCTCCCGAGCCCTTGCCCGAGCCGCCGTCCTCGCGCCGCTCGACCAGCTCGACGATCGCCATCTCGGCGCCGTCGCCCCGGCGGGGCGTCGTGCGCACGATGCGCAGGTAGCCCCCCGGACGCTGCGCGAACCGCGGCGCGATCTCGTCGAACAGGTGCTTGACGACGCCCCGATCCTTCAGCGCCCGCGCCACGATGCGGCGCGAGTGGACGCTGTCCTGGCGCGCGCGGCTGATCAGCTTCTCCGCGTACGGGCGCAGTGCCTTCGCCTTGCCGAGGGTCGTCTCGATCCGCTCATGGCGGAACAGGGCGATCGCCATGTTGTTCAGCGTCGCCAGCCTGTGCTCGCTGGTGCGACCCAGCTTCTTGTGTCCCCAGCGATGTCTCATCGTCGGTTCCTCCGCAGCGTCCCGGCCGGGCTCAGGCGTTCGACGCCTGCCCGCCGCCACCGAGCCGCATGCCGAGCGACAGTTTCATGTCGGCGAGCAGCTCCTTGATCTCGTTGAGGGACTTGCGGCCGAAGTTCTTCGTCTTCAGCAGCTCGGCCTCGGTCATCTGGACCAGGTCGCGCACGGTCTCGATCCCGGCGTTCTTCAGGCAGTTGTACGACCGGACCGACAGCTCCAGCTCGTCGATCGACCTGTCGAGGTGCTCGCGCAGCCGGTCGTCCTCGGTCTCCGGCGCCTCCTCGACCTCCTCGACCCGGTCCTCGAAGTTGATGTAGATCGACAGGTGATCCTTGAGCAGCTTCGCCGCCGCGGCGACGGCGTCACGCGGTCCGATCGTCCCGTCGGTCCACACCTCGAGCGTCAGCCGGTCGTATTCCGTCGAGCGCCCGACACGCGCCGGGTCGACGGTGAAGTTCACACGGCGCACCGGCGAATGCACGGAGTCGATCGGGATGTAGCCGACGGCCAGGTCCTCGTCCATGTTCTGGTCGGCAGGCACGTACCCGCGGCCTGGCTTGACGCGGAACTCCATCTCGAGCTCGCCCTCGTCGGACAGCGTGGCGATCACCACGTTCGGGTCGAGCACCTCGACATTCGAGTTCAGCTCGATGTCCGCCGCGGTGACGACCTTCGGTCCCTTGGCCTGCAGCCGCAGCGTCTCGACCTTCGGCAGGTGGAGCCTGAACGGGATCCGCTTGAGGTTGAGGATGATGTCCGTCACGTCTTCGGTCACGCCGGGAACCGACGAGAACTCGTGGAGCACGCCTTCGATCTTGACGGCCGTGACCGCCGCGCCCCCGATCGCCGAGAGCAGGATCCGCCGAAGCGCGTTGCCGACCGTGACGCCGAAGCCGCGCTCGTACGGCTGGGCGACGAACCGGCCGAACGTGTCGGTCAGGCTCGACTGCTCGATCTCGAGGAACTTGGGCTTCTGGAAGGCCAGATTCTGCATATGTCCTCCCGGGGGGCGGTCCGGCGCCGCGCGCCGGAGCCCCGCGAGGCTGCGATCGTCACTTCGAGTACAGCTCGACGATCAGGTTCTCCTGGATCGGCATCTGGATGTCCTCGCGCCGCGGCAGCTCGAGCACCCGGCCCTTGAACGCCGTCGCGTCGAGTTCGAGCCACGCCGGGATGCCGCGGCCCTGGGCCGTGTCCAGGTTGCCCTGGATCAGGGCGTTCTTGCGGCTCTTCTCGCGCAGCTCGACGGTGTCTCCCTGGCGCACCTGGAACGACGGGATGTCCACCTTGCGCCCGTTGACCAGGAAGTGGCCGTGATTGACCAGCTGCCGTGCCTGGGCACGCGAGGCGGCGAAGCCCAGCCGGTAGACCACGTTGTCGAGCCGGCGTTCGAGGAACGCGAGCAGGTTCTCGCCGGTGACGCCCCGCGCGGCGGCGGCTCGCTTGAAGTAGATCCGGAACTGGCGCTCGAGAACGCCGTAGATCCGCTTGACCTTCTGCTTCTCGCGCAGCTGGAGCCCGTAGCCCTGGACCTTGCGCCGCCGGTGGCCGTGCTGTCCCGGAGCGTACGGCCTCCGCTTGACGGCGCACTTCTCCTTGAAGCAGCGCTCGCCCTTGAGGAACAGCTGTTCGCCCTCGCGGCGGCAGAGCCTGCAGGCGGGACCGGTATAGCGTGCCATCTCCCGTCCTCCTCTCAGACCCGGCGCCGCTTCGGCGGGCGGCATCCGTTGTGCGGAATCGGTGTCACGTCACGGATCGAGCGCACCTCGAGCCCGGCGGCGCCGAGGGCGCGGATCGACGACTCGCGCCCCGCTCCCGGCCCCTGCACGCGCACGTCGACCGACTGGACGCCGTGCTCGCGGGCGGCCTCGACCGCCTGCGTCGCCGCCATCTGCGCGGCGAACGGCGTGCCCTTGCGGGAGCCCTTGAAGCCGGCGCGCCCGGCGCTCGACCACGCGACCACGTTTCCCTGCGGATCCGTGATCGTGATGATCGTGTTGTTGAACGTCGCCGCGATGTGCGCGATCCCGTGCGGGACGAGCTTCTTCTCGCGACGGCGCGTTCCCTTCTTGCCCTTGGAAGACTTCGCCATCGAACATTCTCCTGGTCACGTCGCCTTCGGATCGCCGCGCGGGGCCGCCCCGGCGGGCGCGCCCCGGGCCGATCCGCGCTACTTGCGGACCTTCTTCTTGCCCGCGACCGCGACGCGCGGCCCCTTCTTGGTTCGAGCGTTGGTGTGAGTCCGCTGACCCCGCACCGGAAGGCCGGACCTGTGCCTGATGCCCCTGTAGCACCCGATCTCGATCAGGCGCTTGATATCCATCTGGATGTTCTTGCGCAGATCGCCCTCGACGCGTCCTTCCTCCTGGATGATCTGGCGAATGCGACGCGTCTGGTCCTCGGTCAGGTCCTTGACCCGGACCTCGCCCGGGACGTTCGCCGCGTCGAGGATCTTCTTCGCGCGGGTCGGGCCGATGCCGAAGATGTACGTCAGCGCGATATCGATGCGCTTGTTCAGCGGAAGGTCGATTCCCGCGATGCGTGCCATGCTCTCAAGCTCCTCGGACTCAGCCCTGTCGCTGCTTGTGCTTCGGATTCTCGCAGATCACCCGGATCACACCCTTGCGCCGGACGATCTTGCACTTGTCACAGATCTTCTTGACGGACGCCCTGACTTTCATCGTTCGACTCCACGCGCTCACTTGTAGCGGTAGACGATCCGCCCGCGGTTGAGGTCGTACGGGGACAGCTCGACCAGCACCCGATCCCCGGGGAGGATCCGGATGAAGTGCTTGCGCATCTTTCCCGAGATGTGCGCGAGCACCAGATGGCCGTTGTCCAGCTTGACGCGGAACATGGCGTTGGGGAGGGTCTCCTCCACCACCGCCTCGACCTGGATGGCTTCTTCCTTAGGCACGGTTCCGCTCCTCGCCGCATCCGGCGGCGACCGGGTCGCCCAGCACGCGCGGCCCCTCCGGGGTCGCGGCGACGACCAGCTCCCAGTGCGCCGCCTTCGACCCGTCGCGGGTCACGGCCGTCCATCCGTCCGCGAGCACCCGCACCTCGGGTCGCCCGGCGGTGATCATCGGCTCGATCGCCAGCACGTTGCCCGCCTCGATCCGCGGTGTCGTCCGGTTCGTCCGGTAGTTCGGGATCTGCGGCTCCTCGTGCATGCGCGTTCCGATCCCGTGGCCGACGAACTCCCGGACGACGCCGTATCCGTGGGCCGTGGCGTGCTCCTCGACCGCCCGGCCGATGTCTCCTATCCGCCGTCCCGGGCGGACCTGCTCGACGGCCCGCATCAGGCACTCCCGCGTGACCCGGGACAGCTCCCGGTCCGCCTCGCTGGCCTCACCGACCAGGCAGGTGATCGCCGAGTCGCCGTAGTAGCCGTCGAGGAGGACGCCGAAGTCGATGCTGACCAGGTCACCCGACTCGAGGCGCCGGGGGCCCGGGATGCCGTGCACCACCTGCTCGTTGACCGAGACGCACAGAGCCGCAGGGTACCCCATGTAGCCCTTGAATGCAGGCCGCGCCCCGAAGTCCTCGCAGCGCGCCTCCGCGTGCCGGTCCAGCTCGGCGGTCGTCGTGCCGACCCGGGCCATCTCGGCCAGCTCGTCGAGGATCGTCCGCACGACCCGGCATGCCCGGTCGATGCGGTCGATCTCGTCGTCCCGCCGCCGCGCGATCATCCGGTCACCTCCTCGAGCGCCTGCCGGATCTTCGCGAACACCTCGTCGATGGTTCCGCTGCCGTCGATCCGCCTCAGAAGGCCCCTCTTTTCATAGACTTCGATCAGCGGGGCCGTCTTCTCGGCGTAGACGCGCAGCCGCTCGCGGAACGTCTCGACGGTGTCGTCGTCGCGGACCGTCTCGCTCTGGCGGCGTCGCGTCTGCATCCGCTCGACGGCGACCTCCTCGGGAATCTCGAGCAGCAGCACCGCGTCGAGCCGCACGCCGAGGTCCGCCAGGATCCGGTCGAGCAGCTCGGTCTGGGCCACGGTCCGCGGAAACCCGTCGAGCAGGAATCCGCTCCGCGCATCCGGCCGGGACAGCCGTTCGACGACGACCCGGCCGACCAGCTCGTCGGGCACCAGATGCCCGCGCGCCATCACCTCGCCGACCCTGCGGCCCAGCTCCGTCCCCGCGGCGACCGCTTCGCGGAGCATCTCGCCGGTGGAGATGTGCGGGATCCCCCATGCGGCGCTGATCCGCGCCGCCTGGGTGCCCTTGCCGGCACCCGGAGGACCGAGGAGCACGAGCCGCATCGCCCCGTCACCTCCGCCCGCGGATCCGGGTCTTCTTGAGGAACCCGTCGTAGTGCCGCATGACGAGCTGGCTCTCGATCTGCTGCACGGTATCCATCCCGACGCCGACCACGATCAGCAGCGAGGTTCCGCCGAAGTAGAACTGCAGGCCGAGGCCGTCGAGAATGAACCGCGGGACATACTCGTTGAAGAAGTGACCGACCGCGGCCGGTTCGAGCATGTGCAGCGGGAAGCCGCTGATCAGGAAGATCGGCAGCAGCGAGACCGCCGACAGGTAGATCGCCCCGGCGAAGGTCAGCCGCGTCAGCACGCGGTCGATGTACTCCGCGGTCTTCTTGCCCGGACGCACGCCCGGAATGAACCCGCCGACCCGCTTCATGTTCTCCGCCGTGTCGATCGGGTTGAAGATGATCGACGTGTAGAAGAAGCAGAAGAACAGGATCAGCGCCACGTACAGCAGGTCCCACAGCGGCATGTTGTACCGGAGTTGCCTGCTGAGGAAGCCGAGCACCTCGTTCGGGAACGCGCTGTACAGGTACTCGATCAGCGCGTTGGGCAGTGCGAGCAGGGACGAGGCGAAGATCACCGGGATCACGCCGCCCGTGTTGACCTTCAGCGGCAGGAACGTCGCGGTGCCGCGCATCACCCGCCGTCCGCGGACCCGGCTGGCGTACTGGATCGGGATCCGCCGCTGCGCGCGCTCGACGAACACGACCGCGGCGACGACGGCGAGCATCACCACGAGCAGCAACGCGACCTGGAACAGGTTCCGTTCGCCGCGGAGCATCTCCTGGATCATGCCGATCGCCGCCGGGAACAGTCCGGCGACGATGCCGGCGAAGATGATCAGCGAGATGCCGTTGCCGATGCCACGCTCGGTGATCTGCTCGCCGAGCCACATCACGAACGCGCAGCCGGTGGTCAGCGTCAGCGCCGTCATCAGGTAGAACAGCGGCCCCGGGTCGGGAACGATCGGGCCGGTGCTCGCGACCGGCAGGTTGCTGACCCAGAACGCGATGCCGAACGACTGCAGCGCCGAGAGGATCACCGT
>RFIB01000111.1 GCA_003695625.1 Acidobacteriota bacterium | reverse complement strand
GAGCTGTCGCGATCCCCGAAGCGCCCGCCCGCGTAGTTGCCCCAGCCGATCACTCCGGAATCGCCGTCTCCGAGATCCGCGTATCCGCTGCCGTCGCTGCCGTAGAAGTGGGCCCCGCGCAGACTGCCGTACGCGCGGATCCCGTGATCGGTCAGGCCAAGCAGCGCCCGGCCGCCCCCGGCAGTTCCGTTGATGAAATCACCGCCAGCCACGTCGCCGAAGGCCCGGACGCCGTCATCGCCGAATCCGACGTAGGCATAGCCAGAGTCGTCGTTGTCCTGGAAAAAACCACCCGCGGTGTGTCCGAAGCCTCGGATGCCGTAGTCGCCCCACCCAGCATAGGCCGGGCCGGATGACTCAGCTCGATCTGCGGATTCCGGTTCAGTCGAGGGTGGAGACAAACGTGCGTGAGATCGTTCGCCGGTCCGCGACGGAGACGCCGGTGACTTGCCAGACGATCCTCGCGCCCGGCGGCAGTCCGGCGAGCGCTTCGGGGGGGACCCGGTAGCGCGGCTCGGTCAGGCCGTGGGCCGAGGCGATCGGCGTCAGGTCGGACGTCGTGACGAACACGTCCCACGACTCGACCTCGGGGCCTTCCCAGCGCAGGACCGCGTTGTCGCGCGGCAGGGGTCGGGACGCGTCGACGAGCGAGCGGATCGCCACGCCGCCCGCGAGCCGCAGTCCGGACGACGGGGCGGGACGCTCCGGCCACAGCACGCCCAGGCCGACCGCCACGAGCGCAAGGCTCGCCGCCGCCGCGAGGACCGCGACCCGCGCGGGGGTCCAGCGGCGGGCGCGCCGCTGCGCCGCCGCGCGGTCCGCCGGCCGGAACGCGACCGCGGTCGCGTCCGATCCGTGACCGCGCTCCTCCCGCGCCATCTCGAGCGCCAGGCGCCAGGCGATCGTGCAGTCGGGGCAGCCGAGCGCGTGGTCGACGACCGCCTCGCGCCGTGCGGCCGCCAGCTCGCCACGGGCGGCCGCGCGGATCACGTCGTCGCCCGGGCACGGGCCGGCGGGGCGGGCACCCGGTCGGGGCGTGGCAAGAGCCTCGCGCAGCCGGTCGATGTCGTCCGGCCGTGTCATCGCTCGTACCCCTTGCGGCGCAGGCAGGCGCGCAGGTCCTTCAGGCCCCGATGGAGAAGATTGCGCACCTGCTTCTCGTTCCAGCCCTGCATCTCCATCAGCTCCCGGACCGTGTGGCCCAGCAGGTGCAGGCCGACCGCGATCCGGCGCGGTCGGTGCATCGCGGCAAGGCACTCGCGGACGGCCTCGCCGAGGGCGGCCGATGCGTGCATCGTGCCGGGGTCGGCCCGCGGTGCCCGGTCGGGCGGATCGACCGGCAGATCCTCGAGGCCGCGCTCGCCGCGCCGGGTGGCACGGCGGATCTCGTCGATGGTCGCATTCCAGGCCACCTTCCACAGATAGGACGCGGGAAGGGGCCGATCCGACTCACCCCGCCGGCGCAGGGCCTCGAGGATCCTGACCAGCGCGGCCTGGACGATGTCCTCGCGCTGGGCGGACAACCAGGACGGGCAGGCACGACTGACGCAGCCGAGCAGGCTCCTGCGGAGGCCCTCGACGTCGTGCAGCTCCTCGAACCTCTCCCAGCCGGGAGCGTGCCGAGGAGGAGGGTGGGCACCATCCTCGGCCATCGACACCCCTGGGTCCGATCCGCCCGGCATGGCAGCGGAAGGACCGTTCCTCGGCCGATTTTCCCGTTCCGCGCCGTGCAGGGTCAACCGCGGCCGGCGGCGTCCCTACTCGAACAGGACGGTCTCCATCAGGTGGTCGCAGTAGTGGCAGCGGACCGCCCGCTCGCCGGCGCGGCGCAGAACCACCGGGACCGACTCGCGGTGCTCGGGGCGCGTGATGCAGCCCTGATTCCCGCACAGCAGCGACGGGATACCGAAGATCCGTGCCGGCAGCTCGAGCCGGAACTTCCGATGCACCTTGCCGCCCCGGATGATGTTCACCGTGCATCCCGGAGAGACCGCCGCGATCGCCCGCAGCTCCGGCTCGCTGAACTCCCGGTCCTCGATCATCAGCATGCCCTTGACATGGTCGGGCCGACGCAGCGACTTGACGGTCGCCGCGCGGTAGATGTCGCGCCGCTCGCGGACCCGCAGGATCCGCACCAGGGTCTCCTCGCGGTACGGGGCGACGTGGTCGATCACGACGCCGTTGTTGCGGATCGGGCGGATCGAGACGTCCGTGCGCGGCGGCTTGTCGACGACCTCCTTCTCGTGGATGAAGCTGTCGTCGACCGGTGGCTCGCTCCATGCCTCCCCGGCGAAGTCCTCACCGAGCAGGCCGAGCGAGAGCGCCAGCTCGACCAGCCGCGTCGGCACGCCGTTGCCGGCCTGCGTCTTGTAGAGCGCCTTGGGATGCCCGTCGATCGCCGGGTCGATCGACGGCGCCGTCTTGTCGATCGGCAGCGGATGCATCAGGCCGAAGCCGGGCCGCGTCTGCTCGAGGATCTCCGGCGTGAAGCGCCCCATCGAGCGCGCCTTCTCGAACTCGGACAGGTCCGGCATCCGCTCCTTCTGGATCCGGGTCTGGTAGAGCACGTCGACCGCGCGGGCGATCTCGGCGAGGCTCTCGTGGCGCCGCAGCTCGATGCCGTGCTCGCGGGCGAACGCGGCCAGCGCCGGGGGCAGGTCGATCGCCTCGTGGGCGAACGTGTGCACCCGGACGCCCGGGAACTTCGACAGCGCGACCAGCAGCGAGTGGACCGTCCGCCCGTACTTGAGGTCGCCCGAGAGGCCGATGTCGAAGTCCTCGAGCCGCCCGAGGTGCTCGCGGATCGTGAACAGGTCGAGGATCGTCTGCGTCGGGTGCTCGTGCTTGCCGTCGCCCGCATTGAACACCGGCACGCCGACATGGTCGGCCGCGAACCGCGCCGAGCCGTCCAGCGGGTGCCGCATGATCACCGTGTCGCACTGGTAGGCCTCGTACATGTCGAGGGTGTGGCGCAGCGACTCGCCCTTCTTGACCGATGTGCCCTCGACTCCGGAGAAGCCAACCGTCCGCATGCCCAGCCGCAGCGCCGCGATCTCGAAGCTCGTGCGGGTGCGCGTCGAGTTCTCGTAGAACAGCAGGGCGGCAAGAAGGTCGCGTCCCTCGGCCAGCCGATAGCGCGACGTGTCGTGCTCGGCGAGAGCGCGCTTCATCGCGGCGGCCTTGTCGATGATGTAGAGCAGCTCGTCGCGCGTGAATGCGTGGATGTCCGTCAGGTCGCGCCCGTTGAAGGCCATGATCCTCCTCGCGCGGGTCCTCGGACCCGGCAGATTCTAGCCCGGATTCCCGCGCCGCGGTGGGCGCAGCAGGCTCGCCGGGCGCAGCGCGTCACGGCCGAAGCGCTCACCCAGCTCGTCAGCCAGCCGGGCGATGCGGCGCTCGCGCTGCTCGCGTTCGTCCGGGAACAGCGGCGGCGTCACGTGGCTGCGCGAGACCAGGTCCTTGACGCCCAGGCCGAGCAGCCGCACGCCCCGTCCGTGCAGGTCGACGCGCCCGGCGAGCAGCTCCTGGCCGACGGCGAAGATCTCGCTGGCCAGGTCGGTCGGCTCGGCCAGCGTGCGGGTCCGCGTCACCGTCCGATAGCGGCCGTCGCGCACCTTGAGCACGACGGCACGGCCGAGCAGGCCGCGGCGGCGCAGCGTGCGCGCCACCCCCTCGGCGCGGGCGCGCAGCTCGCGCCGGATCTGCTCCGGATCGTGGAGGTCGTCGACGTACGTGCGCTCCTCGCTGACCTGCTTGCGCTCGTGGCCGGTGACGATCGGCCGCTCGTCGATCCCGTGCGCCCGCCGGTGCAGGAACACCGCGGTGCGGCGGCCGAGCGCCCGCGCCAGCTCGTCCTCGGTGCGCCGGGCGAGCTGGCCGACCGTGCGGATCCCGAGGCCGGCGAGCCGCTCGGCCAGCTTCGGCCCGACGCCGGGGATGACGCGGACCGGCAGCGGCCACAGGAGCTCCTCGAGGCGGTCGAGCGTCAGCACGACCTGGCCGTCCGGCTTGTCGAGGTCGGAGGCGATCTTCGCCAGGAAGCGGCACGGGGCGATCCCGGCGCTGGCCGTCAGCCGCTCCTCGCGGCGGATCCGCGCGCGCAGCGCGCCGGCCAGCCGCGCGGCCTCGCCGAAGTCGCGCGCCACGCCGGTGAGGTCGGCGTAGGCCTCGTCGATCGAGACGCGCTCGACCACCGGGGCGATCTCCTCGAGCATGGCGAAGACCCGCCGCGACACCTCGCGGTAGACCCCGTGCCGCCCGCGGACCCAGACCGCGTCGGGACACAGCCGCTCGGCCGTGACCGACGGCATCGCCGAGCGGATGCCGAAACGACGCGCCTCGTAGGAACAGGTCGCCACGACCCCGCGGCGGCCGCGGTGGCCGACGATCACCGGGCGGCCGCGCAGCTCCGGGTGGTCGCGCTGCTCGATCGCCGCGAAGAACGCGTCCATGTCGAGATGCAGCACGATGCGTCCGGCGCCCATCCCGCCCAGAATAGCCCTGCCGGGAAGGGAGCACGATGATCGACCGCCTGCCGCCGGGAAAGGTCCCCTGGGACCTCGTCGCCCGTCACGTCTCGGGGCCGCTGCCGGGGAACGTCGAACTCGGTCCGGGGCCGGGGGAGGACGCCGCCCTCGTCCGGTTCGGGGACGCGCTGTGGGCGGTCGCCTCCGATCCGATCAGCTTCACCGCCGAGCAGGCGGGCCGGCTCGCCGTGCTGGTCAACGCCAACGACGTCGCCGTTGCCGGCGCACGCCCGGCGCTGTTCGTCGCGGTGCTGCTCGTCGCCCCGTCCGAGGCGACCCCCGAGCGGATCGACCGGCTGCTCGCGGAGATCCGCGCCGCCTGCGACGAGCTGGGCGTGGCGCTGATCGGGGGGCACACCGAGGTCAGCCCGGGGCTCGAGCACTCGGTCGTCGTCGGCACGATGCTCGGCCCGGTCGAGGGCCGCTCCCTGCGCACCGGCGGACTCGCGCCCGGTTGCCGGGTGTCGCTCGCGGGCTGGGCCGGCCTCGAGGGCAGCGGCGTGCTGCTCGACGAGTTCGGCGAGGCGCTCGCCGGCCGGATTCCGGCCGTCGAACTCGACGCCCTGCGCGCGGCGCTCGCGGAGCACGGGATCTCGATCGTCGGCCCGGCCCGCGCCGCCGCCGGGGTGGACGGGGTCGTGGCGCTGCACGACGTCACCGAGGGAGGCGTCGGCGAGGCGCTGTACGAGATGGCGCGCGCCTCCGGCGTGACGATCGAGGCCCGGCCCGAGGCGATCCCCGTGCTGCCGGCGACACGCCGGATCGCGGGGCTGCTGTCGATCGATCCGGCCGGCCTGCTCGGATCCGGCGCGCTGCTCGTCGGACACGAGCCGGACGCCGCCGACGCCCTGGCCCGGGTGGTCGGGGCGCTCGGCCTGCCGTTCGCGGAGATCGGCGCGGTGACCGGGCCGGCGCCGGAGGGATCCGTCTCCGGACTGCGACGCTTTCCCCGGGACGAGGTGCTGCGCGCCCTGGCGCTTCGCGGCGCGGCGGCGTGGGTGTTCGACATGGACGGGACGCTGGTCGATTCGCCGTACGACTGGACGGCGATCCGCAGGCGGCTCGACGTGCGCTCCCCCTCGATCATCGACGACATCGAGCAGCGTCCCGAGCCCGGCCGGACGCGCGCCTGGCAGGAACTGCGACGGATCGAGAACCATGCCACGGAGCGCGCGACGGCGATGCCGGGGGCCCGCGAGCTGCTCGACCTGCTGCGTCGGCACGGGGTCCGCACGGCGCTGGTGACCAACAACTCGCGCGAGAACGCCGAGGCCCTGCTCGAGCGGTTCGACCTGCGCTTCGACCTGGTGATCACCCGCGACGACGGCGTCTGGAAACCGTCTCCGGCGCCGATCGAACGCGCACTCGACGGGCTCGGGGTCGATCCGTCGCGCGCCGTCGTCGTCGGGGACTCCCGCTACGATCTCGAGGCCGGACGGACCGCGGGCGTGCGTGCGGTGGTCATCCTCGGGCCGCCGGACGGGGAGGCCGGCCGGCAAGCCGACCTGTGCTTCCCGAACCTCGACGCGCTCGCGCGGCACGCCGAACTCTGCCTGGACGAAGGAAACGCCCGATGAGCCTCGAGATCCGCGTGATCCGCGACCTGCACGAGCTCGACAGCGCCCGCGACGCGCTCGATGCGCTGGCGCCCGCCCGCGGACGCCACGCGGACATCTACGACACCGCGAGCTGGCTGCTGGCCTGGCTGGCCGCGCGCGGCGAGGCGGCCGGCGCGATGCGCGTGCTCGTCGCCGAGCGTGACGGGCGGCCGGTCGCGATGCTGCCGCTCGCGGCGTCGTCGCGCTCGGCCTGGACGCTCGCCGGATCCGGCCTGAGACCGCGCTTCCGACCGGTGATCGGCGTTCCCGAACCGGGCCCCGCCGAGGCCGACGCGCTCGGCGCACTCGTCGAGCGCGCCGCCGCCGAGGGGATGCGGGCCCTCGACCTGCCCGCGCTGCCCTCGGACGACCCGGCGTCGGAGCTGCTCGTCGAGGCCCTGCGCCGCGCCGGGTTCCGCGTCGGGCTCCGCGCCGCATCGGCGGACACGCTGGCCGAGGTCGACGGCGAGCCGTGGGACGCGTTCCGCCGCCGGTTCCGGAAGTTCGAGCGCACCGTCAAGAACTTCACCAACAAGGCGTCGCGGCTCGGCGAGGTGTCCGTGCGCTGGTGGGGCGGCCCGTCCGGCGGAGGGATCGAGGAGGGCTTCGAGCGTTATCGCGCGATGCACGCGCTCGGCTGGAAAGGCCCGCTCGGCGAGCCGATGTCGCGGCACCGGCGGGACCTTCTGGCGAGAGCCGCGGTGCGGGGGTGGGCGAGGGTCTCGTGCCTCGAGGTCGCCGGCGTGCCGGCCGCGGCGATGATCTGGTTCCGCCTCGGCGAGCGGGAGATCGCGTATTCGACCGTCTACGACGTGCGTCTCGCCGCGCTCAGCGCGGGGACGATCCTGATCTGGCGCGGGCTCGAGCGGGCGTTCGAGGCCGGCGCGCCGCAGGTGGTCGACTTTCTTCCCGGGCGCGGTTCGCAGAAGGACCAGCTCTGTACCGCCCGCCCGCCACTGCACACGGTGGAGGCGGTGCGCTCGGTCCCGCACGCGGTGGGCCGCGCCGTCGCACGCGCGGCGCGCGCCGTGGCGCGCAGGCTGCGACCCGAGCGCGCCGCGGGCGCCGGCGGGAACGCCGTGCGGGACCGGCCCGCCACCGAGCGGGTCCGTGCCGAGCCGGCCCCCGGTGTCGCGGTCCGGCCGCTGGAGATCGACCCGCGCGTCGAGCTGTACCTCGTCGTCGCGGGCGGGCACCGCAGTCCGAAGCAGATGCGCGAGGGCTGGGGCGAGAACGACCGCTGGCTGGTGCTCGGAGACCCCGCCGCGGCGTTCGTGCGACTCGACGGCGGCGACGCGCCGCGCGAACTCGTGCTCCTCGGCGAGGACGTGTCCGTCGAACAGGCGGCCGCGCTGCTCGCTGCGGCGCTCGGGCGGACCCTCGACGACGACCTGGTCGTCCACCGGGCGATCCTTCCCGCACCGGACGATCGCGGGGCCGGGTAGGGACGCGTCCGGGTCCAGGCCGTCACGCCGAGCAGCACGAGAGCCGCGACACGTCGCGATCGAACGCCTGGGCGCAGAGCTTGATCCCCTCGGCGAGGGTCAGGTAGGGGTGGAACGCCGACGCGAGCTGCGAGACGCCGATTCCGTGCCGGATCGCCAGCGCGGCCTCCATGACCAGTTCGCCTCCTTCCGGTGCCAGCACCCGGGCCCCGAGCAGCTCGTCGCTGCCGCGGCGCCGGACCAGTTCGACGAACCCCCGGGTGTCACGTGCGGCCAGCGCACGCGGGACGTGCTCCAGGCCGAGCCGGGCCACGTCGACCGCGATGCCCTGTTCCTCCGCCTGCCGCGCGTCGAGACCGACGCCCGCGACCTGCGGATCGGTGAACACGACCCATGGCAGCGCGCGATAGTCGCGCGCGCGTCGCACGGGTCCCAACGCATTGTCCGCGGCCAGCCGACCCTCGTAGGCGGCGGTGTACACGAAGGCCGGTTCGCCGGCGACGTCGCCCGCGGCGTACACGCCGCGCCGCGTCGACTCGAGCGTCTCGTCGACCACCACGTGCCCCGCCGGATCGAGCGCGATGCCGGCCTGCTCGAGGTCCATGCCGTCCGTGTTGGGCCGCCGCCCGGTGGCGGTCAGGATCTCCGCCGCCCGGAACGTCCGCGGCTCGCCCACCACGCGTGCCTTGACGGCCACCCGGCCCCCGGTCCGGGTGACCTGCTCGATCGTCACCGACGTCACCACGTCGACGCCTTCCCCGCGCAGGTATCGCTCGAGCGACGAGGTCAGCTCCTCGGATTCCGTCGGCAGCACGTGCTCGCTGCGTTGCAGCAGCGTCACGCGGGTGCCCAGCCGCGACATCATCTGGGCGCATTCGAGCGCGACGTAGCGTCCGCCGAGCACGATCAGCGATTCCGGCTGCTCGTCGAGCGAGAACAGCGCGGTGCTGTCGAGCGGCCGTGCGTCGCGCAGGCCCGGGATCTCCGGCAGGCGGGGCCGCGAGCCGGTGGCGACGATCACCCGCTCGGCGCGGAGCGTCCGTCCGCCGACACGGACGCTTCCGTCCCTGCCGAGGCGTGCGCGGCCGCGCACGAGGCGCACCCGGTCGTGAGCCGCGAGCACCTCCTCGTACTTCGCTTCGCGCAGCGAGGCGACCAGCTCGTCCTTCTGCCGGATGACGGCACCGAAGTCGGTCACCCGCGAGGACGTCTCGATCCCCTCGAACGGCGTGCGCGCGGCGCGGTGTCTTGCCTCCGCCGCACGGATCAGCGTCTTGGACGGCACGCAGCCGACGTTGACGCACGTCCCGCCGATCGTCCCGTCGTTGACCATCACGACCTGCGCGCCCAGCTCGTGCCCGCGGATCGCCGCCGCGAATCCGGCCGACCCGCCGCCGATCACGATCAGGTCGGTGTGCTCCAGCGGGTCCGATACCGATCCGAATCTCTCCGGCACGTGACTCTCTCCTTGCGGAATCCTGGCGCCCGATTCTTGGTGCGAATCCGGGCCCGGGTTACCTTGAGGCCGACATGTCCCGGGGCAAGGGAGCATCAGGAGGCCGGAGCATGCCAGTGGAGAGACTGCGTTTCCCCGGGGCCCTCGGGGCCGAACTGGCCGGGGTGCTCGAGCTGCCGGACGGCGAGGCTCGCGGGGCGGCGCTGTTCGCGCACTGCTTTACCTGCGGCAAGGACGTCAAGGCGGCCTACTTCGTGGCCAAGGCGCTGGTCGCCGCCGGCATCGCCGTGATGCGGTTCGACTTCACGGGGATCGGCGAGAGCGGGGGCGACTTCTCGGAGACCGACTTCACGTCGAACCTGCAGGATCTGCTCGCCGCCGCCGAGGCGGTCGGCGCGCGCGGGCTGCCGGTCCGGCTGCTCGTCGGCCACAGCCTCGGCGGGACCGCCTCGATCGTCGCCGCCCGGCACCTGGCCGAGGTCCGCGCCGTGGCGACGATCGCCGCGCCGTCGGAGACCCGGGGGCTTGCAGAGAAGCTGCGAAGGATGGCCCCCGACCTCGAGCGCTCGGGCGAGGCCGAGGTCGTGATCGGCCCGCGCAGACTGCGGATCCGCCGCAGCCTGCTCGAGGATCTCGAGCGGCACTCGGTCGCCGACGCCGTCGCGTCGCTCGACCGGGCGCTGCTGCTGCTCCACGCCCCGGGCGACGAGACCGTCGCGGTCGAGCATGCGGCGAAGCTCTACCGGCTGGCCCGCCATCCCAAG
>RFIB01000110.1 GCA_003695625.1 Acidobacteriota bacterium | reverse complement strand
GCCCGAGTCGGTCCGTCCGCAGCGCAAGGAGTTCCCGAACACCCGCGGCGGCCACCGCCAGCTCGTGAAGTTCCTCCAGCGGTTCAAGCGCCCGGTGCGTGTCGGCTGCGAGGCGACGGGCACCTACGGGCTCGATGTCGCGCTGGGCCTGCACGCCGCCGAGGGCATCGAGATCGCCGTCCTCAACCCCCGACGCGTCAAGGACTTCGCCAGGGCACGCGGCCACGTGCAGAAGTCGGATCCGCGCGACGCCGACCTGCTGCGCGAATTCGTCGCCAACATGGACTTCAGGCCCTGGCAGCCCCCCTCGTCCACCGCGCTCGAACTGCGCCAGATCACGCGCCGGATCATGACACTGACGGCCCAGCGCACCGCCGAGACCAACCGCCGCCACGCCGCACGCGCCACCGGCACCTTGGCGCCGGTCATCGAAGACTCGGTCCGCACCGTGATCGAGCACCTCGGCGAGCAGATCCGCCTGCTCGAGCAAACCGCCCGCCAGCTCGTGCGACAGGATCCGGCGCTCGAGCGCCGCTACGGCCTCCTGACGTCCGTCACCGGCATCGGCCCGCGCTCCGCCCTGCTCCTGCTCGGCGAGCTCGCCGTGCTCTCGGACGGCTTCTCCGCCCGGCAGTGGGTCAGCCTCGCCGCCCTGTTTCCGAGAGTCGAGCGCTCAGGAACCAGCGTCTACCGTCGACGGGGCATCGGGCCGGCCGGCAACAAGTACCTTCGCCAGGCCCTGTTCATGCCTGCCCTGACCGCCGTGCGCCACTGCCCGCCCCTGCGGGAATTCCACCAGCGCCTCGTCGATCGCGGCTTCACACCCCTCCAGGCCGTCGTCGCCGTCATGCGCCGACTGCTTCACATCATCCATGCCCTGTTCAAGACCAACGCCGCCTTCGACGTCACACGCGTCGGCACCAGAAAAATCGCCCCAGCCGCTTGAAAAACAACTGAGCATCTACTTGACCGCGGCGGGGGGCGGCGGGATCATTCGGATCTGTGACGAACCATCGCTGCGGGACGACCGGCGCTCGCCGGTCGGTGGCGGTCTTCGCGGCGCTTGCGCTCGCCGCGGCCGTCGCGTGTTCAGGAGCCGGCGAGGGCGCGGCTTCCCGCGCGGGGGAGGACCGCGAGATGCCGTTCGAACTCTCGTCGCCGGCGTTCGGGCACGGCGAGAAGATCCCCCGTCGGTTCACCTGCGAGGGTGAGGACGTCTCCCCGCCCCTCGCCTGGACCGATCCGCCCGAAGGCACGGCCAGCTTCGCGCTGATCGTCGACGACCCGGACGCGCCGGATCCGGCCGCCCCGAAGACGACGTGGAGCCACTGGGTGCTGTACGACATTCCGCCCGAAGCCCGGGCCCTGCCCGAGGACGCCGGCGGACGGGAGCGTCCGCTCGGGGCGCGGGACGGGATCAACGACTGGCGTCGCCGGGGCTACGGCGGCCCGTGCCCGCCGATCGGCCGCCACCGCTACTTCTTCCGGCTCCACGCGCTCGACACGACGCTCGGCGAGCTGGACCGGCCCACGCGGGCCGAGGTCCTGCGGCGGATCGAGGGGCACGTGCTCGGGGTCGCCGAACTGATGGGCACCTATCAGAAAGGGGATCCGTGAGCCGCCTGCCCCGGCGACTCGTCGCCCCCTGCTCGCTGGTTCTTGCCGTGGCGCTCGCGGGATGCTCCGCGGGCGAACCGCGGCGCGAAAGCACCGCGCTCGTTCCGTTCACGCGTCACTGGGCGCGCCCGATCTACCTCGAGGACCGCCCCGCCCGCGCCGAACGGGACCGGCCGCTCCGCCTCGCCGCGGCGCGCGGCGAGTTCGAGCCTGCGTCGCTCGGCCTGTTCGCACCGGCCGCGGACGTCGCCGTGCGGGTCGCGCCGGGTCCGCTGGTCGGCCCGGACGGCGCGACGATCCCGGCCGGCGCGGTCTCGGTGCGGATCACCCGCTACGTCGAGCCGTACAAGCGCTGGCGCCGCCCGGCGGGACACCCGCTGCTGCCGGGCTGGCTCGATGCGGGCGACACGCTGACGGTCGCCGCCGGCACGTCGCGCCAGGTGTGGCTGACGCTGCGCGTACCGCAAGACGCCGCGGCGGGCGACTACCGCGGATCCGTCCGGCTGCTCGATGCGTCGAGCGGTGCCGCGCTCGCCGAGATGCCGCTCGAGCTGACCGTGCATCCGTTCGCGCTGCCCGCGGCGCGGCCGACGATGTTCCTCTACGGCGACACGCGGGTGCTCGACCGCGCGCAGCTTCGTGACAGCCGCGAGCACGGGATGAACACCGTCGGCGTTCCGCTCGGCCTGCTTGCCGCCGAGGTGCCGCGCTTCGAGCGCGGGCGGTTCGTGTTCCCCGGCGGGTTCGCGCCGGTCGCCGACCTCGTCGCGACGGCGCGCGCGGAGGGTCTCGCCGTCGACCGGCCCGCCGTGATGCTGATGTACTTCCACCTGACCCGCGCCACCGTGCGCGGGCTGCTCGCCGCCGGCGTGCGCGACGAGGCCGTCGAACCGCGTCGCGAGCTGGACTACGACCGCGGCTACGAGGCGTTCTTCCCGCGCGGCCGGCCCTGGTACAACGTGCCGCGCCACTGGCCGTGGCGCGAGCGCGACACGCGGACGGCTTGGCCGTACTACCCGGTGGCCGATCCGGCCGGCACGCCGGGCACGCCGTTCGGGCGGCTGGTCGAGCGCGGCTGGATCGCCGCGTTCGAGGCGCTCGAGACGCTCGCCGGGCAGCGCGGCTGGCCCGCGCCCTGGTACTACCTGATCGACGAGCCGCACCACTCGCGCGGGGCGATGCGCCTGGCGCTGACGATGCTGCGCGCGGCCGATGCCGCCGGCGCGGCGAGCTTCGTCACCTGCACCGAGCAGGCGGTCAGCGAGCCGGATCCCGACCGGCTCTGGTTTCCGCCGCTCGGCCCCGAGCCGGCGCTGCGGCTCGAGCCGTGGCTCGACGTGCGGGCGTACAGCGCGCGCTCGCTCGGTCCGGAGACGCGGGAGCGCACCCGCGCCGCCGGTGATCTCTACGCGACGTACGTCAACATCTACGGCAACGAGCCGGGAGCGGTGCGGGTGCAGTCCGGCCTGCTCGCCGTCGGCCTCGATCTCGACGCGATCATGTTCTGGGCCTGGCAGCACGGCAGCGTGCCCGGCCCCGGCGGCCGGAGCTTCCTGCGCGACTGGGAGGCGGTCCGCGAGGGGATCGACGACCAGCGCTACGTGCTCGCCCTCGAGGAGGCGATCGCGTCCGGCGAAGGCCCGCCCGCCGCCCAGGCGGCGGCCCGCGAGCTGTTCGCGGGGATCCGGAAGCTCGCACCGCGGCGCGCCGGCGCGTTCGGCCACGTCGACCCCGAGAGCGGACGCTGGGTCGACGGACCGGACGAGCTGTCCTCCGAGCGGCTCGACGCGCTGCGCCGCGAGATCGCCGTCGCCGTCGCCGCGCTTCGCCGAGCCGCCGAGCCGCGGTAACCTGCAGCCCGGCACCGCCAACACGGACTCGAAGGAGGCCGACCATGCCGTTCATCAGGACGATTCCGGACGACGAGGCGCAGGGGCTGCTGCGCCGGATCTACGACCAGGCCAGGGGCCGCGCCGGACGCGTCGCGGGCATCGTGCGCGTGCAGTCGCTCGAGCCGCACGTGCTCGACGCCGGGATCCGGCTCTACCAGGCGACGACGCTCAGCCCGCGCTCACCGCTGCGGCGCTGGTTCCGCGAGCTGATCGCGGTGGGGGTGTCGCGCGCCAATGCGTGCGAGTTCTGAATCAGGTCCCACCTAGAGGACCTCCGGGCCGAGGCTCCCCCAGAACTCGTCGAGACGCTGACCTCCGAAGACCCGCTGCCGGCGCTGGACGCCAAGCTGGCCGCGCTCTACCGCTACGCGCTGAAGCTGACGCGACGCGCCGCCGACTGCACTGCCGAGGACGTCGACGCATTGCGCGCCGCCGGCGCCAGCGACGTCGAGATCCACGCGACGGTGCAGGTCGCGGCGTACTTCAACTACATCAACCGTGTCGCCGACGCCCTCGGCGTCGAGCCGGGAAGCTGACGGGGCGCCGCGGACGGGACGCGCGCCGCCGAGCGCGGCGTGCTCGAGTGCG
>RFIB01000109.1 GCA_003695625.1 Acidobacteriota bacterium | reverse complement strand
TCCTCCCAGCGCACGACGACCTCGGTGTCGGTGCCGCCCTTGCTCACCGAGAGCGGGAACAGCGAGCCGCGCGAGACCTCCCGCGGACCGATCTCGCCGTCGTAGACGATCCGGTACAGTGCGCCGGCGCTCCCGCCGCCGTTGTCCGCGACCGCGTAGAGAAACCCGTCGGACGCCCCGAGCACGGCACGCCAGCCGGTCGGGCAGTCGGGCAGCGCCGTGGCGTCGAAGAACGTCGTCCAGCTCGACAGCGCCGTCGCGTCCGCCGGGTCGAGCACCGCGCGCACGATACCGGTTCCCGGTCCGGCCGCCGCGAACAGGTTGCCCTCGCACGACTCGTCGGGCTCGTCGATGCCTGCCGCACCCGAGGAACCGCAGGCGTCGTCGCCGGCCGGCACGCCGGAGGGGCAGTACTCGGCCATCTCGTCGCGGAACTCGCAGAACGCGTTCTCGTTGAACAGGCCGAAGTCGACATCCGGACGCGGCGGGCAGTCGGCATTCGATGTGCACGGCAGCCCGTTGTTCGGCGAGCCGACACAGACGCCCTCCGCGTTGTCGTCGACGCGCCGCACACCCGGGTACTCGTCCGGCCCGAGCCGGTCGTGGTCGGAATCCTGGCCGTCGGCCGCGGCGTCAGGGAATGCCCCGTGCGTAAAGACCGCCAGACCGGCAAGGCCGACCGGCGGATCCCAGGACACGAGCGGGTCGTCGTAGACGCCGCCTGAGTCGCCGCTGGCGGCGTCCCAGCCCAGGTCGCCGCCGGCCGGCACGTGGTTCAGCTCGTCGGAACTCGAGTCGGTCGTCGACCCGGCGTCGGTCGCGTAGACCGGCCCGGCCGGCGCGATCGCCACGCCCCGTCCGTCGCGCATCCCCTTGGCGAACACGGCGCTTGCCGGATCGGGATTGTCCGCCGGGATCGTGCCGTCGTCGTTGACGCGCAGGATCTTGCCCGCCAGGCTCGCGTCGTCTCGCGCGGCAGCGCCGCTTTCCATGTCACCGGTGGCGACGTACAGCTTTCCGTCGGGACCGAAGCCGATTCCGCCGCCGTTGCGCAGGAACGACGGCCCCGCACCGAGATCGGCGAGGATGTCGGTCTTCGCCGAGCACCCCGCGGGCGTGAGCACGAACCGCGAGACCTTGTTCCGTCCGGTGGTTCCATCGGTGTAGTACAGGTAGATCCAGCGGTTCGTGACGAACTGCGGATGCACGGCGACACCGAGCAGACCTGCCTCGCCGGTCGTCTCCACCGCCACGGTGCACACCGCGCCGGACCTGAGCACGCCCTGCTCCACGGCCCGCAGCGTCCCGCCGCGCTCGGCGATCAGCAGGGTCCCTTCCGGCGTCTCCGCCAGCGCGGTCGGCTCGGTCAGTCCGCCGAGCACCGGCTCGAGCCGGAAGCCCGGCGGCAGTTCCGCGGCGAGCGCGCTTCCCGTGACAATCAGGATGGCGAATGCACAGCAGACGAATCCCGTGGTGAACGACCGGCAACAGCCCATGACCTCCCCTCCGGCCGCCGGGCCCGCTTCGCGTGGACCGCGTGTGCGGTCGCGCCGCGATCCGCCCGGACCTCGGGCGGGGATCGTGCCCATCCCGGCGGCAGCGCGGGAAGTATACGGAGTTAACCTGATGTGTGATTCGTGTTATCTGCCGTCGTCGGACCGCGAGCCGGTCGCACCGTGGACGGGTGTTCCGGCGGCGTTGACGTACAGTTCGACCGGCACCGTGAACTTCCGCTCCTGTCCGCCGTCGCGGACGACGAGGCGCAGCGTCGCCGTCGCATGCCGCGGCGCGTCGCCCGGCGCGACGTGCAGCGAGACCACCTGCGTGCTGCGCCGTTCGCCCTCCCCCGGGACCGCGAGCGTCACGCCTTCGAGGGGCGGGACCAGGCTCGCCGACGCGAGCCGGAACCGCCGCCCGGCGCCGTGCCGGACGGTGACCCGCGCGTCGAACGGCGCCGCGCCGGCCGGGCGGCGCAGCACGAGTCGGGGCGGGAGCACCCGGAACCGCGGCCGGATCCGCACGCGGAGCGGCAGGTCGAGCCGCGGGAGGTCGGGATGGTCGGTCGCGATCCGCACCTCGCCCGCCTCGGTCCGCGGCCCGGCAGCGGGATCCGCGGAGACGACGAGGCGCCAGTCGCCCGGCCTGGGACCGAGCACCGGACGTTGCCCGTCGGCGGGGGCGGCGGGCTGCACGGCCTCGACCTTCTCGAAGCGGACGGTGATGCCGGGTCGCGTGGCGGCGGCCTCGGTGACCGTCAGCGGCCGGCCGTCCGCACTGCGGATCCACAGCACGTCCTCGAGCGGATCGCCCTCGACGCCCTGCAGCAGGACCGCGCGCCGCGGCTCGACGATGATCGGCGAGCGGGACTCGAACTCGACGCGCAGCGTGACGACCGGGCGCTGCGGATCGTTGCTCTCGACGCGGATCGTCTTCGCCTGCCGGCCGAAGCGCCCCTTCGTGTGGACCTCCGCGATGACCTTTCCCGACCCGCCGGGCGGGATCGCCGAGGTGAACTCGGCGACGGTGCAGCCTCAGCTCGGTTTCGCGCGGAGGATGCGCAGCTCCCTGCGGCCCGCGTTCTCCACGATGAACTCGGCGCGGACCGTCTCGCCCTCGCGGACGACGCCGAGATCGAGCGTCGGCTGCGCGACGACGATCCGCGGCGCATCGGCCGGCGCCGGCGCCGGCGTGCCGCCTTCCTCGGCCGGCACGCTCCCGGCGCACGCCAGCAGCGCCGCCGCAACGAGGGTCACCCGGATCGATCGCACGCGCATTCCTCCCTGTCCCGACCACGTTTACGCCCGCGGCGCGTCCGGCGCAACGTGACCGGGACCGGGCGCTCCCGTACCTGGCGGAGGGGGTGGGATTCGAACCCACGGTGGGTGTGAGCCCACGGCGGTTTTCAAGACCGCTGCCTTAAACCACTCGGCCACCCCTCCGGCTCGCCGGGCACGCCCGCCGCGCAGCGTTCCGGATTATCGAGGCGGACCGCGTGACGACCAAGCGGATCGGCGCCCGCGTCAGACGAGCAGAGCCTCGTGGACCGACGGGCCGAGCCGGCCGGCCTCGTCGCCGGTCGGGAACTCGGCACGAATGCGACGCGCGAGGCGGTCGATCGCCTGGCCGAGCCGCGAATCGGCGGCCTGTCCGTCGAACACCGCCGGAAGCGTGCTCTCGAGGTCGGGAATCTCGGGCAGCGTGCCGAGGATCGGCAGCCCCGCGGCCGGCCCCTCCTCCTCGGCCAGCTGGGTGACCAGCTCGGCGCGCGCGGCGTCGGCCCGCTCGGCGGGCAGGCGGTTGACGACGAGGGCCTGGCGGGCGGCTCCGGGCAGCCGTCGCGACTCCTGCTCGCGCATCGCGTTCATGTCCCGCACCAGATCGTCGAGCGACGTGTAGACGCGCGGACGCTCCGGACGCGGCTCGGGCACCGGCGACCGGGCCGAGCGACGGATGCGTGCCAGGCGCGCGAGGCGCGCGGCCGACGCTGCGCTCGCCCGGGACGGTCGCGTCACGATCAGCGCGAGGTCGCCGCCGAGCAGCAGCTCGAGCACCGGCGCGGTCACTCCGGAGGGGAGGTCGGCGATCACGAAGTCGGCATCGACCGACGCAAGTCCGGCCGCGAGCCGCGCGGTCTCGTCGTCCCGCAACGCGGAGGGACGGACGGTCTCCATCGAACCGGCGACGAGGCGCAGGTTCTCGTGACCAGGAACCGGCACCGCCAGCGACGCCAGCGTGGACGTGCCGCGCGCGAGGACGTCGCCGACACCCTTGCGCGGGTGGGGCATGCCGAGCACGAGGTGCAGGTCGGCCGCTCGCAGGTCGAGATCAACGAGGACGACGCCGGCCCCGAGGCGCGCCAGTGCCGCGCCGAGCCCCGCCGCAAGCAGCGTGCGCCCGCTCCGTTCCTCGCCCGCTCCGATCGTGATCAGCCGCATCGGCAGTCGGCCCCTTCCCGGTCCAAACATGGGGCGCGCCGAGGGCGCGGGGCAAGTAGCGGCGCCCCTTGGGGCGCCGAGGACGCAAGGCAACAGTGTCGCCCCTTGGGGCGCCGATTCTCCGTCCGCGACGCCTCCGGCCTGTGACGTCGCGCGATGGCGGGTGTAGCGGCGGGGCTTGCCCCGCCGATTCTCCATCCGCGACGCCTCCATCTTCGTGGCGTCGCGCGTCCATCGGCGCCCCGAGGGGCACCGCCGGAGCCCCAAGGGGCGCCGCTACTCGAGGAACATCGGAAGGCCGACCACGGAACCGAGCTTGGGGCGGTACTCGTTCACGTCGTAGTAGCGCTCGACGTTGACGCGCCGCTCGCCCTGGCCGGTGATCTCGAGCGGCTCGGTCGTGTACTTGCCGTCGCGGATTGCGACGAGCCGGCCGGCCTCCCCGCGCAGCATCAGGTCGGCGGCGATGCGCGCGAAATTGATCCCGACGAGCCTGTCGAGGGCGTCCGCCGGTCCCGAGCGCATCAGGTAGGCCAGGTTCTGGTACAGGATGTTCACTCCGGTCGTCTTCTTGAGGTACTCGCCGAGGTAGAGTCCGATGCCGCCGAGCTTGCGATGCCCGTAGGCGTCCGGCTCGCCGCCCTGGACGAGGTCGCCCCCGATGAACCGCGCTCCCTCCGAGATCGTCAGCGCCGCGTAGCTGCTCGGATTCTCGCGCCGGTCCTTCGACAGCAGCGCCGCCACCTTCTCCGGATCGAACGGCACCTCGCTGATCAGCGCCCGGTCGACCTGCGCCAGCAGCGCGATCATCAGCGACGTCTCGCCGGAGTAGCGGCCGAACAGCTCGACGATCAGGAACCGCTCGTGCGAACCGGCGGGCGAGCGCAGGTCGGTGATCATGTTCACCGACCGGCTGACGGCGGTCGAGAACCCGATACAGTAGTCGGTGCCGAACACGTCGTTGTCCATCGTCTTCGGCACGCCGACGATCGGCACCCCCTCCTCGTGCAGCCGCCGCGCGAACGACAGCGTGTCGTCGCCGCCGATCGCGACCAGGCCGTCAAGCCCGAGCTGTTCGACAGCTTCCTTCGCGACGGCGGTCAGGTCGTAGCGCCCCCCCTCGCCGGGCTTTCCGGCGCGGCCGGCGAGGTGCGGCGGCAGCTCGCCCTCGCGCACCGCAGCCGGGTTGGTCCGCGAGGTATGCAGGATCGTCCCGCCGGTGCGGTCGATCGTGCGCGTGTTCTCGCGCGTGAGCCGGACCACCCAGTCGCTCTCGCGCGCCGGGCTTCCCGGTCCGGTGTAGAGCAGCGCGGCCCAGCCGCGCCGCAGGCCGAGGACCTCGCAGCCCTCCTCCTCCATCCGGTGCGTGAACGTCTTGAGCACGACGTTCAGCCCGGGAACGTCTCCCCCGCCGGTCAGGATGCCGAACCTGCGCACGATCCACCTCGCTGGCCGCCCGACGGGACGGCCGCGGCGATCACCCGCCGAGCGCCGCCAGCCGATCGATCAGGTCGACGACGCGGTTGGAGTAGCCCCATTCGTTGTCGTACCAGCTCAGGACGCGGATCGCCCGCGGGCCGACGACCTGCGTCGAGCGCGCGTCGAAGATCGAGCTGTGCGGATTGCCGATGATGTCCGAGGAGACGATCTCGTCCTCCGTGTACTCGAGCACGGTCCGCATCGGTCCCGCGGCGGCCTCGGCCATCAGCCGGTTGATCTCGTCGACGGTCGTCTCGCGGCGCAGCTCGACGACGAGGTCGACGACCGATCCGTCCGGCACCGGGACGCGCACCGCCATGCCGTCGAGCCTGCCGGCCAGCCCCGGAAGCACCTTGCCGACGGCCCGCGCCGCGCCGGTGGTGGTCGGAATCAGGTTCTGTGCCGCGGCGCGCGCGCGCCGGAAGTCCTTGTGCGGCACGTCGGCCAGCCGCTGATCGTTGGTGTACGCGTGGACCGTCGTCATGAACCCGCGCTCGATCCCGAACGCGTCGTCGAGCACCTTGGCCACCGGGGCGAGGCAGTTGGTCGTGCACGACGCATTGGAGACGATCCGGTGCTCCGGCCTGAGCGTCTCGTCGTTGACACCGAGCACGACGATCGCGTCGACGTCGTTCTTCGGTGGAACGGTCAGGATCACCTTCTTCGCACCGGCCTCGAGATGCGGTTCGATCTTCTCGCGATGACGGAACACGCCGGTCGCCTCGACGACGACGTCGACACCCAGCTCGCCCCAGGGAATCCGGCGCGGCTCGCGCTCGCAGAACAGTCGTATCTCGCGGTCGCCGACCCACATCGTGCTGTCGTCGTGCCGGATCGGGCGCTCGAACCGTCCCATCACCGTGTCGTACTTGAGCAGGTAGGCGAGCTGCTCCGGACGGTACAGGTCGTTGATCGCGACGACGACGGCGTCGTCCCGCCGACTGAGAATCCGGAACACGGCCCGCCCGATGCGGCCGAAGCCGTTGATGCCGACGCGCACACTCATCGGTCGTCCTCCTCGCCCAGCCCGTCCATCCGGGCCAGCTCGTGGATCAGGTCGACGACGCGCATCGAATAGCCCCAGCTGTTGTCGAACCACGCGATCGCCTTGACGAGGCTGCCTTCGAGAACCATCGTCGCGAGCGAGTCGAACACCGACGAGAAGCTGGTGTTGACCACGTCGCTCGAGACGATCGGATCCTGCTGGTACTCGAGGATCCTCCGGTACGGTCCGGAGGCCGCCGTCCGCATCACCTCGTTGACGCCGTCGACGGTCACCGAGCGCTTCATCCACAGCGTGAAGTCGACGATCGATCCGTTCGGCACGGGGACGCGCAACGAGGACGCCCGGACGCGACCCTCCAGCGCCGGGATCACCTCCTCGAGCACCGCGGCGCAGTTCGTGTCCGACGGGACGATGTTCTCCGCTGCGGCGCGCGACAGGCGCATGTCGGTGCCGGGGACGTCGGCCAGGCGCTGGACGTTCGTGTAGGCGTGAACCGCCGTCAGGTGCGCCCGCTCGATACCGAACGCCCGGTCCAGCGTCGCGAGCACCGGTGCCGCGCAGTGGGCGGTGCACGAGGCGTTGCTGATCAGCCGGTGCTCGGGGGCCAGCCGGTCGTGGTTGATGCCCCAGATCACCGAGATGTCGGGCTTCTCCCGCGGGGGCGCGCAGAGGATCACGCGTCGCGCCCCGTTGTCGAGGTGACCCTGCAGGTCCGCCCGGTCGCGATTGCGCCCGGACGCCTCGATCACGTAGTCGACGCCGAAGTCGCGCCACGGCACGTCGGCAGGATCCCGTCCCGACAGGAACGGGATCTCGCGTCCCCACGTGTAGAGCCGCCCGTCGCGGAACGTCACCTCGCTCGGAAACCGTCCCAGGATCGAGTCGTACCGCAGCAGGTAGGTCAGCGCCTCGTGGTCGGCGATGTCGCTGATCGCGCCGATGCGGACCTCGTCGCTGCGGTGCAGGATGCGAAAGACGTTGCGGCCGATCCGGCCGAATCCCATCAGTCCGATCGTCACCGGCATGGCGCTCTCCCTCGGGCGATCGGCGACCCAGGCATGCCCGGGCCGCCCCCGCCGATGGATCGCGATTCTACCGGTCGCGCGGGCGGTTTTCCCCCGCGCCGCCCGCCGATGGCGGCAGTTTCCGGCCGGTGAACCGCTCCCAGCGCTCGACGGCCCGCTCGACGACACTGTCGCGACGCCGGTGCACGTCGCGCGCCGCGGCGAGCTGTTCGCCCGCCGCGACGAACATCCCGCGGTCCATCAGCACCTGCGCGTAGAACGCGCGGGCCCGGTGGTCGCACGGATCGACCTCGACCGCCCGGGCGAGTGCCTCCAGCGCGCCGGAAAGATCCCCGGCGTCGCGGCGGGCGATCCCGAGCGAGCGCCATGCGAGCCCGGCGTCGGGCCGCAGGCGCACCGCGTGCTCGAGTTCGGCGATCGCCTCGTCGGGGCGTCCGAGCCTGAGCAGCACCAGGCCGAGGCGGAGTCGCACGTCGGCGTCGTCCGGCGCCCGGGCCGCGGCGTCGCGGTAGAACCGTTCGGCGAGCGCGGGACGCTTCCACTGCTCGAGGTTGGAGCCGATCTCGAGCTGGGTCTCCCACGGCGGGATCGTCGGGATGCCGGCCGGCACGAGTCCGACCAGCAGTGCCGGCACCGCCCACGGAACGTCGCGCCACCGCGCCCGCGCCAGGCCTGCCGCAGCGGCCACCGCCAGCGCGGGCAGCGCCGGGGCCCGGTAGCGCGCCGTGGGGAAGAACACGACGCCGGCGAGCAGCACACCGCATGCGGCGACCAGCGGGACCCACGGGACGGCGCGCACCCGGATCGCCGCGGCCAGTCCGACCGCCGTCCCGGCGAGCAGCACGGCGAACGGCAGCCCCGCCGGGTGGAGCAGGACGGCCAGGATCCGCGACTCGCCCCGCGCCGCGTAGGGGTCCCGGTTGCGGCCGATCTCGCGCACGCTCAGTGTCGCCGCGGCCTTCCACAGCAGGTTACGGGCGAACAGGACCGGTCGCCGGACGGCAAAGCGGAGCCCCTCGCGCCAGAAGTACGCCGACTCCTCGGCCCGCGTCCGCGCATGACCCAGGCATCGCGGCCGTTCGACCAGCTCGTTCCACGCGATGCCCGGGCGGATGCCCACGGTCCGCGGGTAGTCCTCGTTGTTGCCGATGAAGAAGTTGATTCCGCCGTTCCACGACACGGGGACGAACCCCGGCTCCCAGCGCGCGTTGCGCGCCGCGACCGACGCGACGGGAATCAGCGCCAGCACGACGACCAGCGCTGCGCGTGCCCGGCCGTCGCGCCGTGCGTACAGCACGAGCAGCCCGGCCGCCGCGAACGCCAGGGCCGGGAGCAGCAGCGCCGCGGCGCCGAACACGGTGCCGAGCGCCGCAGCGCGCAGCAGCCGCTGCCCGGGCGATCCCTGCCCTGCGCTCTCGACCAGCAGCGCCGCCCCGGCGAGCAGCAGGCAGCCCGCGCTGGCGGGGAGCAGTTCGCCGTCGAAGTAGATCAGCGAGCCGGTCAGCGCCACGGCGGTGCCGGCCCCGATCCCCGCCGCGGTGCCGGCCAGGCGCCGCGCGTGCAGCGCCGCGATCACCGCCACCAGCGCACCGAACAGGGACTGCACGAGGCGGGGCAGCAGCGGGTCGGGGTGCCCGGCGAGCGCGTAGACCCCGCGCAGGAACCACGGGTAGAGCGGCGGCTGCCAGAACGGCTCCCGCGGGTCCCCGACGACGGCGATGCGGTGATAGGTGGCCGCGTCGAGCACCAGCCAGTCGTGATACGGCGATCCGCGCGACTCGAGCACCGCGCCGACGCGGAGCACGAGCGCGAGCACGAATACGCCGAGCAGCAGCCAGCCGAACGTCCGTCGCGGACGGGAAGCCGGCGCGCTCCCCCCGGTCGCCGCGCTCCGCGGGTTCATCCGCCGACCGCTCCGCCCGGCGCGACACCGCGCGCGTGCCTCCCCCCCGGCGGGATGCCGGATCCGGCGGCGAGAAGGTCCTCGATCGCCGCGACGACCGCCTCGACCCCGGGCCCGCCGGGCTCGTTGAGCAGGCGATCGCGCGGGCCGCGGGGCCGGTAGATCGGCGCGTTCTCCTTGCGGAACAGCGCGACGATCGGGACGCCGACCGCCGAGGCGAGATGCATCGGCCCGGTGTCCGCGGTGACGAACAGCGCGCAGCGCTCGATCAGCGCGGCGAAGCGCCGCGGCTCGAATGTCCGGTCGACGACCGCACCGTCCGGCAGTCCGCCGCCGAGCGCCTCGAGCTGGGCTCGGTCCTCCGGCCCGGCGAACACGACGAGCCGGCGATCCGGCCGGTCGACGCGGCGCATGGTCTCGACGAACCGACCCGGCGGCCACTTCTTGTCGCCGCGCGCCCCGACGTTGAATCCGACGACGCGCCGGCCCTCGAGGCCGTACTCCGCCCAGCGCCGCGCGGCCCAGGCGCGCTCGGCGTCGGTCAGCGCCAGCACCATCCCCGGCGGCTCGCCCGCGATGCCCCACGGCCGCACGAGGCCGAGCTGGGCGTCGATGACGTGCGTGCCGGGCGGCGGCGGCGGCAGCCGGACGTCGAAGTACCCGGAATAGCGCCTGTCGTCGTAGGCGACGGTCGCCGCTGCCCGCGCAAGCCCGACGGTCGCGGCGCCGAGGAACGACGCGCCGCCCCCGCAGTCCACCGCGAGGTCGAACCGCTCCTCGCGCAGGCGCGCGAGCAGCGCCCGGTAGCGCCAGAGCAGCACGGCGTGGGAACGGGGCACCGGCCAGACGCGATCGATGTCAGGGTTGCCGTCGAGCAGCCCGGCAAAACGGTCGCCGCAGACGACGTGGATCACCGCCTCCGGGTACCGTGCGCGGAACGCGCGGAACACCGGTGTGGCCAGCAGCAGGTTCCCCATCCGGTAGTTGAGCCGCACGAACAGCACCCGCGGCGCGGCGCCGAGGCGGATCTCCGCCGCCGCGCGGGGTCGCACGTGGACGCGCCGGCGGACGAGGTCGCCGAGCCGGTGGCGCGCTCCCAGGACGAGCTTTTCCTTGAGTCGGCCCACCCGGCCTCCCTGCGCCGCCTCGGGCCCGCGACCTGCCGGGATTATCCGTCAGTCGAGGTTCATCGATACGAGCCGGCTGACGCCCGGCTCCGGCATCGTCACCCCGTACAGCAGGTCGGCGAGTTCCATCGTGCGCTTGTTGTGCGTGATCACGATGAACTGCGTGCGGTCGGCAAACGTCCGCAGCGCCTCGGCGAAGCGCCCGATGTTCGTGTCGTCGAGCGGCGCATCGACCTCGTCGAGCAGGCAGAACGGCGGCGGGTGGTAGCGGAAGATCGCGAAGAGCACCGCGGTGGCCGCGAGCGCCTTCTCGCCGCCGGAGAGCAGCGTGACGGACTGGAGCTTCTTGCCCGGCGGCTGGCAGACGATCTCGATCCCGGCCTCGAGGGGGTCGTTCTCGTCGTCGAGCCGCAGGTCGGCCGTGCCGCCGCGGAACAGGATCGCGAACTGCTCGCGGAAGTGACGCCGGATCGAGTGGAACGCGTCGAGGAACCGCTCGCGGCTCTCCTTGTTCATCCGCCGGATCGACGCCCGCAGCTCGTCGATCGACTGGCGCAGGTCGTCGCGCTGGCGGGTCGTCTCCTCCCAGCGGCGGTTGAGTTCCTCGAACTCGCCCTCGGCGAGCAGGTTGACCGGACCGAGGCGCGCCCGCTTGCGCCGCAGCTCGCCGAGGTGCTCGGCGAGCCGCGCGTCGTCGGCGACAAGGTCCGGATCGGCACCCTCGGGCGCCTCGACGGACAGTTCCGCAGGCTCGCGACCGAGTTCCTCGAGGCAGCTCTCGACGACGTGGGCCAGGTCGGCCTCGGCGCGCTCCGCCTCGAGCCCGTAGCGCTCGCGCCGGGCCCGCGCCCCCTCGAGCTCCTCGACCACCTGCGCAGCCCGTCGCTCGAGGTCGTGAAGCGTCTCGACCCGCCCGGACAGCGCGCCCTCCGCCCGCTCGCGCTCCTCGCGCAGGGCGTCGAGCCGCCGGCGCAGCTCGTCCAGCGCCCGCCCGGCGTCCTGCGCCACGCGGTCGAGGCGCGCCGCCTGCTCGAGCGCGGCACCACGGGCCTGCTCGCCCTCCGCCCCGCGCGTCTCGAGCGCCGCGATCTCCCGCCGCGCGCGGTCGAGTTCGCGACGCAGCGCGGTCAGCCGCTCGTCGAGAGCGGTGCGCTCCGCCTCGAGCCGCGCCAGCGCCGAGAGCCGCTCGCGGACACGCTCCTCCTCCCGGTGCACGACCTCCCGCGCCTCGTCGAGCCGGCGGCGATCGCCGGCGAGGAGCTGCTCGGCCTCGGCCAGTGCCGCCTCGAGGCGAGCGGCCTCGGCCCGACGGTCGCGGTCGCCGCTCGACGCCGCGGCGAGCCGCTCGTCGACGACGCGCAGGTCGGCCGCCAGCCGCTCGGCCTCGCGGCGCGCCTGGCCGACCTCGACCTCCGCGGTTGCGGCGGCTCGGCGCGCCTCGGACAGCCGCTCCTCGGCGGCGGCGCGCTCGCCCGCCGCCTCGGCCAGCGTCGACTCGGCAGCGCGCAGGGTCTCGTGGGCGTCACGGCGACGCCGCTCGAGGTCGGCCACGATCCGTCCGAGCTCCTCGCGGCGCCTGGCGCGGGCGAGCAGCCCTTCCGCGTGGCCGTCGCCGCCGCCGTTCGGCGCGAGCACGACGACCCCGTCGCAGCGGACCAGGTGTCCGTCGATCGTGGCGAAGTCCCGGTCCGGAAACTCCCGGTGCAGCTCCAGCGCCGCGTCGAGATCGGTCACGAGCAGCGCGTCGGCGAAGCGGTCGAGCAGCGACCGGTCGATCCCGTCGCGCGTGCGGATGCCGTCGAACACGCCGCCACGCACGCGCGGATCGCGGGCCAGCCGCTCGGGAACGGCCTCGCGGGGACGACGCGCCGCCGCGGTCCCGTCGACCGGCAGCAGCGCCGCCCGTCCGCTGCGCTCGAGCCGCGCCCCGGCGCGGACCTGGTCGACATCCGGCACGATCACGGCGGCAAGCCGGTCGGCGAGCAGCGTCTCCGCGGCGCGCTCGACCTCGGGGTCGGCCTCGATCGCCTCGGCGAGCACCCGCTCGACGGCCAGGCCCGCCCGGCGGCCGCGCTCGATCAGTTCGCGTGCGCCGTCGGCGCCGGACAGGCGCACCTCGAGCGACTCCAGCGCGGCACGCTCGCCGGCGCGCTCGCCGAGCTCGGCCACCAGCGCGCGCTCCGCGGCCCGCGCCGCGTCGACCGCCGCCGAGGCCTCGCGCTCGCGGGCCCGCGCGGCGTCGCGCTCGGTCTCCAGCGCGGCGACGGTCGCGCGCGCCGCCTCGAGGGCCTTTGCGGTCCGCGCGATCTCCTCGCGGGCACGGCCGAGCGCCGCCTCGAGCTCGGCGCGGGTCTCGGCGAGTTCCCGCGCGCGTGCGGCGTCACGCTCGACGGCCTCGAGCACCGCGGACAGTTGCGACTGGATGCCGGAGCGGGCGTGCAGCCGCTCGTACAGCGCGCGCTCGATCGCCGCCGCCCGCTCCCGTGCCTCGGCGTGGGCCTCGCGCGCCCGGTCCGCATCGCGCCGCGCCTGGACGAGGCGCTGCTCCAGGCCGGCCGCCTGCCCCTCGAGCCGCTCGAGGTCGGTCTCGAGGGCCGCCAGGGCGTCGCGCCGGGCCTCCCGATCCTCCTCGAGCCGCCGGCGCTCGCCGGCGCGCCGCGCGGCCTCCTCGCGGAGAGCGCGGGCGCGCTCGCCGGCGGCATCCCGCTCGCGCTCGAGCCGGCCGACGTCCAGCTCGCCGGCATGAATCGCCTCGATCAGCCGGTCGCGCTCCTGCTGGCCGCGCTCGACCGCCTGGCGCGCGGCGGCGAGCACCTGCTCGACGCGCTCGCGTTCCGCCTCGAGGTGCGCCGCCTCGCGCCGGGCGACGCCGAGCAGTTCCGCGAGACTGCCGAGGCGCGCCGACAGCGCGCGGTGGCGCCGCGCATACCACATCGCCCGCAGCGCGCCGTATTCCTCGTCGAGCCGCCGCGCGCGCCGGGCCATCGACGCCTGCCGCTGGAGCGAACGACGCTGCCGCTCGAGCTCGCGGACGATGTCCTCGACGCGCAGCAGATTGGCCTCCGCCGCCTCGAGCTTCATCTCGGACAGGCGCCGCCGCTGCTTGTAGCCCGAGATCCCCGCCGCCTCCTCGATGAACACGCGGCGCTCGCGCGGCTTGTTGACGACGAACGCGGCGACGCGCGCCTGGTCGATCACGGCGTACGTCCGCGCCCCGGCGCGGATCTGCTCGAGGATCGCGCGGATGTCCTGCAGGCGCGCCTTGCGGCCGTCGATCAGGTACTCGCTCTCGCCGCTGCGGAACAGTCGCCTGGTCATCGAGACGCGATCGCGCCCCTCGCCGAGCACGTCCGTGCCGTTGCGGGCGACCAGGTGCAGCGTGACCTCCGCCATGCCGCCCGGACCGCGCTCGCTCGTCCCGGCGAAGATCACGTCCTCCATCCGTGCGCCGCGCAGCGCGCGGGGGGACTGCTCGCCGAGGGCCCACTGCACGGCGTCGACGACGTTGGACTTGCCGCAGCCGTTGGGCCCGACGACGGCGGTCACGCCGTCGGGAAACTCGACCTGGGTCTTCTCGGGAAAGCTCTTGAAACCGCTGATCTCGAGTCGCTCGAGCCGGAGCATCGGGGTGTCGCGCCTCCTGACTTCCGTCGCCGCCCGCCCCGCCGCGTGGCGAGACGGCGGCGGATTCTACCAGCGGGTGTGCGTGCTCTCCGGTCGGCGGTCGGGCTCCGCTCCGGTGCGTTCAGCGATCACGGCGCAGGATCAGCTCGGGAAACCGCTCGAGCCAGCGTCGGTACGGGCTGTCCGGAAAGCCGGCGGCGAGCCGCCGCGCCGTCGTGGCGTGACGCTCGGCCAGCCGGAGCGTGCGGTCGAGACAGCCGCGGGTCTCCAGTGCGCGGTGCAGGCGCGCGAACGCCTCGGGGTCGACGTCCTCGCCGCGCACGACCGCCTCGATCAGCGCGCGCTCGCCGTCCCCGGCGTCGCGGTACAGGTCGATCCACGGCAGCGTCATCCGGCCCTCGCGCAGATCGGAGGCGACCGGCTTGCCGAGGGTCTGCTCGTCGGCGGTCAGGTCGAGCAGGTCGTCGACGAGCTGGAACGCGGTCCCGAGCGCCATCCCGTAGCGGAACAGCCGCTCCTCGGCGTCGGCCTCGCCGCCGGCAAGCACCGCGGCGACGCGGCAGCAGGCCGAGAACAGCCACGCCGTCTTGCGCTCGACGATGTCGAGATGCTGCTCGGCGGTCACGTCCGGCCGGCCGCGCAGGTGCGACGCGACGATCTCGCCTTCGATCATCCGCTCGGTCGCCTCGGCGAGGATCCCGATCAGCCGGATGTCGCCGGCCTCGAGCGCCATGTTCATCGAGCGGATGTACAGGAAGTCGCCGAACAGCACCGTGCGCTCGTTGCCGAACACCCGGTTGGTCGACGGCCGGCCGCGCCGCGTGTCGGCCTCGTCGATGATGTCGTCGTGGACCAGCGTCGCGGTGTGGATGAACTCGAACACCGCGCCCATCAGCACGTCGAGTTCTCCGCGGTAGCCGAGCATCCCGGACGAGAGCAGCACGAGGATCGGCCGGATCCGCTTGCCGCCGGTCTCGTTGACGTAGGTCCCCAGCTCGGCGATCGACGGATAGCGCGATCCGAGGTTGCGGCGCAGCGTCTGCTCGACGAGGGCCAGCTTGGGCCCGACCAGCGCGAGCAGGTCCTCCATGCCGCTGACGGCGGCCAGCGAGGGCTGCGGCGTCGGTGCCGGGTTGTGCAGCCCCTCGCTCACGAGGCGTCCCGCGGCGGTCCGCCCGCGGCGACCTTGGGACGCCGGTCCGCCTCGACGAGCCGTCCCGCCGGGTCGAACACGTAGCGGGCGGACGGGTAGATCCACACGCTGCGCCCGTCGAGCGACGTCACCGTCTCCGGCGGCAGGCCATGCGTGCGCAGGATCCGGCCCCGCTCGGTGCGGGCTCCGCCGGCGCGGACGATCGCGCGGCGCAGCTCGCGCCAGCCGGGAGCGTCCCGGACGAGCAGCGTGGCGATCGCGTGCCGCCTCTCGCGCAGCGGCGTCGTGATGTCGACGTCGACGGGAAGTTCGTAGCGTCGCACGTCCCAGTGCCGGTCGGCGACGCAGCGCACGAGCAGGCGGCCGACCGACTCGGACAGGTCGGCCTCGATCCGGAAGAACCCCAGACGGTCCGTGCGTGCCCGCCCGAGTTCGATCTCCTGCTCGCCGCGGGCGAGCGCGGCGAGCCCGGCGGCACGGTCGACGAGCACAACGGACACGCCGGCCAGCGGCCGCCCCTCGGCGTCGAACACCTGACCGTCGATGGTTGCCGAATCCGGTGCCCCCGCGACGGACAGCGCCGTCGCCAGGGCCAGCGTCGTGAGCACGAACAGCCCCCTCGATCGCCGGATATTCCGCGCAAGCAGCCGGTGGATCACGGGCGGCAGAATATCACCGCTTTCGAAAACCGGACAATCGCGGCCCGGCGGGCCCGGAGGGCTACATCCGGACGATCGACCAGCCCGCCGGGATCTCGACCGTGAACGCCGAGTCCGGCAGCGGGTCCACCGGTTCCGGGGGGCCGAAGCGGTAGACCCACCGGCTTCCGAGCGGATCGATCACCGCGACCTCGCGCAGGTCGAGGCGCGGGACGTCGAGCGTGAGCAGCACGGCGTCGAGGTCGTCGCGGGGCTCGCGAGGCACGAGGCGCAGGCGGCGCAGGCCGCCGTCGGCGGGAAGCCGGTCCTCGTCCTCGTCGATCGCGAACGCCTGGCCCGGATCGAGCCGGCCGGTGAGCAGGTCGACGACGAGATCGCTCTCCCCCGCGGCGTGCCGCGTGACCTGGCGCTCCTCCGGCTCGACGAGCCACCAGTCGGACCCGTCGAACACGCCGCGCCGCCCGGGCGGCGCGTCGTAGATCCAGAGCATCCGCCGCGGCCGCTGGACGTGGATCGTGCCGGTCTCGACCTCGTCGGCGCCGAAGGCGCTCGAGACGAAGCTCTGCTCGAAGCTCACGCGGAACGCGCGGAAGGCCCGGTAGCGCGCGCCGACCCGCGCCAGCAGGTCGGCCAGTTCGCGCGAGCGTTCGAGCGCCTGCCGCGCCTGCCGCTCCCGCGCGGCCGCCCCCTCGGCTCCGGCGGGGGCCGGCGCCGCGGTGACGAGGGCCGCAAGGGCAAGTGCTCCAAGGACTTTCGGGTGGGCCACGGGTGTCGTCTCCGCGCGATGCGCGACGGGGCAGGATACCTTGGATAAACTCCGCTGCGCCCGTCGCGGGCCGTGGAGGAGAACCGATGAACGTCCGCCGCTCGACGCTCGCCCCGCTGCTGGTCCTGGTCCTCGCCTCCGCTTCCGCGACCCCGGGCGACGCCGGCGGCCAGGATCCGGCGCTCGCCGCGCGGAGCGCGATGAGCCGCGCCGCGGAGGCCTACGCGGCGGGCGACTGCCGGACCGTGCTCGCCGCGTACGAGGCGCTCGACGAGGCGGCGCGCGGCGGTCTCGACGGCCTGGCCCACTACCGCTGGGGCTTCTGTCTCGCCGCGCTGCGCCGGGGCGATCCGGCGCCGCACTACGAGGCGGCGACGCGCCTGCTCGCCGCGCGCACCGCTGCGGAGGGCGCCGGCCTCGAGGCGCACTTCTACCTGGTCAACGCGCTGCTCAACCTCGGGCGCGTGGAGGAGGCCCGGCGCGCCGCGGGCGAGGCGGTCGCGCGCTGGAAGGCGGGCCGGCTGACCGTCGCGCAGGACCGGCCCGACGCGTGGTTCCGGCTGGGCAAGCTGTTCCGCGATGCGGGCGACGACAAGGGGGCGCTCGAACCGTTCCGGCGTGCGCTCGACGCCGAGGTGGCGCACCCCGGCACGCTGCGCGACGCCTACCTCGAGCGGATCGCCGACGGTGCGCGTGCGGCGGGCGACACGGGTCTCGCG
>RFIB01000017.1 GCA_003695625.1 Acidobacteriota bacterium | reverse complement strand
GCAGCCGGCTCGCCCGGGCGCTGGCGCGCGGCGCGCCGTGGCTGACCGCGCTCGCGCTGCTCGCCGCGACGGCCGGCGGCATGGCGTGGACCCGGATCACCGTCGACACCGATCCGGTCTCGGTGCTTCCCGCGGACCATCCGTTCCGCGTCGACTTCGAGGATCTCGCCGCGCGCCTCGGCGGACTCGAGACGTTCGACGTGATGATCGAGCACGGCTCGTCGGCCGCGACGCCCGGTGCGCTGCTGCTGCTCGAGCAGCGGCTGCTCGACCGGCCGGAGATCGTCGAGCTGGCCGAGGCGCTGCGCGAGAGTCCGCGCGGCGACCTGCTGGTCACCGGGATCCTCGCCCGCGCCGGGACGACCGAGCGCGAGCGCCTGTTCGACGCGCTCGACGAGGACTTCGCCCGGCACGGCCATGAGGGGATCTTCTGCACCGGCCAGACCGTGCAGATCGCCCGCGACTCGACGCGGCTGGTCCGCGGCCAGCTCCGCGCGCTCGGCCTGACGCTCGCCGTCGTGTTCGTCTCGGCGCTGCTCGGCTTCCGGTCGCTGCGGCTCGCCCTGCTCGCGCTGGTGCCCAACGCGGTCCCCTGCGTGCTGCTCTACGGCACGCTCGCCTGGCTCGGCCGGCCGCTGTCGGTCGCCTCGGCGATGATCGGCTCGGTGATGCTCGGGCTGATCTGCGACGACACGATCCACATGCTGCACCGCTACCGCGAGGCGCGCGCCGACGGCGCCGCGCCGGTCGACGCGGTCGCGCTCGCGTTCCACCGGGCCGGACGCGCGGTCACGCTGACGTCGATCGTGCTCGCCGGCGGGTTTCTCTCCGGACTGAGCGGCACGCTGGCGACGACGCGCAGCTTCGCGCTGCTCGCCACGGCCGTCATCGCGCTGGCCTGGCTCGGCAACATCGCGCTCGCCCCCGGACTGCTGCTGCTGCCGTGGCGGCGGCGGCGCGCCGGCCGGCCGCCGTGGCGGCTGCCGATCCCGGCGCACCACGCGCGCTGGGTGCCGATCGCTCCGCTCATCCCGGTCGCGCTGCTCGTCGCCGGCGGCGAGCTCGCGGGGGGCACGTCCGTCCCGCCGCCGCCCCCCGTCGAGGCGCCGCCGCTCGAGAGCACGCTCGTCGACTGGCCGGAGGGCGCGCTGCGGATGCCTGCGCCGGCGCACCTGGCCGGCGACGCGGAACTCGCCGGGGGGACGAGCGACGGGCGGACGGTCCGCCGCGAGCCGGTCCTCGGCGCGACGCTGACGCTCGACGCGCGCGGCCGCGTCGCCAGCCTCGCGGCGGGGCTCGCCGGGCTGCACGCATTCAGCGCGGGACCGCTCGGGGAGCCCGGCCGCGCGCCGGTGCGCGTGGTCCGCGGCGAGGCGGCGCTCGAGGCGGCCGGGGCGCGATGCACGGTGCCCCTCGAGGCCGGGCTCGCCGCGCTCGGCGACGGCCGGGTCCACGTCGAGGCGACGATGCCCGCCTCGTGCGCGGAGGGGACGCCGCCCGGCCGCACGCTGTTCGTGCACGGGGCGCTCGCGCCGGTGTTCTGAGCCCGGCGTTCGCCGTACGATCTATGCCGGACGAGGGGGCGAGCATGGACCGACCCGGAGCGCGGATCCTGGCCTGCTGCGCGCTGGCGCTGGCGTGCGCGGCGCCGGCTCCGCGCGCCGACGCGCCGGCGACGATCGCCGGCAGCTGGCGCCTGGTCGAGCAGCGCTACGAGCGCGGCGGCCGCAACTTCGCGCCGCAGGATGCTCCGACACGGCTGACGGTCACGCCGCGCGGCGCGCGGTGGGAGATCACCGTCGAGGTCCACGGGCAGCGCGGCGCGTGGCCGCTCTACCCGTCGCCGGACGGCCCGCGCCCGCTCGAGGACGTGACCGTCCGCGTCGGACCGATGGCGCGCGAGCTGGCCGCGCGCTACGTCGTGCCGCCGGCGCCCGGCGACGACACCGCGCTGCGCGTGACCGAGAGCTACCGGCTCGACGGGCAGGGCCGGCTCGTGGGCACGATGACGCTGCGCTTCGTGCGCGGCGGCGAGGAGCGCGGCGGGTTCACCTGGCACCGCGTGTTCGTGCGGGAGACCGGCTGATGCGCCCGGTCCGCGTCGCGGCCTGCGCCGCGCTGCTCGCGCTCGCCGCCGCGCCGGCGGCGGCGCAGACCGTGTCGGGCACCGTGTTCGAGGACCTCGACGGCGACGGCGTGCACGACGCCGGCGAGCCCGCGCTCGGGGGCGTCACGGTGCGGCTCTACGGCCAGCGCGACGCGGGCGGCACGTTCGACACGACGGTCACCACCGGCCCCGACGGCACGTTCACGTTCTCGCCGGGCGACGGCTGCTACCTGGTCCAGATCGTCGATCCGCCCGACCGGCGCCGCAGCCTCGGCCGCTTCGACGAGCGCGCGCCGGGCACGCCGGGCTACACGCATCCGGTCGGCGTGCGCCGCTTCGGCGGCGCGCCGGATCTGCTCGACCGGCTCGTCGCCGGCGCGGTGCGCTACACGTCGATGGGCGACTCGATCGCGTGGAACTGGAACAGCTGCTTCGACACGTCGTCGTTCTGGTACTCGAAGCAGGTCCGCGACCGGCTGCGCTGCGTCAGTCCGTCGGGGCAGGTCGACCTCGACGAGGCCGCGATCAAGGGCGAGCACACCGACGACCTGCTGGTCGACGAGCAGGGCGAGATGAACAACGTGTTCCGCGTGATCGAGGCCCAGTCCGAGCTGGTGACGATCTCGATGGTCGGCAACGACCTGCTCGACGACGAGCCGGACAGCGACCCGCCGACGCAGGCGCAGATCAACCGCTTCGCCGCCGAGCTGATCGACTCGCGGCAGAACCTGCAGGAGGCGCTGTCGGCGCTGGTCTCGGAGATCCCCGGCGCGACGGTCGAGCTCAACACGCTCTACGACAACCTCGCCGACGACTGCGCGTCGAACGACCCGCACCGCGAGTGGCTGCCGATCCTCGCGCAGATGCTGCGCGACGTCGCCTGGGGCCAGGCGCGGCGCGTGACCAACGCGGAGGTGTTCGCCGAGTTCTCGCACGAGGACCTCGCCGGCGGCTGCAGCGGGTTCACGGGCCAGATCTGCCAGTTCCTCGACGGGATCCACCCGACGGACGACGGCTACCACGTGATCCGCGAGAAGGTCTGGGAGTCGCTCGACGGCGTGCTGCTCGGCCCGCGCGACGCCCTCGGCGCGCCGTCGCTCGCCGGTGTCGACCAGGGCTACCTGCGGCGGGTCGCACGGCTGTTCCCGCGCGACGCCGAGGCGCGCGGCGGGGCGACGCTCGTCGACGGCGCGGCGGCGTTCTCGCTCGACGACGGCGGGGCGGCGGCGTCGATCCGGCTCGGGATCGGCGGCGAGGAGGTGCGCTTTTCCGGCTTTCCCGACTGGCTCGACGAGATCGAGCCGGTGCGCGTGATCGCCGGCGTGCGCTACCGGACGGCGGGCACGGTGACCGACGACTTCTACCGCGTCGAGGCGTCGGTCGACGGGACGTTCCGGCCGCCGCCGGGACACGCCTACGCGCCGACCTCGTGGGACTTCTTCACGCCGATCGTCGGCGGCGGCGGACCGAACGCCCCGGCCGAGGATCCGGACTACCCCGACGCGAAGCTGCTCGTCGTGCCGAACGTCGCCGCGTTCCGCACGGTCAGCGCGACGCTGACGAAGAACCCGGTGATCTCGGCCGACGGGACGCACTACGAGTGGCCGCCGATCACCCGCCAGGAACTCGGCACGACCGAGATCCGCGTCGTCGCCGCGCCGGTCGCCGCGACGCCCGGCGACGACTACGAGGTGCTTGTCGACGCGGTGTGGCTCGACGTCTACGGCACCGCGAAGCCGCGCCCGGAGGAGGTCACGGGCCTGACGGTCGAGCGCGACGCGGCGAGCGGCGACCTGGTGCTGACGTTCGACGAGCTGACGGACGCCGAGCTGTACAACGTCTACTTCGGCGCGCTCGCGCCGCTGCACGCCGAGGGCCGCTACACGCACGGCGTCGCCCCCGACGGCGAGGCGCGCTGCGACGTGCCGACCGAGCCGGCGGGCCCGGGCCGCGTGCGGACCACCGTGCCCGGCGCCGAGGTGCCCGGCGGCTCGCGCTACCTGCTCGTCACCGGGCGCCGCGACGGGGTCGAGTCGCCCGCGGGCTACGCCAGCGACGGGACGGAACGGGACCGCGCGCTCAACGTCTGTCCGTGATGTGCCCTTTCCGGAACAGAAAACGTTGCCCGATGGAAACCGTCCGGTATCTTCCCGCCCGTGACGGTTCCCGCCCCCCGCGTCGCGGACGCGGGTCGACCGGGGCGGGGATCGCGCTGGGTACCGGGATCGCCGGCCCCGTGGGTCCGACCGCCCGGGGCACAGCGCGGGTGCTGGGGGAGCGGACGACTATGGGCAGCACCCGCCCGAGCCTGCCGAAGTTGATCCCGAGCGCGATCCCCGCCCCGATCGCTCGCGGAGCGCGCCGTTGACCGCGCGCCGCGCGATGCTCGCGCTCGCCGCGGCCGGCGGGGCCCTCGCCGGGCTCGGCTGGCTCGAGATCGGCCTCGCCCCGCTGCTGCCCGTCGCGTTCGCCCTCGCGATGCTCGGGTTCGACCGGGCCGCCTCGCGCCGCGACGCCGTGCTGTTCGGCCTGGTGTTTGCCGCCACGCGCTACGCGGTCGCCTCGCACTTCCTGCTCGCGCTGCTGCGCTGGTCGCCGCTGGCGATCGTGTTCTACCTGCTGGCGATCGCGTACATCCTGCCGTTCGGACTGCTCGAGGGGCTCGGCGGCTGGTGGTTCGAGCGCCGCTGCGGCCTGCCGCGCGCGCTCGGTCTCGGCATGCTCTACGCGCTCGGCGAGTGGCTGCGCCGGCTCGGCGACCTGTCGTTCCCG
>RFIB01000108.1 GCA_003695625.1 Acidobacteriota bacterium | reverse complement strand
GTACGACGGCCGCCCCGCCCCCTCGTGTCATGCGGAAGCCCGGTTAAGCGCCTGCACTGCCTGGTTATACAGGTTCCGTGCCACCGGTTCAATCGATCCACTTCAATCGATCCACGGTACTGCGCGGCGAGGTCGTCCTTCCCGTTGCCGCAACGGCCGTTCCGGGTACCTCCTGAGACGAGGGAGGTGGCATGAGGCATCCGGGGGCGCTCGTTCGCGGGCTGATGGTGATCGCGCTGCTGTCCGTGTCCGGTGTCGCGGGGGCGTGGGCCGCCGAGCCGGCGGCACGGATCTGGAGCTGGTCGTTCGTGCCGACGTCGAGCGTCAACGACGACGTCGAGACCGTGCTCGGAGCACCCGACGTCGACGGGGACGGCGTGCCGGACGTGCTCGCCGCGTGCGAGGACAATACGGTGCGTCTGCTGTCCGGCGCCGCGACTGCGGGCGTTCCGCCCGTGCTGTGGACGTTCGGCGGCGACGACGAGAAGCCGATCGACGACCGGACGCTGCACCTGGCGCCGGACACGGACGGTGACGGCCTGCCCGAGGTGCTCTACGCGGCGAGCGGCAACGACCGCGCCGTCCACCTGCTCTCGCTGGCCGGCGGCACCCAGCTCTGGGAGTACGGCCTGCGCGAGACCGGCTGTCCCGACCTGTCGATCCTCTACATGGCGGTGCCGGTCGGCGACGTCGACCGGGACGGGGACTGGGACGCGGCGGTCGCCGCGGGGGCTCCGTGCCGCACGGTGTTCGTCGTCGATGCCGCCGGGAGCCTTGTCTGGCAGTACGGCGCCGGCGACGGCTTCCGCGTCACGGCGGCCGCGGGAGACCTCGACGGCGACCGGCGCGACGACGTGCTCGCCGGGGCCGGAACCAACGGTCTCGACAACCGGGCGTTCCTGCTCTCGGGAGCGCCTGCGTCCGGCGGCGAGCGTGCGCTGTGGACCGAGACGTGGTCGAACATGGTCAACGACCTGACCGTGATCGGCGACATCAGCGGCGACGGGACACGGGACGTGGTCGCCGGCGCGTGGGACGGTCGCGTCCGGGCCCTCGACGGCGCGAGCCGGGGCGAGATCGACGCCCCGCTGTGGGAACATCGGGTGTCGGGCTTCCTCGACGACGTGACGCGGACCGTGCGCCTGCCGGACATCGACGGTGACTGCATCGACGACGTCGCGATCGGGTCGTTCACCAACACGGTCCGCGTGCTCTCCGGCGCGAGCGGCCAGCCGCTGTGGCCGCCGGTGGCGCTCGGCGGGCTGCTGACCCAGGCGGTCGTGATCGACGCGCTGCCCGACGTCACGGGAGACCACCAGTGGGACGTGGTCGTCGGCACGTGGAACCCGGGCTCGGTGTCGGTGGTCGACGGAGCGGACGGCACCGTGGTCTGGACGTGGAACGCGGCGGGCAACATCGCGACCGTCGCCGCGGCCGGCGACCTCGACGGGGACGGACTGCCTGACGTCGTGGCCGGCGAGATGGACACGGCGAGCGCCCACGCGCTGAGCGGACGCACGGCGAGCTGCGTGCGGCCCGGCGCCGAGGTCGAGAACCTGCGCGTCGCCCGGCTCGACGCGGACCGCATCCGGCTGACCTGGCAGGCGTCAGGCGATCCGTGCCACGCGCGGTACCGGGTGTTCGGCGTCCCCGAGGACGCCGCCGGCTGCCGCGCGCGCCTGGTCGACCTGACGGCGGACGACGAGGACGGCCGCAGCGACGACACGTCGTGGTCGGGAGCCGCCTCGTTCCTCGGCTATCTCGTCGTGTCGGAGACCGCCGCCGGCGGGCTCGGGCCGCTGGGTCACTTCCGGCGCTGAAGATCGAAGCGTCGCGGATGGCGAAACGGCGGGGCAGGCCCCGCCGTCTCGTCGCGTCGTGCGCGTCGTGCGCGTCGAATCACGTGCGATGCACGATCGGCGCGCCCGGGGGCGCCGCTATCGGCCGACGACGCGGGTCATCGTCTCCGGGTCGAGCCAGCGACGCGCCGCCGCGGCGATCTCGGCGGGGGTCGGCACGGCCCGCGGGCCGGACGCCGGCGGGTCGCCGTGGTAGAGCGCCCGCCCGAGCCGCTCGGCGCGCGAGACCGCGGCCAGCCCGCGCAGCATCTCGGTGCGCCGGCGCCGGCCGTCGAGCCGCGCGATCGTCGCCGCATCCGGCGGATCCTCGGCGACCCCGGCGAGGATCTCGCCGAGCAGCGCCTCGACGCGCTCGCGGTTCCCGGGCCGCGTCGTCACGATCGCGCGCACGAGCCACGCGCCCCCGGGCAGCGGCCGCGCCCCGGCACCGAGCCGGTAGGCGAGTCCCTCGGCCTCGCGGATCCGCGCCGTCATCCGGTCCGAGACCGTCTCGAGCGCCAGCGCCAGCGCCGCCCGCTGCCCGGCCGGCACGCGCGCCACGCGCCCCCACGCGACGACGACCCGGCCGGCCTCCGGCTCCGCGCCCGCGGGTTCCGTCGCCGCGGGCCGGTACTCCGGCCACGGGCCGCGCTCCGGCCGCGCGGCGGGACCGTCGCCGAGCAGCGGCTCGACCAGCGCACGCACCTCGTCGGCGGGCAGCGGCGAGGCGATCGTCAGCACCAGGCGCGGCGGCGCGAACCATCCCTCCGGCCATGTGCCGAGCAGCGCGCGTACCTGCTCGTCGGTCGGCATCGGGTCGTCCGGCCGCCCCGGCACCGGACGCGCGAGCGGATGATCCGCGCCGAACAGGCGCTCGGCGAGCGCCTGCGAGCCCGCCCGTCCCGACGCCGCCGCCCGCCGCGCCGTCTCGAGCGCGCTGCTCGCCCGGCGCCAGCCCTCCTCGCTCCAGCGGGGAAGGCGGATCATCTCGGCGAGCAGCTCGAGCGCGCCGGGCAGGGAGTCCGCGGGCCCTTCCATGCGGACGTAGGACCACAGCGGCGTGTCGTACCGGTCGTCGAACGGGATCCGCGGATCGTCGGCGGTCTTGAGCTCGACGGCGAGCTGCTCGAGACGCGCGGCGACCGCCTCGTCGTCCGACAGCGCTGTCCCCTCGTCGAGCAGCCGGTGCAGCAGGTCCGACGTGCCCGGCGGGCCGGTCTCGCGCACGGCGCGGTCCGCGACGAGCAGGTGCAGGCCGAACATCGTCCCGCCGTCCTCCTCGAGCACGCCGAGCGTCAGCCCGTTGTCGAGCACGCCGACGCGGGCGCCGCGCGGTCCGGGCATCCACTCCGTGGCGGCCGTCTCCGGCGCCGCGGGGCGGGATGCCGTCGTCCGGCCGATGTCCGGCAGCGGGGCCGGCTCGCCCTCCTGCACTCCGGGCAGTGCGAACGCGGCCCGCGTGCGCCCGGCCGCGCCGCCGAGCCACGCCCGCGCCGCCGCCGCGACCGCGTCCGCGTCGACCGGCGGCGGCACCAGCGCCTCGCGCAGCGGTCCCGGCGCGGCGGCGAACTCCTCGCCGAACAGGATCGCCGCGTAGTGCAGCCGCTGCAGCGTGCGCTCGCGCTCGGCGCGCGCCGCGCGCGCAAGGCGCGAGATCACGGCCCGCGGCGGGCCGTCACCCGCGGCGGTGCGCGCCAGCGCCTCGAGAACGGCGCGCACCAGCTCATCGCGATCCGGCGCGTCGGTCGTCGTCACCGCGACCTCGAGCAGCGGGACGGGTCGCAGCGCGCGCAGTCCGGCGCCGACGCCGACGACGTCCTCGCGTTCGCGCAGTCCGGCGAGCGGGCCGTCGGCCGCCTCGAGCCACGCCGCGAGCATCGCGCCCGCGGCGGGATCGACCACCCGGTCACGCGGCGGCGCGACGATCAGCACGAGTCGCGGGCGGGCCCCTTCCGGAAGCGGCACCGAGCGCAGCGTGCCCCAGCCGGGAAAGTCCCTCGGGTCCGGGCGCCGCGGCGGACCGTCCCCGGCGCGGATCGCGCCGAGCGGTTCGGCGAGCGCGAGCAGGTCGTCCGCGCCGGCATCGCCGGCGACCAGCACGCGCATCCCGGAGCCGACGTAGTGCGCGCGGTGGTAGGCGACGACCTCCTCGCGGCGGGCGCGCTCGACGTCGCCGGCGATCCCGCCGACCGGGCGCGCGGCCGGCGTCCCGGCGAACAGCGCGGCGCGCAGGCGCATGTCGCGCACGCTGTCGGGTCGCGCCTGCTCGCGGGCCAGTTCCTCGAGGATGACCTTCTTCTCCTTCTCGAACGCCGCGGCGGGAATCGTCGGCTCGGTCAGCATCCGGACCAGCAGCGACGACGCCTCGGACGCGGTCTCGCGCGGCGCGAGCACGAAGTACACGGTCGTCTGCTCGCGGGTGAACGCGTTGGCGTAGGCCCCGAGGCGCTCGTACGTCTCGGTGATGCCGCGTTCATCGAGACCGGACACGCCGTCGAACAGCAGGTGCTCGAGAAAGTGGCTCATCCCGGTCCGACCCTCCGGCTCGTCCCACGAGCCGGCATCGACGGCGACCGCGAACAGCACGGTGCCCGACCCGGCCCGCGGCAGCGCGAGCACGCGCGCCCCGGACGCGAGACGCACTTCGGGCGCCGTGTCGGGCGGAGCCGCGGCGAGCGGCGCGACGGCGGCGGGGACGAGAAGCGACACGAGGGCCAGGGCCGCGGGGCCCGGCGGACAGCAACGGCTGGCGGTACGGCTCATGGGCGCAGTCTACCTGCCGGCCGCCGCCCGGTCTGGTAGGCTTACCGGCCCCGTGAACACGGGAAGGGGCGCCGATGCTGGTCCGCGAGATCATGGTCAGGAACGTCGTGACGGCCCGCGCCGACGAGCCGCTCGCGGAGCTGTGCGACAGGATGACGCAGGCGCGGATCCACGCGGTGCCGGTCGTCGACGACGACGGCGCTCTGGTCGGCATCGTCGCCACCGAGGACCTGCTGTTCGGCGGCGTGTTCAGCCTGCCGCCCGCCCGGCCGCGGCCGCTCGGCGCGGATGCCGACGCGCAGCGACGGGAACCCGACGTGCCGCGCGTCGGCGACGTGATGACCTCCCCCGCCCTGTCGGTGGAGGAGGACACGCCGCTCGGCGAGCTGTGCGGCCTGATGTGGCACTACCGGATCAGGCACGTGCCCGTCACCCGCGGCGACATGGTCGTCGGCATCGTGTCGGCGCTCGACGTCTGCCGGCTGCTCGCCGACGACGCGCCCGGCGCGCCCTGACGGACCGCGTCAGTCGATCAGCGAGCTGCCGCCCACCTGGTGCGGCTGGTGGTTGCGCTCGAGCGGCTCGGTCCGCTCCTCGAAGACGAGGCCCTCGCGCTCGAGTTCGGCGAGCACCGGCTCGTAGATCTCGGGGATCGTCGGCAGCTGGCTGCCCGTCGCCGTGAGCCTGCCTTCGAGCAGCAGCCGCACGACCACCGCCGCCGGGAAGCCGACCGTCCGCGCCATCGCGGTCATGCCGCCCGGATCGCCGCGGTGGACGAACGTGGCGACGGTCCGCTCGCGGCGGTCCCCCTCGTCGGGCCACCGGGTTTCCATCTCGTGCTGGATCACGACGACGTCCGCCTCGTCGTCGGGAAGCGCCAGTTTGCGCTCGAGCAGCACCTGGAGCGCCTCGGCGGGCGTGCGCACGGGGGCCGCGATCGGCGCGTCGTCGAACAGGCCGAGCCACTCGAGCTTGCGCATGATCTCCCCGGTGGCACTGATCCCGAGGTAGTTGGCGACGCGCGACTCGAGGCGGGTCCCGGTCAGCGCGCGCGGCAGGCACATCTCGACCAGCTCGCGGAAGCTGCGCTGCTCGAGCCGCGGCACGTGGAGATTCTCGTTGGGCAGTCCGAGCCGGACGACCTGCTGCCAGACCTCGCAGAAGCCCTGGTTGCGCAGCGTCCCGCGGATGACGGTGTGCGCGTGGTCGAGACCGAACGTCTCCTGGTAGGCCAGCGAGTCGCGGTTCGGGTAGGCCTCCATCGTGCCGAGCCCGGGGACCTCGATCGGCCAGGTGTGCCGGAACACGTTGTGCCACGGCACGATCTTGATCCGCCCCGTCTCGACGTAGCAGGCACCGAACTCGGCCGCCATCACCACGTTGCGCGGATTCCACGTGATCGCGTAGCGCAGCGGGTTGGCCTCGGACTCAGGCGAGAGCACGCCGGCGCCGTAGGACTCGAACGACTCGACGATGCCGCCGCGCTGTTCGACGCCGCGGATCAGGCGCATCGCCGACATCAGGTCGATGCCCGGATCGAGGCCGACCTCGGGCAGCAGCAGGATGCCCTTCTGGCGCGCCGCCTGGTCGAGGTCCCGCATCGCCTGGTCGCGGTACGACGCCGTGACCATGTGCCTGCCGTGCTGGACCGCGGCCCAGGCGACCAGCGGCTGGAACCGCGGCGGGACCAGACTGACCACCACGTCGTGCTGCGCGATCTGCTCGCCGAGCGCCAGCGCGTCGCTCGAGTCGAGCCGCACGGCGCGACCCCGCGGATGGCCGTCCACGCGGCGCGCGGCGGCCTGTTCGTCCCGGTCGGCGACCGTCACCGACCAGTCGGACCGCTGCGCGTGGTCGAGCAGATAGCGGACGAGAAATGGAGAGCTGTAGCCCGCACCGAGGACGAGGATCCGCTTCATGCCGGTCTCCGCGTCGGGGACGACCCGTCGCCGCTCGCGTCGGCCCCCGCCGGGCAATCTAGGGCGCGCGAGCCGGTGATTCTACACGCGGGGACGCCGCACGTCGCCCGCGCGCACGGCGTTGCGGTATCGTGAAACGGGTCGAACGCGAACCGAGGCCGGGAGAAGCGATGCAACCTGCACGACGAGTCTGCGTGGTCGGCGACGGCGGGTGGGGCACCGCGGTCGCCATGGTGCTCTGCGACGCCGGGCGCGACGTCACGCTGTGGGGCTACGACCCCGCGTACAT
>RFIB01000107.1 GCA_003695625.1 Acidobacteriota bacterium | reverse complement strand
TGGTGCCTCTACCAGTTGGCGAACCTGGCATTGACTCTTGACATCAAGGTCCTCGCCGAGGGCGCTCTGATCGCGCTACGCAGGATCCCGAAGCCGTGGCCGGATGCGATCGAGGGAGCCGAGCAGTACCTCCTGGCTCGATTCGTTCAGGGCCCCGAAACCGAGGATCGCGTTCTGGATGCGTGGCTGCGGGCGCTCGATGCGGCCATCGAAAGAAACGTGGAAACGATCGCGGCGGGTTGTCTTTGCCATCTGGCTCGGATCGAGCGCTTGAGAGGCCGATTCGATCGTGCAGAACGGTGGGCGCAGGAACTTCTCGACCTCGCCGAAGACAGGCAGCTGGCGATTCAGAAAGTGATCGGTTTCGTGGAACTCGCGCTGATCTGCGATGCCCGAGGGGATCGTGTTCAGGCCCGCGAATCCTGGTTCAAGGCGCTGAGCCTTGCGCGGCGGCTGCGGCTTCACGATCTCCTGTTCGAGATCCATGCCGAGCGATGGCGCCTCGCCGTCCGGCGCGGAGACGAGCGCGCCGCGCGGGCGGAGCTGGCGTCGGCACGCCGGGAACTCCGGTTTCTCGACGCGGCGCCCAGCGGGTACCGCGACGTCGCCCGGGTGATCGAGCGGGAGGCCCGGGCGCGGGACCGGCGTGGCCGGGCCCGGCGAAGCCCGCGGACGTCGCGGCCTGTCTGAAGCTGCCTGCCGGGCGCGTTCCCGCCGCTCAGCCGTGGTCGATCAGGCGCCCGGCGCGCTCGCGGCGCAGCTTGCGCCCGCACCACGGGCAGCCGCGCCAGCGCGCGGAGACGCCCCAGCCGCAGCCGGGGCAGGGGATCTTGAACTCGAGGTCCCAGCTCAGGCGCTCGCGGCAGTGCGGGCAGAACCGCGCGTAGAACGGCACCGCCCCGCGGCACGACGGACAGCGTCCTCGAGCCGATGCCGGCGGGCGCGAGCGCGACACGCGCGCAACGCTCGTCCCGCACCACGGGCAGTGCCGCCACGACGGATGCCGGCCCCACTGGCACTTCGGACAGCGGCTCGAATAGCCGTCGGACCAGCGCAGCGGCTTGCGGTCGGCGCACTCCGGGCAGTAGCGCATGTAGGTGATCAGATCGGTCCCGCACGTCGCGCATACGCGCTGGATGTTGTAGTACGCGTCGAGCAGCTGCTCGAGCGAGCGGCCGCGCTTGCGCACCGGAGCGTCGGCCAGGGCGCGCCGGAACGCCCCGATCGACACGTAGCGCTCGCGCGGATTGCGGGCCATCGCGCGCAGCAGCACCGGGCGAAGCGTCTCGGGCAGCACGGCCATCCGGCGCGCGAGGTTGCGCCGGTGCACGCGCAGGATCCGGTAGGCCATGATCGCCGTGCGTGCCTCGCCCCACGGAACCTGGCCGGTGAGCATCTCGTACAGCACGACGGCGAGCGCGAACACGTCGGTCTGCGGCGTCGCGCGGCCGCGGAGCTGCTCCGGCGGCATGTAGGCCAGTGTCCCGGCCCCCGAGCCGGTGTGCGTCGACAGCCCGAGGTCGCGCGCGATGCCGAAGTCGCACACGATCGGCCGCCGCGAGCGGCGCTCGATGATCACGTTGTTGGGATTGAGGTCGCGGTGGACGAAGCCCTCGGCGTGGATCGCCTCGAGCGCGCGGGCGATCTCCATCGCGAGCGACACGGCGACCCATGCCGGCAGCTTGCGGAAGTGCTCGAGCAGGTCGCTGAGCGTCGGTCCCTCGAGATAGTCCATCACGAGGTACAGCCGCCCCGTCGGGTCCTCGCCGACCTCGTGGACCCGCACGATGCCGGGATGCGAGAGATAGCGCAGCCCGCGCGCCTCGCGCAGCAGCGACTCGTCGCCCATCCGGTTGGCGACCTTGACCGCCCGGTACTCGCGGCTGATCCGGTCGCGGCACAGCAGGACCCGCGCGAACCCGCCGGCGCCGAGTTCGTTGAGGATCCGGTAGCGCTTCTGCGCGTCGACGTAGCGTCCGAGCACGATCCCCTGTCGCCGCGGCGGAACGACCCCCGCGCGGGTCAGCGCCGATTATGCACGAGTCGGCTCCTCACGCCGGAGCCCGGTCCGCCCCCTTTTCCGGGTGCAACGGCAGCCGGATCACGAACCGCGCCCCGGGCCGGTGCGTCTCGTCGAGCTCGACCGTGCCGCCCTGTGCCTCGACCGACTGCCTTGCGATCGGCAGTCCGAGCCCGGAGCCGGTCTCGCGCGTCGTCACGTCGGGCTCGAACAGCCGGCGGGCCAGTTCGGCGTCGATCCCGGGGCCGTCGTCCTCGACGGCGAGGACGACCTCGTCGCGCTCCGGATCGTGGCCGAGGCGGACCGTCACCCGGCCCCGTTCGCCCACGGCGGCCAGCGCGTTGTCGACCAGGTTGACGACCGCCCGCCGCAGCAGGCGCGGGTCGACCTCGATCTCCGGCAGCGGGCCGTCGACGACGACCTCGAGCGCGACGCCCTCGGGCGAGGCGATGCGGTAGGGCTCGACCCAGTCGCGGACCGCCCGCTCGAGGTCGACCGGCTCGGGGTGGGCGACGAGCAGCCGCGCGTAGTCCGAGAACTCGCGCGACGTCTCGCGCAGCACGCGGACCTGCTCGGAGATCGTGTCGAGCAGCCGCGACAGCGCCCCGGGAAGCTGCGGGTCGCCGCGCCGCGCCAGCTCGCGGACGTGCTCGACGATCAGGCTGATCGGCGTCAGCGGATTCTTGATCTCGTGGGCGATGCGGCGCGCCATCGACGCCCAGGCCATCAGCCGCTCGGAGCGGACCTCGTCCGAGACGTCCTCGACGACGAGCAGCCGCGCCGGCTCGCCCGGCTGCGAGAACGGCAGCGCGCGGGCCACGAGCCGCAGGTGCCGGCGCTGCCCGTCGTCGCCGGGCAGCTCGAGCGCCCGCTGCGCGTCGCCCTCGGCGGCCAGCAGCTGGTGGCAGGCGCGGCGCAGCGCCTGCTCGGCCTCCGTGCCGGAGCGGTGGTCGGGCAGGGGCCGTCCCGGCTCGACGCCGATCAGGTCGCGGGCGGGCGCGTTGGCCGCCTGGACCACGCCCGCGGGGTCGATCGCCACCACGGCGACGGGCATCGTCTCGATCAGCGCCGCCATCGCGGCGCTGCGACGCTCGAGCGTCGCCCGCTGCGCGGCGAGCGACGCCGCCATCGCGCGGAACGACCGCGCGAGCTGGCGCGTCTCCTCGAACCCCTCCTCGGGCACCGGGGTCGCGAAGTCGCCGGCCGCCAGGCGCCGCGTCGCCGCGTCGAGCCGCTCGAGCGGCCGCGAGAGCCGCCCCGTCGTCGCCACGGTGAGCAGGCTGGCCAGCGCGCCGAGCAGCACCGCGGCGACCAGCAGCGCGCGGTCGACGTTCTCCAGTTCGGTGGCGATCCGCCCGCGCACCTCGCGCAGCGGGATGCTCAGCACGCCCGGGTCGCCGCCCGCCGCGAACGCGGCGTGGGCGACCGTCGTCGCCGGGGCGCGCGGCGCCGGCGACTCGCGCACCGTGTCGAGCACCAGCGCGCGGCGGCGTTCGACGATCGCGGTGCGCACCTCGCCCCACAGCCGTTCGGGCCACAGGCCTGCCCGCACCAGGTCGGGCCGGCTCGTCGCCTGCAGCTCGCCGCGGCGCCACGCGAACAGGTCGGCCTCGATCGTCCGGCCGAGCCAGGCGGCGATCCCGTCGTCGAGTCCGGCGACGGGGGTGCCGGCCAGCGCGAGATAGTCCTCGACGAGCCGGCGGGCGTCGCGCGACTGTCCGGCCGCCTCGGCGACGAGCTGGCGCCGCGCGTTGCGCGTCGCGACGAAGCGGCTCGCCCCGCCGACAGCGACCAGCGGCAGCAGACCGACGAGGATCAGCGCCAGCGCCACCTGCGCGCGGAAGCCGCGCAGCGCCGAGAGCAGCGCGCCGCGCGTCCCGCGCCATGCGCGCGCGCGGCGCCGCGACAGCGCGGCGAGTCCGAGGACGAGCATCGTCCCGAGCGCGAGCAGGCCGGCCCAGCCCGCGGCGACCGCGGCCGCGATCAGCGTGCCGGGCGGCGCGACGACGCAGACGATCGTGCCGGTCCCGGCCGGGTCGGGAATCTCGTACGCGCGCATCCTGCGCTCGGCGAGGCGCACCGAACGCCAGCGCGGCCGGTCGAGACGCGCCTTGGGCGCGACCGGGTTCTCGACCAGATCGCTGCCGAGCAGGCGGCCCGCGGCGTCGAACCACGCCAGCCGCGGGCGGGCCCCCGGCGAGTCGGGCAGCACCGCGCTGCCGGGGCGCGCGCCGCGCAGCCCGCGCAGCGGGTCGCGTCGGGCGCGCGACGGCAGGTTGCCCGGATCGGCGAGCACCGCGGCGATCCAGCTCCCCCCTTCGGGGCGCGAGACCTCGGCGACCAGCAGCGGGACCTCGCCGCCGACGAACCGCAGCGCGACCGCCGCCGGACCGCGCACGAGCCGCCCGCCCGGCGTCTCGACCGGCTCGGCGAGCAGCGGCTCGGGGACGACCGGAGGCAGGCCCGAGACGAACGTGTCCTCGAGCAGTCCGTCGGCGTCGAACTTGAACACGCCGGAGGCCAGGCCGCGCTCGCCGAGCGGACTCTTCCACCACAGGTCGATCGCGTCCCGCTCGGGCGACAGCGCGGTCGATCCCGGCCGCGGGACGGCGAGGTCGAGCGTGGCGAGCAGTGCGGTCTCCCAGGTCCGCGTCCGGTCGCGCACCTCGGGCAGCACGCGCCGTTCGACCAGCCTCTCGGCGCCGCGCGCGACGCCGGTGACGTGGGCCAGTCCCGCCGCGAGCCCGGCGAGCAGCGCCGCGGCGACCAGCCGCCGGGCCCGGGTCGGACCGGCGAGCCGGGCCAGCCCGAGCGCGGCCGCGAACACCGGCAGCGCGAGTCCCGCGAGTCCCGCGACGCGCCCTGCGAGCGTGCCGGCCGAGCCGGTCAGCTCGAGCGCGCCGAGCCCCGCGGCGGCGGTGACGGCGTGGACGCCGGCGAGCAGCGCCACCAGCGCCAGCCCGAGCGCGGCCGCCGCCAGACGACGCGCGTTGCGCCGCCGCGGGAGCGGCCCGAGCGCGGCGAGCCCGACGCACGCCAGCCCGGTCGCCGCCGCCGCCAGCGG
>RFIB01000106.1 GCA_003695625.1 Acidobacteriota bacterium | reverse complement strand
CTCGGCAACGGCCGGCGGCGCACCCGGAGCCGCCGCGGCGGGCGCCGCCGGCTCGGGCCGGAAGTCCTCGACCTTCATCATCACCAGCCGCACCGTCGCGTTGGTGCCCGGGCCGCGATAGAGCAGCGGGGGGAACACCTGCTGCGACGGCGTGCGCTCGCCGCTGTCGTCCTGCCAGATCTCCCGCGTGCCGCGTCGCGTGCGGAACTCGAAGCGGCGCACGAACCAGCCGTCCTTCTCGACGGTGACCTCGTAGCCCTCGCTGTAGAGGTCGAGGCGAGGAAAGACGAAGCGACCCTTCTTCGTGCTGGTCACGGTCAGCGCGGCGGCACTCGTCCCCTTCGGCTTGAGCGAGACCTTGACGCCCGGCACCGGATTGCCGTCCGGATCCTCGCACACGCCCCAGACCCCGGGACGCGACTCGTCGAGCGACACCGGCAGCGCCGGCCCGGTCGCCAGCACGGCGGCAATGACCGCCGCCAGCGCCCATGCGCCGCGGCGCACTCCCGTCGACACCTCGAACCACGATCGCATCACGTCTCTCCTCGCCGCCCCTCCACGGCGGGATGTCCGTCCCCGGTCGCCGTCAGCCGGCCGCGACCAGCCGGTCGACCTCGGCGCAGGTCGAGCGCACCGCCTCGATCGAGCGCTCGAGCCCCGCGCGCTCCTCGTCGGTCAGCGGAATCTCGAGCACGCGCTCGACGCCGCCGCGGCCGACGATCGCGGGCACGCCGATGAAGAGCCCGTCGACGCCGTACTCTCCCGCAAGGCGCGCGCTGACGGCGAGGATCTTCTTCTTGTCGAAGATCACCGCCTCGGCCATCTCCAGCGCCGACCAGGCCGGGGAGACGAACGCCGAGCCGGTGCCGAGCAGCTTGACCACCTCGCCGCCCGCCTTGCGCGTGCGGTCCTCGATCGCGGCAAGCCGCTCGGCGTCGACGAACTGCTCGACCGGCAGGCCGGAGATCCGGCACGCGGAACGGATCGGCACCATCGTGTCGCCGTGCCCGCCGAGCACGAGCGCCTCGACGTTCTCGACGGACACGCCGGCCGCCTCGGCGACGAAGAACCGGTAGCGCGCCGAGTCGAGCACGCCGGCCATGCCGAACAGCCGCCCGGGCTTCGGCTCGAGCAGCTGGTGCAGGCGGTAGACGATCGCGTCGAGCGGATTGGCGATCGAGATCACGATCGCGTCGGGGCAGTACTCGCGGATCCCCTCGGCGACCTTCTGCGTGATCGCGAGGTTGGTCTGCAGCAGCTCCTCGCGTGTCGGCAGCGTGCCGTCGGGCTTCGGCTTGCGCGGCACGCCGGCGGTGTTGATCACCAGCTCGGCGCCGGCGAGCGCCTCGTACGACTTGCTCCCCTCGAGCTCGACGTCGAAGCGCATCACGGGGCTGCCCTCGGCGACGTCGAGGCACTTCCCCTTGGCCATGTCGGGCGGCATGATGTCCACCAGCCCGACACGGCGCGCGAGCCGCCGGCGCGGGATCTCCTGGAGGAGCACGCCGCCGATCATGCCTCCCCCGACGATTCCCATCTTGTTCAGCATCGGATTTCTCCTCGACAGGTCCGCGGGATCGTCCACGTCGGAGCACGGCCGCCGTTCGCGCGACACCCCCGTGCGGCGCCGTCGCGATCCCGGAACCGGGGGTGGGCAGGCCAGCATGGCGCGGCGGCGGCGCGACTGCAAGAACCGCGCGGCCCGGGGCGCGCGTTGACCGAGCGGGCCGGCCCGGCTCCGGGGGGCCGGCTGCTCCTCGGCGCGTGGTGCGCCGTCTCGGAATCCGCCGCGGCGCTCGCGACGCTGCGCGCGGCGCTGGCCGGCCGGCAGAGCGGAACCCGACGCGACCTCGACGAGCGGCTGGCGCGGCGATTCGTCGCGGAGCCGGGCGCGCTGTGGCTGCACGCCGCGTCGGTCGGCGAGGTGACGGCCCTCGCACCGCTGGTCGACCGGCTCCGCGCGCGCGCCGACGCGCCGGCCCTGCTGGTGACCACCTCGACCGTCACCGGTCGTGCCCGCGCCGCGGCGCGCTGCGACGTGCCGGCGCAGCTCGCCCCGCTCGACGCGCCGGGGGTCGTCAGGCGCTTCCTCGGGCTGGCGCGGCCGCGCGCCCACGTCGCCGTCGAGACCGAGCTGTGGCCGGTGCGGCTGCGCGAACTCGCCGCGCGGGCGATCCCCGCGGTGCTCGTCTCGGCGCGGCTCTCGCCCGAACGCCTTCCCCGGTACCGGCGGGCGCGCGGCCTGTACGCGCCGACACTCGCCTGCCTGAGCGGGATCGCGCCGGCCAGCGAGGCCGACGCCGGGCGGCTGGCCGGACTCGGCGCGGACCCGGCGCGGTTCGGGCCGATCGGCAACCTCAAGTGGGACGCCGCCCCCGCGCCCCCTTCCGTCGCGCAGCGCGACGCGCTGCGCGAGGAGCTCGGACTCGATCCGCAGCGGCCGTGGGTCGTGCTCGGCAGCGTGCACCCCGGCGAGGCCGGCCCCGTCGTCGCCGGGCTGCGCGCGGACTCCGCCGGTCCGCCGGCCGGCGTCCTGGTCGCGCCACGCCACCCGCAGCGCTTCGACCGCGTCGCCGACGAGCTGGCGAGCGCCGGGCATCGCGCCTGGCGGGCCTCCCGCGGCCCTGCTCCGCCGGGCACGACGGTGGTCCTCGTCGACCGGATGGGCGTGCTCGCCGCGCTCTACGCCCTGGCCGACGCGGCCCTGCTCGGCGGGACGCTGGTCCCGGTCGGCGGCCATTCGCCGCTCGAGGCGGCGGCCGCAGGCTGTCCGCTGGTCGCCGGCCCGCACGTCGGTCACCAGCTCGATCTCGTCGAACCGCTCGAGCGGGCCGGCGCGCTCGTGCGCGTCGCCGACGCAGGCGAGGCCGCCCGTGCGCTCGCCCGGCTTCTCGCCGATCCGGATGCACGCCGGCGCGCCGGGGACGCGGCGCGCGACGAGGTCGCCCGCCGCCGCGGCCACGCCGACCGGCTCGCCGGCTGGGTGCTGGAGATGATCCGGTGAGCCCGCTCCGGCCGCGCCCCTCGCCGCTGCTCGCCCCCCTCGGCCGGGCGTGGCTCGCCGTCGCCGCCGCGCGCAACGCGGCCTACGACCGGGGCTGGCTGCAGGCCCACGATGCCGGCGTGCCGGTCGTCTCGGTCGGCAACCTGACCGCGGGCGGGACCGGCAAGACGCCGTTCGTCGCTTGGCTCGCGGGGGAACTGCGCCGGGCCGGACGCACCGTGGCCATCGTCTCGCGCGGTCACGGCGGTGCGCCGCCGGCGCCGGTCGTGGTGGTCGAGCACGACCCCGCCCGCCCCGGCCATGCGGCGCGCGTCGCGGGCGACGAGCCGGCGATGCTGGCCG
>RFIB01000105.1 GCA_003695625.1 Acidobacteriota bacterium | reverse complement strand
TGCGGCGAGACCGCCGAGCAGCCGATCGCCGGCGGCGGCAAGCTGACCTGGCGCGTCGACTGGCCTGCGCGCTGGAAGGCCCAGCGGGTCACCGCCGAGCCGTTCGGCAAGGACCACGCCTCGCGCGGCGGGAGCTGGGACAGCGGCGTGCGGATCGCGCGCGACGTGTTCGGCATCGAGCCGCCGGTCGAGGTCGTCTACGAGTGGATCGGGCTGCGCGGACGCGGCGACATGTCGTCGAGCAAGGGCAACGTGCTGACCGTCGCCGAGCTGCTCGAGGTCGTGCCGCCCGAGGTGCTGCGCTACTTCGTGCTCAAGGCGCGCCCCGGCAGGGCGATCACGTTCGACCCCGGTCTGCCGCTGCTGCGGCTCGTCGACGAGGTCGACGACGCCTCGGCGCGCGGACGCGACGACCGGGCGCTGCAGCTCTCGCGGGCGGCCGGATTCCGGCCGGTGGGGGTGCCGTTCCACCACCTGGTGCTCGTCGGCCAGCTCGCCGGATTCGAGACGGACCGCGTCGTCGAGCTGCTCGAGCGCGGGGGCTACCGCGACCTCGACCGCGAGGCGATCGCCGACCGCCTGCGGCTGGCCCGGGGCTGGCTCGATCGTTTCGCCCCCGACGAGGCGCGCGTCGAGATCGCGCCGACGCTGCCCGACGCCGCGCGGGACCTTGCGCCGGACCAGCGGGCGTTCCTCGCCGCATTGGCCCGCGAGCTGCCGGCGCTCGAGAACGCGTCCACCGACGAGATCCACGAGAAGATCTACGCGCTGGCCACCGCGGAGGGGGCCCCGGGCGCGCGACGCGCGTTCGAGGCGATCTACCGCGCGCTGCTCGGACGTGAGCGCGGCCCGCGGGCGGCGAGCCTGATCGCGGTCTGGGGCGTCCGGCGGGCCGCCGCCCGGTTCGCCGAGGCTGCGGGCGGGGACGCCTCCGGCTAGGCTGGGGGCATGAGCGAACGCCGCCGGCGCGAGGCCGGATTCCGCCTCGTCTCCGAGTTCGAGCCGAAAGGCGACCAGCCCGAGGCGATCGAGGCCCTCGCCGCGGGGCTGGACGAGGGGCGCCGCGACCAGGTGCTGCTCGGCGTGACGGGATCGGGCAAGACGTTCACGATCGCCCACGTGATCCAGCGCGCGCAGGTGCCCACGCTCGTCCTGGCCCACAACAAGACGCTCGCGGCCCAGCTGTTCAACGAGTTCCGCAACCTGTTTCCGCACAACGCGGTCGAGTACTTCGTCTCGTACTACGACTACTACCAGCCCGAGGCGTACATCCCCCAGTCGGACACCTTCATCGACAAGGAAGCGACGATCAACGAGGAGCTCGACCGGCTGCGCCATTCGGCGACGCGCTCGCTGTTCGAGCGCCGGGACGTGATCATCGTCGCGTCGGTGTCCTGCATCTACGGCCTCGGCTCGCCCGAGGCGTACCACGGGATGATGGTGCTGCTCGAGGCGGGAGCGCGGCTCGGACGCGATCATCTGCTGCGCCGGCTGGTCGACATCCAGTACCAGCGCACCGCCGGCGACCTGCGGCCCGGCGCGTTCCGTGTCCGCGGCGACGTGGTCGACATCTGGCCGGCCTATGACGACACCGCGCTGCGGGTCGAGTTCTTCGACGACGAGATCGAGCGCATCCGGCGGATCGATCCGCTGCGCGCCAGCACGATCGAGGAACTCGAGCGCTTTCCGGTCTACCCCAACTCGCACTACGTCACGCCGCGCGAGCAGCTCCAGCGCGCGCTGATGTCGATCCGCGAGGAACTCGACCAGCGGCTCGCCGAACTCAAGGCCGCCGGGCGCCTGCTCGAGGCGCAGCGCCTGGCGCAGCGGACCCAGTTCGACCTCGAGATGATCCAGGAGGTCGGCTTCTGCCACGGGATCGAGAACTACTCGCGCCACCTGACCGGCCGCGCGCCGGGCCAGCCGCCGCCGACGCTGATGGACTACCTGCCCGACGACGCGCTGCTGGTGATCGACGAGTCCCACGCGACGATCCCCCAGCTCCGCGCGATGTACCGCGGCGACCGCTCGCGCAAGGAGACGCTCGTCGAGTGGGGATTCCGGCTGCCGTCGGCGATCGACAACCGGCCGCTGACGTTCGAGGAGTTCGATGCCATCCGGCCGCGGACGATCTTCGTCTCGGCGACGCCCGGTCCGTGGGAGCTGTCGCTGACCGGCGGCGAATACGTCGAGCAGGTCGTCCGCCCGACCGGCCTGCTCGATCCCGAGATCGTCATCCGGCCGGTCGAGGGGCAGGTCGACCATCTGCTCGGCGAGGTGCGCGCCCGGGCCGCGAAGAATCAGCGGGTGCTGGTCACGACGCTGACCAAGCGGATGGCCGAGGAACTGACCGAGTACTACCGCGACCAGGGCGTGCGCGTCGAGTACCTGCATTCCGACGTGCACACGCTCGATCGCGTGCGCATCCTGCGCGACCTGCGGCGCGGCGAGTTCGACGTGCTGGTCGGTGTCAACCTGCTGCGCGAGGGGCTCGACCTGCCCGAGGTGTCCCTGGTCGCGGTGCTCGACGCCGACAAGGAGGGCTACCTGCGCTCCGAGACGGCGCTGATCCAGACGATGGGCCGCGCGGCGCGCAACGTCGAGGGGCAGGTGATCCTCTACGCCGACCGGGTGACGCCGAGCATGCAGCGCGCGATCGACGAGACCGAGCGCCGGCGCCGCAAGCAGCTCGCGTACAACGAGGCGCACGGGATCACGCCGGAGTCGATCCGCAAGCGGATCGACGAGGTGCTGACCTCGATCTACGAGCGCGACTACGTCAGCGTCGCGCCGCCGCCGACCGTCGGCGAGGCGGCCGAGCCGATGCCGCTCGAGGAGATCGCGCGCACGGTGCGTGCCCTCGAGAAGGAGATGTTCGAGGCCGCGGCGGCGCTCGACTTCGAGCGCGCCGCCGAGCTGCGCGACCGGATCCGGGCGCTGCGCGAGCAGGAGACCCGGGTCGAACTCAACGCCTGATGCGCGACGACCTGCCGGACGCGGTGCGCGCGACCCTCGACCGGCTGCCCGCCCAGCCGGGCTGCTACCTGATGCGCGCCGCGTCGGGAGAGGTGCTCTACGTCGGCAAGGCGCGCGCGCTGCGCTCCCGCGTGCGTTCGTACTTCCAGCCGTCGGCGAAGCACCCGCCGCGGATCGCCGCGCTGGTCGCCGAGGTCGCGGCGCTCGAGTTCATCGTCACCGCCTCGGAGATCGAGGCGCTGGTGCTCGAGAACAACCTGATCAAGGAGCACCGGCCGCGCTACAACGTGCTGCTGCGCGACGACAAGAACTTCCCGTACCTCAAGCTCGACCATCGCGCGCAGTTCCCGCGGGTTGTGCTCGTGCGCCGGCCGCGCGCCGACGGGGCGCTCTACTTCGGGCCGTTCCTGCCGGCTTCGCACGCGCGGCGCACGCTGCGGATGATCCCTCGCTTCTTCGGTGTCGCGAACTGCCACATCCGGTTCGACGGACGCCAGCGGCCGTGCCTGTACTGGCATCTCGACCAGTGTCTCGCTCCGTGCGCCGGCAAGGCCGACCCTGACGAGTACGCCGAACGGGTGCGCCAGGTCCGGCTGTTCCTCGAGGGCCGCGACACCGAGCTGCTGGCCGATCTCGAGCGGCGGATGCAGGAGGCGAGCGAGGCGCTGGAGTACGAGAAGGCGGCGCGCTGGCGCGACATGATCCGCGCCGTGCGCTCGCTCGGCGAGCGCCGCCAGATGAGTTCGGTCGGACTCGAGCACCTCGACTTCTGGGCCGAGTACCGCGAGGGGGACGAGGCGGCGGTCGAGCTGTTCCGGATGCGCGAGGGGCGCGTGATCGGCCGCCGCGAGTTCACGTTCGCCGAGGCGCCGGAGGTCGAGACGTTCTACGACGCGGTGCTGGCCCAGTTCTACGCCGACGAGGAGCCGCCGCCGGAGATCGTCGTGCCGCGCCTGCCGGCCGACCGGGCGCTGCTCGAGCAGTTTCTCGCGCAGCGGCGCGGCAAGGCGGTGCGGATCGTCGCGCCGACGCAGGGCGAGCGGCGCCGGCTGCTCGACCTGGTGGCGAGGAACGCGCGGCTGGCGTTCGAGGCGCGGTTCCGGGCGCGGCACGTCCACGGCGTCCAGGCGCTCGAGGAGCTGCGCGACGGGCTCGGGCTCGACGAGGTGCCGTTCCGGATCGAGGGGTTCGACGTCTCGCACCTGCGCGGCGAGCAGCCGCGGGCGTCGATGGTCGTCTTCGAGGGCGGGCGACCGAAGAAGGCCGACTACCGGCTGTACAAGGTGCGCAGCGCCGATCCCGGCGACGACTACCGCGCGATGCGCGAGGTCGTCGGCCGGCGCTACGCGCGGCTGGCCCGCGAGGGGCGGCGGCTGCCGGACCTGGTGCTGATCGACGGCGGAAAGGGCCAGCTCGCCGCCGCGCGCCAGGCGCTGGCCGACGTCGGCGTCGAGGGACTCCCGGTGATCTCGCTGGCCAAGCGCGAGGAGGAGATCTTCCTCGAGACGTCCGGCGAGCCGCTGCTGCTCGACCGCCACTCGGCGGCGCTGCGGCTCGTCCAGCAGATCCGCGACGAGGCGCACCGGTTCGCCATCACGCACCACCGCAAGGCCCGCTCGCGCGCACGGCTGACCAGCCCCTTGACGCGGATCCCCGGCATCGGCCCGACCACCGCGCGCCGCCTGCTCGAGCAGTTCGGCTCGCCCGACGCCGTGCTCGCCGCCTCCGAGGAGGCGCTCGCCCGCGCCGTCGGCCCGGCCCGCGCCCGCAGGATCCGCGAAGCCCTCGCCGACAAACCGTAGCGGCGCCCCTTGGGGCGCCGATCCTTCAGCCGCAACGCCTCCATGCCTTCGATGCATGGACGAGCTGCGGATGATGACCGGGAGGGCGATCGCCTGCGGCGATCGGACGTAGGGGCGCTGCAAACTTCGCAGGCGTTTGCCGCGCCCGGCCTCCATCCGCAACGCCTCTGTTCCTTCGATGCATGGA
>RFIB01000016.1 GCA_003695625.1 Acidobacteriota bacterium | reverse complement strand
TCCTCGCCGTCGGCGACACCGTCACCGTCGGAGTCCTTCGGGCAACCGGTCGCGTCGACCGGCCAGCCGGCCGGCGTGTCGGGGCACTTGTCGAGTCCGTCGAACACGCCGTCGCCGTCGCCGTCACGCGGGCAGCCCTTCTCGTCGACGCGGGCGCCGCGGGGCGTGCCGGGACACTTGTCGCGGCGGTCGTTGACCCCGTCACCGTCCGAGTCTGCCGGCGGGGCGCCGGTGCGCCACTGGTAGCCGAGCAGCGCGTAGACGTTCGTCACGTCCGCACCGCCGAGCCCCTCGTCGCTCAGCGTGCGGTCGACGCGCAGCTCCCAGCGGAACATGAAGCGGTCTCCGGCCTCGAACTTCTGGCCGAGGCCGAACGACGCGAACGCGCGGTCGAAGTCCAGGCTCGACTGGTCGAAGCTGGTGTCGACCCAGCCGCCGCCGCCGTTGACGAACCACGGTCCGTCGTGGAGCGAGAACTCGAGGCCGGTGCGCAAGGCGAGCACGTCGGCGTTGCCGGGCGTGTAGTCGACGTCGACCAGCGAGTACTTGGCATCGGCGAACCAGCCCCAGCCGGGGCCGAGGTTCCACAGGCCGCGCACGCCGAGGGCGAGGCTGCCGCTGTCGCCGTCGCTGCCCACGAGGTCGTTGTCGGGCAGCAGCGCGCCCACTTCGAAGCCGATCTCGCCCTCGGCCGCGGCGGGTCCCGTCGCCGCACCCAGCACGGCCGCCAGGGCCAGCACGGTGGTCGAGACGAGCAGAATCCGTTTCATGGTTTTCTCCTTGCTCCGGGCCGGCGTCCCCGGCCCTTCCCCCTCAGCCCGAGACGGGCTGGTCGAGGTGAACGTCGAGCTGCGGGAACGGAATCCCGATCCCCGCGGCATCGAGTGCCTTCTTGGATTCCTCGAGCAGGCGCTCGCGGACGGTCCAGTAGTCCTCGGTGCGGCACCACGCGCGGACGACCCAGTCCACGGAGGAGGCGCCGAGATTGTTGAGCATGACGACCGGTTCCGGATCCGCGAGCACGCCCTCGGTCGAGCGTGCCACCTGCTCGAACACCCTGCGCGTGGCGTCGGTCCCGGCGTCGTAGGCGACGCCGATCTCCACGTCGACCCGCCGCGTGTCGTGGTGGGTCACGTTCTCGATCGTGTCCGACGTGATCGCGCTGTTCGGAATGATGATCCGGCGCCGGTCCGGCGTGTCGAGCGTCGTCGTGAACAGATCGATCGCATCGACGGTGCCCGCCTCGCCGGCGACCCTCACGAAGTCGCCGACGGCGAACGGCCGGAACACCAGCAGCAGCACGCCCGACGCGAAGTTCGACAGCGTGCCCTGGAACGCCATGCCGACAGCGAATCCGGCGGCGGCGAGGATCGCGGCGAAGCTGGTCGTCTCGATGCCGAACAGGCCCAGCGCCAGCAGCACCGCGACGATCAGCAGCGACCAGTAGGCGAGGTTGGCGAAGAAGCGGCCGAGCGTCACGTCGAAGTTCGCCCGCTCGAACGCGCGCCGCATGCCGCGCCGCACGCCGCCGGCGACGATCCGCGCGCCGATCAGCAGCGCGAACACGCCGAGCAGCCGCAGCCCCCACGCGACGAGCATGTTGACGTCGATCGCCTGCATCAGACCGCCGAGCTGTTCCTGCATGGCGTGGCTCCTCAGAAGTTCACGACGAGCGACGCCGCGAGGATCGTGTCGGTCGAGTCGAACTCGAACCGCACGTCGTTGAAGCCGGGCGCCGAGAGCACCTGGACGACCGGACGGTTGTCATAGAGCAGCGTGAAGCTCGCCTTGAGCGCGACCTGCGACGTGATCGACGCCGTGACCGCCGTCTCGGACTTGCCGCGCCAGTCGGCGGTGTCGTCGAGATTCTCGAGCAGCTCGAGGGTCTGCGTGAATGTCGCCGTCGGCGACAGCTTGCGCGAGTATCCGGCGAACGCCCGCGCGCCGGCATAGTTCTGGTCCATCGGGTCGGTACCGGAGACGAACGACTCGTCGGTGTAGGTCACGCCGAGTTCCGTCTGCAGCTCGTGGACGTCGGTCTTGAAGAACCGGTAGCCGAGACCGGCCTGCGCCTGGTAGCGGTTGTCGAGTCCGGACGGGCGGTTGCGCGTCCACTCGAGCCCGGTCAGCCAGTAGAACCCGTCGCGGATGTCACGGCGCAGCAGACCGGCAAGCTGGTACGTCTCCGCCGTGGTTGCCGACGTCTCGGTGACGACGAGCGCTCCGGCGACGTTGGCCGCGCTGCGGGTCGTCTGCTCGGCTCGCAGCGCGAGCGCGTTGATCTCGAGCTGCCAGCCGTCCCAGCTGCGGACGAACTTGTCCGAGAGCTTGATGTTGGTCGTCTCGGAGTTGCCCGAGGTCTGCACGAAGCCGACCTCCGCGGTGTTGGTCCACGAACGCTGCGGGGCCGACTCCCCCTCCGCCGCGATCGCCCCGGGTCCCGCCAGCAACGCGCCCGCGGCCAGGAGTGCGGGCGGCATGATGCGGATGAGATTGTGCTCCATCGACTCGATCTCCCTTGCCTGTTCATCGCCCGTGCCGGGCGCCGTCAGCGGCGTGCGGCACGCTCCTCGCGCCCGTCGGGGCCCGTGCCGGTGGCGGTCATCCGGGTGTCAGGTCCGAGGTGTCGCGACGCCGCCGAGCACGCGGTCGCCGTGGGTGCGAGCGAAAGCCCTCTACCCCCTGCAGGGGCCGGATCATAGCCCGGCCCGCAAGGCGCCGCACGAGGAATCGTCAGGCGGTCCGCAGGGCCTCGATCGGGTCCAGCCGGGAGGCCCGCAGGGCAGGGTAGGTCCCGAACGCGATCCCGACCGCCACCGAGAAGCCGAACGCGAGCAGGATCGACACCCCGGTGATCACCGTGCTCCAGTCGGAGAACAGCGCGACCCCCCACGCGATGGCGAACCCCAGCAGCACGCCGACCAGCCCCCCGAGCACCGAGATCAGCACCGACTCGGACAGGAACTGGGCGACGATGTGGCGCCGCTTGGCGCCGACGGCGCGGCGGATGCCGATCTCGCGGGTCCGTTCCATCACGCTGGCGAGCATGATGTTCATGATCCCGATGCCGCCTACGAGCAGCGAGATTCCGGCGATCCCGCCCATCACGATGTTGAAGATCCGCCGGGTCTGCCGGCTCTGCTCGAGCAGCTGCTCGGGCACGACGACGGTGACGTCGTTCTCGCCCCCGTGGAGATCGCGCAGCACGGCGGCGATCACGGCCGCGCTGCGCCCCACGGGCTCGTCCGGGGCGATCTCGAACACGATCTCGTCGAGCTCGGCGTCGAGCGGCTTGCGGTCGAAGTTCTTCAGCGCGGTCGAGAGCGGGACGAACACGCTCTTGTCGGCGCTCTCGACCGAGACCCCCTCGAGACCCTGCTCGTCGAGGGTCTGGGGTGCCAGCACGCCGATCACGGTGAACCACACGTCGCCGAGCTTGATCGGTTCGCCGAGCGGGTCGCGGTAGCCGAACAGCTCGCGCGCCGCCTGCGCGCCGAGCACGGCGACGCGCGCGTAGGCCGCCTCGTCGGCCTCGTCGAACAGCACGCCCCGGCGCGCCGCGAGTCCGACCAGCTCGAAGTACGCGGCTTCGACGCCGACGGCGAGCGCGCCGCTGCGGGCATCGGCGCTCAGCACGCGGTCGATGTCGATCCGCTTCTTGCCGCTGGTCGCCACCACCTGCGGCACGACGCTGCGGACTTCCTCGATGTCGCGCCGCGACAGGCCGAGGCTCTTCTCGCGGATCGTGTAGCGGTCCTCGTCATCGAGGACCTTCTCGCGCACGATCACGTTGCGCAGTCCCATGGCGTCGATCACGGACAGCGCGCGCTGCTGCGCTCCGGCCCCGATCGAGAGCATCGAGATCACGGCCCCGACGCCGAAGATGATCCCGAGCATCGTCAGCAGCGTGCGCAGCTTCTGGCGCAGCAGGTCCTGGCTGGCCGCCTGGAGGTACTCGACGATCATCGGGCCGACCGTGCAGCGCGGCGCGGACGGCGCGTCCTCCCGTCATCGGGGGGCGCGTCGCCGGTCGCGGTTTCCGTGGCGTCGCCGAGCAGCACGCGCTCGCCCTCCTCGAGTCCCTCGAGCACGCCTGCCTTGACGGCGTCCTGGCCGCCGAGGCGCACGTCGCGTCGCTCGGTCTTGCCGTCGGCGGTTGCCACGAGGACCCACGGACGCTCCGAGTCGCCGCGGATCGCCGCGCGGGGCACGACGAGCGTGTCGTCGAGCCGGCCGACGACGATCCGCGCGCGGGCCTTCATGCCGGGCTTGAGCGTCGCGGCGTCGTCGACGGCGAGCCGGATCCGCACCTCGCTGAACTTCGCCGGCGAGTCGGCGCGGATCGGACGCGAGACCTCCGCGATCCGCTCGACCGTGCCCTCGAACTCGCGTCCGGGCAGCGCGTCGACGGTCACGCGGGCCGGCGCCCCGACCGCGATGCCGGCCGCGTCCCGCTCATGGACGAAGCCGAGCATCCCGGTCGTCCCGGGATCGACGATCATCATCACGACGTTGCCGGGCCAGATCGTGTCGCCGATCCCGATCGTCCCGCCGCGCCAGTTCTTGCGGTAGACGACGAGCCCCCCGATCGGCGCGCGCAGCACCACGTTGGCCAGGCTCGTCTGCACCCGGCGCAGCTTGTCGGCGGCCTGGCCGCGCTCGACGTCGAGGATCCGCTCCTCGATGTCGTAGAACTCGTCCTTGAGCTGGACCGCGGCATCGGCGTAGACGACCGTCGCCGCCGCCTCGCGCTCGCGCAGGCGCGATTCGAGGATCTCCTTGAGGCTGTAGACCTCCTCGTCGGTGATCAGGAACTTCTCCGCGCTGTCGCGTTCGATCGACGAGATCTCGCGCACCGCCTCGAGCTTGCCCTCCTCGATGTCGGACTCCAGCTCCGTGCTGGTGATCCTCCGCGACGCGGACAGGAAGCTCGCCTTGTGGTTGTCGCGGTCGATCACGAGCTGCGAGTCGTCGAACACGACCAGCACGTCGCCCGGCGCGACGATCGAGCCCTCGGGGACGAGGTCCTTGACCTGCAGCGCGCCGGTCGGTACCCGCGGGACCGCGATCGGCGACGCCTTGAACGCCTCGAGTTCGCCCTCGGCAGGAACGGTCAGCTCGAGCGACGCCCGCACGACCGGGACGGCCACCGCGTCACCGGGGTCACCGGAGTCGCCGCCGCAGCCGGCCAGCAGCGCCGCGACGCCCGCGGCGAGCACCGCCCGGCCCGGGCGCGCGGGCCTCATCGCACGTCCTCCGCGCCGCTCTCGGGAAGCAGCACGCGTTCGCCCGCGTCGAGTCCGCTCTCGACGATGACCAGCTCGCCGGTCCGCTGGCCGAGGGTCACCGGGCGGCGGCGGACCGCTCCGGCGGTCCCGCGCACCTCGACGTACGGGCCGTCCGCGTCGGTCCGGATCGCCGCCAGCGGCACGACGAGCCGGTCCTCGAGCACGTCGGTGGTGATCCGTGCCGAGATCCCCATCCCCGGGCGCAGCAGTCCGTCGTCGAAGCCGGTCAGCGGCAGGTAGACGTCGAACACCTTGCTGCGGTCCTGGATCGATCGCTCGCGGACGATCCGCCCCAGTGCGGCGACCTCGGTGCGCAGGGTCATCCCGGGGATCGCGTCGATCGACACCTCGGCCGGCTGGCCCACGGCCAGCCGGGCCGCGTCGGCCTCGAGCACGGCGACCTCGGCGCGCAGCGTCCGGATGTCGGCGACCTCGAGTATCTTGGCCATCATCCACACCCGCTCGCCGACCTCCCAGCGCTGGCCGTTGCGCTTGGGGACGTAGATCACCAGACCGGCGATCGGCGCGCGGACGGAGAACGTGTCGAGCACGGCGCGCAGCCGTGCGATCTTGCCCTCGTAGTAGCGTCGCTTGACGTCGAGCACCTCGAGCTTCGAGCGGACGAGCGTGCGCTCGAGGTCCATCCGCTCGGCGAGCAGCTCGTAGCGCCGGCGCGCCAGCTCCTGGCGCAGGCGGGCTTCCTGGACCTCGATCCCCCCGACGAGACTCGGGTCGATCGAGGCGTCGATGCGGGAGACCTCCATGTCGCTCTCGGCCCGCACCAGATCGAGCTCCATCTCGCGCAGCGCGACCTCGAGCGAGCGCTGCTCCTTCTCGCGTTCCTGGCGGACGGTCTCGAGCTTCGCCTCGAGGTCCCGCAGCTGCTCCTCGACGTCCGTGGCGTCGAAGCGTGCCACGACGTCGCCCTTGTCCACCCAGCGCCCCTCCGGGATCATCCACGTCAGGTTGTAGTTCCAGGTGTCCGGCACCGACGGCGGGCCGATCTGGTAGGCGACCGCGGCCTCGAGCTTGCCGGTTCCCTCGACGACCAGCGGCACGTCGCGCCGCTCGACGGTCACCCACTCGCGCGCGGCCCCGAGCCCGGCCAGCCGCACCCCGGCGACGGCGGACACGACGACGACCAGCCCGGCGACGCCGGCGACCGCGAGCCGCCGCCTCACGAGGCGCCTCCCTGCCGCGGGGCGCCGGCCAGCGCCGCGAGTTCGGGGCGCTCGGCGAGCAGCGCGAAACGCTCGTTGCGGTCGAGCACCTCGACCGGCACCGTGCGCCGCCCGTCGAGCACGACGACGGTGGTGCCGTCCGGCCCGCGACGCAGCCGGTCGCGCCGCGCGAGCAGGGCGTTCTCGCGCCGCTCGACGACCACCCGGCCGAGCGCCGACATTCCCGGTCGCATCCGTCCCGGCCACGACTCGGCGAGCGAGGCGGCGACCCGGAAGATGCGGATCTCCGACGCCTCGCTGCGCCGCACCGCCATCGAGGGGATCTCCTCGATCCGTCCGGCGATCGTCCGGCCGGGAAATGCGTCGAGCGTGACCGCAACCTGCTGGCCGACGCGCAGTGCGGGGACGTCGACCTCGTTGACGTCGAACACGACCCGCATCTCGCTCAGGTCCGGCAGGCGCATCACGGTCGTTCCCGGCCAGCACGAGTCGCCCTCCTGGAACTTGACCGTGCTGCGCGGCCGGCGCTTGTAGACGACGAGCCCCGCCGCCGGCGCCCGGATCGACAGCAGCTCGAGGCTGCGGCGCGCCTTCTCGAGATCGCCGCGGATCTTGTCCCGTTCGATCTCCAGCACCTCGAGGTCGGCGCGGCCCTTCTCGCGCGTCAGCGCGATGCGGCGCCTGACCTCGTCGAGTTCCCGACGCGCCTTCTCGAACTGGAACTGCCGCTCGTCGTAATCGCGGCGCGAGACGACCTCGGGGTCGACGGCGGCGTAGAGCTTCGCCCGCTCGTACTCGAACTCACGTTCGGCCAGCTCGATCTCGAGCTGCTTGAGGTCGCTCCGCAACTGGGCGCGCCGCGAGACGATCTGGCTCTCCGCGTCGAGGATGCGGTTCTCGAGGTCCTCGACCTGGTCGGCGAAGAACGAGTTGTCGAAGTCGAGCAGCGGATCGCCCGGCCGCACCTCGGTCCCCTCCTCGGCCATGAACTGGATCCGCATCTGGAACACCGGCGTCTGCGGCGCCTTGATCTCGATCGCGCGCACCGCCTCGAGCGAGCCGGTCAGCAGCAGATGACGCTCGAACGTCCCGCGCACGATCGCCGGCGACGCGTCGGCCGCGGAGCCGAGGGCGTCGGAGCCGGCGCCGCCGACGCACCCGGCGCCCGACGCGAGCGCGACGGCGAGCACGACGGCAGCGGCCCACCGGGCAGCGAGGCCGCGGAGGGAAGCGGAGGAGGGGAGGGGACGGCGTGCTGTGGACATCGGGAGCGTTCCAGCCGCGAGTGTAGCCGGGAGGCGGGCAGACGGCCCGTGCCACCCGCGACCGGTCGCGCGGGGTCCCCGAGCGGTCGCCCCGGTCAGAGCGCGGCGAGCAGCAGCGTGCCGGCGGCCACGACGGCCGCCAGCACGACGAGACCGAGCGCCGCGCGCCGGCGTCGCCGCCGGGGCGCGGGCGGCGCGGCGGCTCCGGAGCGGACCGGCTCGGACCGCTCGGGACCGGCCTCGAGCGCCTCGCGCAGGGCGCGCGCCATCGCGGCGCAGGAGACGTGTCGGTCCTCGGGGCGCTTGGCCAGCGCCCGCTCGAACACGGCGTCGAGGGCCGTCCGCGCCGGGCCGATCCAGGCCGGCAGCGGGGGCGGCGTGGCGTGGACGTGCTGGTTGATCACCTCTCCCGGCTCGTCGCCGTGGAACGGCGGCCGGCCGGCGAGCAGCTCGAACGCCGTGACGGCGAGGGCGTAGCGGTCCGACGCCGGCTCCGCGGGGCAGCCGAGAGCGATCTCGGGGGCGAGATAGAGCGGCGTGCCGACCATCAGCCCGGCCGCCGTCAGCCGCGTCGCGCCGAGGGCGCGCGCCAGGCCGAAGTCGGCCAGCCGCGCCGCTCCGCGCTCGTCGAGCAGGATGTTGCGCGGCTTGACGTCGCGGTGGAGCACGCCGACGGCGTGGGCCGCGTCGAGTGCGTCGGCGATCTGCGCGATCCACGCCACGGCCGTCGCCGGATCGACGGCGCCCTCGGCGAGCCGGTCGGCGAGCGTGCCGCCGCCAAGGTACGGCATCACGAAGTACGACGCCCCGTCGTCCTCGCCGAAGTCCCAGACCGGGACGATGCCGGGGTGGTCGAGGCCCGCCAGCAGGCGGGCCTCCCTGCGGAACCGTCGCAGCTCGTCGACCGAAGCCGCCCCGGCGCGCACGATCTTGATCGCCACCGTCCGGCCGAGCACGGTGTCGGTGGCCCGGAACACCTCGGCCATCCCGCCCGCGCCGAGGCGGCTTTCGAGGGTGTAGCGGCCGAGGCTCCGCGTGACGGTCGTCGTCGTCACGCGGTCGAATCTAGGTCCCTGCCGCGGACCTGTCCGCCGTCCCGCGCCTTACGCGCCGTACTTCCGGATCGCCCGGTCGAGCCGCGGCAGCACGGCAAGGATGAACAGCGCGACGAGCGCGGACAGCCCGGCGAGCAGCAGGAAGAACGCGGTCGGCGACATCCGGTGCTGCAGGCCGCCGAAGAACCCGGACAGGTTGTTGCCGAACGCCGTGGCGAGGAACCAGCCGCCCATCGTCAGGCCGACGAGCCGCTTCGGCGAGAGCTTGGTCACCAGCGAGAGGCCCATCGGCGACAGGCACAGTTCGCCGAGCGTCACGATCAGGTAGAACCCGACCAGCCACATGGCCGAGACCTTCAGCGTGCCGCCCTGGCTGAACACGCCCGCGACCGCCATCAGCAGCAGCGAGATCGTCGTCAGCACCATGCCCCACAGCAGCTTGTGCGCCGTCGGCACCGGCTTGCCCGTCCTGTCGCGCCACTGGAAGAACAGCACGACCAGCGGCGTGAGCAGGATCACGAAGAACGGGTTCCACGACTGGTAGACCTCGGGGTTGATCACCGTCAGGAACACGCCCCGCGGCAGCAGCGGCGGGTCCTGGCCCCAGCGCTGGCGGTAGCCCTCGTAGATCGCGTCGAACGTCTCCCGGTCGACGACGAACACCGGGATGCGTCCCTCCTCGGTGCGGCGGAGCAGCACGACCTCGCGTTCGGGACGCGCTCCGTCCGGGATCGACACGCTGATCACCGGTTCGCCGTGGGCGCCGGTCTCCCGGCTGACCGTGACCTGGCCGGCGCCGTAGACCTTGACCGCCCGGCGTCGCCAGTCCTCCGGGATCTCGCCCCCGGCGACCGACAGGTCGATCACCTCGATCCCCTCGATCGCCGCGAGCTTGCGCACAGCCTCCTCGTCGAGACGCTGCTGGCCGAACATGCGCGCGATCACCGGATCCTCGACGACGAGCAGCGAGTCTGGATGGGGGCGGGGCACGTCCTTCGCGGCGTTCAGGTAGTACGTCGGCAGGCCTTCCTGATGCATGAAGCTCATCACGGACGAGACCGGGCCCGGCTGGCGGTCGGTCTCGTCGCGCGCCCACTGGGTCATCGCACTGCCGTTGAGGTGCAGGATCATGAAGAACGCGCCGCCGGCGACATAGACCGGCAGCAGCGCGAGCAGGCCCGGCCGCTCGTCCTCGCGCGCGGTGACGCCGAGCCGGATGAAGAAGATCAGCACCGGAACGATCCCGGCGAGGAAGCCGCACACCGCGGGCCGGATCAGCGTGAAGTCCGCCCAGCGCGCCAGGAAGTAGCCGGCGAAGCCGAAGGCGAACGCGGGGAGCAGGATCTTGAAGAAGATCTCGGTCAGCGAGGTATCGTCCGGATCGCTCTCCGGCTGGCGGTCGGCCCGTTCGAGCGAGCGCCAGAACGCCAGCAGGATCGCCACGCCGATCAGCAGGCCGATGCCGGCCCCGCGGAACGTCCACAGCCAGCCCCAGTTGTTGCGCAGGTACGGAGCGGCGAACAGCGTGGCGACCAGCGCGCCGATGTTGATGCCCATGTAGAAGATGTTGAATCCGGTGTCGCGCTTCGGGTCTCCCGGAGCGTAGAGATTGCCGACCATCACCGAGATGTTCGGCTTGAAGAACCCGTTGCCGACGATCAGCCCGATCAGGCCGAGGACGAACAGCGTGAAGCCCGGCAGGCTCATCAGGAACAGACCGCCGGCCATCAGCAGGCCGCCGGTGAGCACGGCCCGGCGGTAGCCGAGAAACCGGTCCGCGATCAGCCCGCCGAGAAACGGCGTGAAGTAGACGAACGCCAGGTAGAGGCCGTAGATCTCGTTGCCTGTTGTCGACGAGAGCCCGAGCCCGCCGCGCTCGCTGTCGGTCGTGTAGAGCAGCAGGATGCCGACCATCGTGTAGAAGGCCAGCCGCTCCCACATCTCGGTGAAGAACAGCGGGAACAAGCCTTTCGGGTGCCCGAACGCCATCGGTCTCTCCTCGCGGTCCGTCGGCGACCGCCAAAAGTCCGCGTATCCTCGCCGATCGGGACGAACCGCCGCAACCGGCCCGGATCCTCCGGGCCGGGCGTCAGGGCAGGAAACGTCCGCGATGGCCGTCGTCGGGGAGCGGGCAGACGGCTCCGCGCCTCCGGGCGAGCCGGTGGCGGCGCCGCGCCACGGCGTCGTAGAGCGCGTCGCGGAGCGGGCGCGGCACGAGCGCGGCCGCCCGCGCAAGCGCGCGCCACGCGCCGCCGCAGCGTTCGAGCACCCGGAGCGCGGCGTCCGAGCGCAGCAGCAGCCGCCCGTCCGCCCGCAGAACGACGAGGCTGTCGGGGAGCGCGGCGAGCGTCTCGGGAGCGAGCCGCTCGCGCGCGGTCGACCCGCCGAGCGGGGCGAAGCGGAACCGGCTGCCGTCCGGATCGCGGACCAGCGCGAAGCGGACCGAGCGGCGGCACAGCGCGCAGTCGCCGTCGAACAGGACGAGGTCCGGTTCCATCAACCGGCCGGCAGCAGCACGGCGGCCCCTTCGAGCCGGCCCGAGCGCAGCCGGTCGAGCGCTTCGTTGGCCTGCTCGAGCGGGAGCGTCACCACGTGGGTGCGGACCGGCACGCGCGGGGCGAGATCGAGAAACTCCTCGCCGTCGCGCCGCGTGAGGTTGGCGACCGACACGACGCTCCGCTCGCGCCAGAGGATCTCGTAGGGGAACGACGGGATGTCCGACATGTGGATCCCGCCGCAGACGACGGTCCCGCCGGGGCGCACCGCGCGCAGCGCGGCGGGCACCAGCGCGCCGACCGGAGCGAACAGGATCGCCGCGTCGAGCGGTTCGGGCGGCGGCTCGTCCGAGCCGCCGGCCCACGCCGCACCGAGGCGACGCGCGAACCGCTGGGCGGCCTCGTCGCCGGGGCGCGTGAAGGCGAACACCGTGCGCCCCTGGTGCCGCGCGACCTGGGCGACGATGTGCGCCGCTGCGCCGAAGCCGTACAGCCCGAGCACCTCCGCGTCGCCCGCGAAGCGCAGCGAGCGGTAGCCGATCAGCCCCGCGCAGAGCAGCGGGGCGAGCTGCGCCGCGTCGCCGGCATCCGGCAGCCGGAACGCGTAGCGGGTGTCGGCGACCGTGCGCTCGGCGTAGCCGCCGTCGATGTGGTAGCCGGTGAATCGCGCCTCGGGACACAGGTTCTCGCGGCCCGCCGTGCAGTAGCGGCAGCGCCCGCAGCTCCAGCCGAGCCACGGGATCCCGACCCGCTCGCCGACGCGCGCGCGCGGGACGCCCTTGCCGACGTCGACCACGCGCCCGACGATCTCGTGCCCCAGGATCAGCGGCAGCTTCGGGTCCGGCAGGTCGCCGTCGGCGACGTGGAGATCGGTGCGGCACACGGCGCACGCCTCGACCTCGACCAGCACCTGTCCCGCGCCGGGCCGCGGGTCCGGCACCTCGCGCGGCACGAGCGGCCGGCGCTGGGCCTCGAGCACCATCGCGCGCATGCCGGAATCGTATCGCGGACGGCGGCCCGAATCAGGCCCGGCCGCCGCGGCAGCCGGCCCGGGCCCGGCATCCCGGCCCACCGGCCCGGGGGGGGCGCGACCGCGGGCAGCAGGCCGCCCCGCCGGCCACGAGGCGAGTTACCACGCGGTGCCCATGCAGCGCTCTTTGGCATGCCGCACATCAGCAGGATGACGGACGGAAGCAGCATGGATCGACCGTTGCGACGGGGGGGTGAGCGATGGCGTATCCATGGCACGGTCTCGTACGGCCGTTCTGGCAATCATGACGTGTGCCCCGATCGCGGCGGAGCATCCGTTACAGGCGGCCGACGAGAAGCCGCCGGCCACGACTCACCGGGAATCAGTGGAAGTTCGCGAGATCCGGGTCCCGGTCACCGCGTGGCCGACGACGTCCGACCCGGGATCATGCGATCTGCTGACAAAGGAAGACTTCGTGGTCGAGGTGGGAGGACATCCCGTCGAGATCACGGACTTCGTGCGCAGGGGCGGCGAGCAGCTCACGTTCCCGGAACCGTCGGGCGCGACGCCGGGCTCCGGACAGCCTCGCCAGGGACTTACTCTCGTCCTGCTCATCGACGAGTTCCATCACAGTTGTCCCGCGTGCTGCCTCCGTGTCAAGTACTTCGGGAGCATACGCGACTGCGTCACCAGTCTCTCGCAACCGTTCATGCGCGCCAAGCTGTACGACAGGATCCGTCGCATGCTCAAAGCATCGTTTCGCCCGGAAGACCGCCTGCTGATCGCCTCGCTCTCGTTCTTTCCCCGGGCGGAATCGGGGTGGATCACGTCGCTCGACGAGGCGCTCTCCGTGCTCGATCGGATGCAGGCACGGACAGATCTCTGGGTTCCGCAACATCTGGCGCAGCCTCACGTCCGCCACTGGTACGACGGGATGCGGGATTTCGTCCGTGCTCTGGGCGCCATCCCCGGGCCGAAGGACGTGCTGTTTCCGACATGCCACTTTCCACTCGATGCCACTGATGCCGAGCAGATCCGTGATCTGGGTGCCGTCGCCGCCGCCAGCGATGTCGTCGTCCACACGATCGACATCGTGCAGGACGGGACAAGTCCGGAACTCGATATCGGCCCGCTCGCCGTCAATCTCGGCGGGCGCCGCTTCGGCGCGAGCTTCGGCTACGGTCGGGCGATCGACGAACTCCGGCGGGTTCTTCGCTGTCGTTTCGTGCTGTTCTTCCGGGACCCCGATCCTGCGAGCAGGCGGAAGGTCCACGATCTGCGTGTGCGGCTGCGTCGTTCGGGCTTCTCGCTCTCTGCGCCGAGCGTCTATCCGGGACGGGTCCTGCGCCCGACCGGCGACGAGACGCGGGTCGCACTGCTGCGGCTCGGGGAGTTCTCCAGGGGGCTCTCCGTTCGCGGATCGGTGGTTCCGGTACAGATGGTCGACGAGCGCACATGGAAGGTGCGAGCGCTCGTGACCGTCGAGGCGGGAGACGCCGTGGCGCCCGACGAGCTGCCTCGAGGTCTCGGCGTGGATCTGGTGAACTTCTCGACGCGCCTCGAAGAGCCGATCGTCGCGCGGATTCCCCTTCCGAGCGACCTGGTCGAGCGGCTGCTCGTCCAGCGTCGCGACGTGACCCTGACCACGCATTTCGAGGTGACCGCGGGATCGTCGGACTGGTCGCTGATCCTGTCCGATGGTGAGGGCAGGCCGCGGTATGCCGCCGTCCGGCGCTACGAGCTCGACTGGCCGGACCGTCGAAAGCTGCGTCGCTTCGGATTCTGGCTTCCTGCACGGCAGGTCAGGGCGCAGCACGAGCGGGATCTGCTGCTTCCCCAGCTTGACGGGCGGTTCCGGTCCGGTCGGACGGTGTTCGTCCTGGGTCTGTGGTGCGGAGCGGATGACTCGCGACCTCGCCCCGCCGTCGTGCTCAGGAGCGCGGAGCATCCGGGAGCCCCCCCGATCCCGGTCCGGGTGGTAACGACGCGCACGACAGACGCCATCTGCCCGCGGTGCGGCCACTGCGAGCAGCTCTTCGGGAGGCCGCATACCGCACCCGGGCCCGGAACCTGGATCCTGTCGTTCGGTGAGGACACCGCGGGGTCAGCGCCGGCAGAGCTGGCCCGGATCGTCGTCGGGGAGCAGCCCGTGCCTCCTACGGCACGCACGTCCCGGCGGTCGCCTTGACCGCGGCGCAGGTCGTCGCCTGCGACGGGCGCTCGGCGCCGGTGCTGTCCGTGCCGTGGCTGCCCTCGGTGTCGGACGGCGGATCGTGGCCGACGACGATCACGCCGACGCTGCCGCCGGGGGGCGTGCCGGTCCAGCTTCCGGAACTTCCCACGGCGCACGTCTCGGCGGCGACGACGTAGCTCGCCATCTGCGCCAGGTCGTACCAGACGAGGTGGTTGTCCGGCGCGGGGCACGTGGTCGCATCCCAGGTGACGGTCACGTCGCCGCCGCCCGCCCTGGTCACCTGCACCGGCTGGCCGGCGACCGTCGCCCCGTCGGGCACCGGCGGCGGCGCGCCGGGTGCCGGGACATCCTCGAACCGCGCCGAGGCGACGACCTGGTCCCCGCTCGACGTCGAGCGGCGATTCATGTACTGCGCGATCATCCACAGCCGGTTCGGATCGCGCGGATCGCGGCCGACCGCGAAGTAGTCGCCGTGCCGTCCCGAGTTGTTCGGCAGCGGCGCGTCGCGCAGGTTCTCGAATCCGCGCACCGTGCCGTCGGCGGCGACATTCCAGTAGCGGCCGGTCACGTTGACCGACGGGCTCGAGTAGGCCGACAGCAGCGCGAAGTCGTCGTCCTCGGTATCCGGCACGACGTACGGGAAGAACACGTCGGCTCCCGGGTCGCGCAGCTCGTAGGTCTGCTCGAGCGTCGGCGTCGCGGTGACGTCGATCCGGTGGATCCACGCCACGTCGTCGCCGGACGAGCCGACCGCGTGCGCGGTCCACAGCCGGCCGCCGCGGTACCAGCCGTTCCAGACGCTGCCGCCGAGGCTCGCCGCCCCGCTGCCGCTCGGCTGGCGGCCGCTGCCGGCGCCGAAGTACAGCGGCAGCGGCACGGCGAACGCGTCGAGCGTCGGTCCCGCGAACCGCGGACCGGTCAGTCGCAGCACGTTGATCTCCGAGCCGATGCTCGATCCGCTCTGCACGAGGAAGTACGCGTCGCCGGGAACGACCTCCTCGACGAACGCAGGACGCAGCCGGAACGGCGACCCGTTCGACGCCGTCCGCACGTCGATCAGATGCGTGTTGTCCAGCGGCGTCCCGGCATAGCCGTCCTGCTTGTCGTAGATGAACAGCGTCACGTTCCGGAACGAGTCGGTCCGGCTGAACATGTTCGCCGTCAGGTAGACCGCGTTGCGGTCGAGGCCGATCGAGGCGTAGTCGGCCCAGTTGTCGGCCTGGTCGCGGTCGGCGTCGATGTCGTAGACGTTCCACGCGCCGGTCGCGTCGCCCGTCTGCGAGAAGGCGACGTAGATCCGCGAGTCGCGCGCGGCGCTGTCGTCGGCAAGCACCGTGACGATGAACCGGTCGCTGTGCGGGTCGTAGATCGCGAGCGGATCGAACTCGAAGAAGCGGCTCGGAATGCCGAAGAACGTCGACAGCGAGTAGGGCCCGTCGACGAGCGTTCCGGCCTTGTCGTAGAACGCGATCCGCGTGTTGATCAGCACCACCACATGGTCGCGGCCGACGGCCATCACCGGGTCCGGCGGCGTCCAGCCGTCGGTCACCGCGTCGAAGCGCACGTCGATCGCCGGCACGACCGCGTCGGTCGCCGCGGGGCGGGACGGATCGACCGGCGTCGGCAGCGGTGGCGCCCCACCGGGCCGGACGGTCGCCGCGCCCGCGCCCCCGCCGCCGTCGAGCCGGTTGGGGATCACGCCGCCGCTGTCCGGCGCCGCGCGTCCCGCTGCGCGGGGCAGTTCGCGCGGCACGACGACGCGTGCCCGCTCGGGTCTCGGGGCGTGGACCACACGCGGCGGTGCCGGGTCGGCGGCGAACGCCGCGATCACGGCCGCGCAGGACAGGACGAATCCGGACAGCAGACGCACCGGCGGGCTCCTCGGACAGACCCGCCGCTGCGGCGGGCACCCCGCGAAGATACGGGGCCCGGCCCGATCTGTCAGCCGTCGCGGGGCGTGCCGGGTGGGCTCAGCCGCGCCACTCGGTGCGGTCGACGGTGGTCTCGAAGCTGTCCTCGATGCGTTCGGGCAGTTCCTCGTGCGCGGTGGCGGCCAGGTCCTCGGCGGTCGGCTTGCCGACGTAGACCAGGGATTCCATCGGGCACTTCTCGATCGCCGTGTCGAGGCTCTCCTGGAGCTGGGCCGACGGCAGGTAGCTGTCGTACTTGATCTCCGGGATGCCGTCCTTCATCTCGAGCAGGTCGGACACCTTGGCGCAGACGCCGCAGCCGATGCAGCCGACCTCGCAGACCTCCTTGACGTCCTTGCCGTTGTCCTTGTTGGCGCAGGCGACGACGAGCATCCGCTCGGCCTTGAACGGCACCATCGTGAACAGGTTCCGCGGGCACTCCTCGGCGCACGCGCGGCAGCCGACACAGTTGTCGTAGATCACGCGCGGCAGGCCGTTCTCCATCACCAGCGCGTCGTAGTTGCACACCTCGACGCAGTCGCCGAACCCGAGACAGCCGTAGACGCAGCCCTGGATGCCCGAGATCACGTTGGCCGCCTTGCAGGTCTTCTCGCCGTCGTAGGGCATCCGCCCCTTGCGCTTGTCGAAGTCGGCCGCGCAGTGCAGCACCGCCTTGTATGGCCAGGTCTGCTCGACCTCCACGCCGAGCAGCGCGGCGATCTGCTGGGCCACCGACGGCCCGCCCGGCGCACACGCCGTGACGGCCGCCTTGCCGGCGACGACCGCCTCGGCGAACTCGCCGCAGCCGACCTGCCCGCACGCGCCGCAGTTGGCCTGCGGGAGCACCGCGGCGACCTTCTCGACGCGTGGGTCGACCTCGACGTGGAACACGCGGTTCGCCCAGCCGAGCAGGACGCCCATCACGGCCGCCAGCGTCAGCATCGTGGCGCCGGCGAGGATCACGACGATCGTGGTGACCGACATCGCTCGCTCCTCGCTCAGTGGGCCAGCGCCGCGGCCAGGCCGCGGTCCACCCCGGTGAAGCCCATGAACGCCATCGCCATGATCCCGGCCACGAGCAGCGTGATGCCGGCCCCGCGCAGGCTCGGCGGGACGTCGGCCAGGTCGAGTTCCTCGCGGATGCCGGCCATCAGCGTGATCGCGATCGTGAACCCGAGTCCGGCCGCCAGCGCCAGCACCAGGGCGGAGTCGAGCCCCCACGGCTCGGCGGCATCGGGGCCGATGTGCTTCATCACCATCAGGCAGCCGAACAGGATCGCGCAGTTCGTGGTGATCAGCGGCAGGAAGACCCCGAACGACTTGTACAGCGCCGGGAAGAACTTCCGGACGTACATCTCGACGAACTGCACCGAGGAGGCGATGACGAAGATGTACACGAGGTAGTTCAGCACGGACAGGTCGACCACGGTGTCCGGGCTGCCGCCGAGCGCGCGCCAGGCCCAGGTCGACAGCGGCGCTCCCGGGCTCAGGATGAAGTAGGTGAAGGTCCACGACAGCGTCGCCGCGATCGAGATCACGAACGTGACCGCCAGACCCATGCCGAACGCGGTGTCGATCCGCCGCGAGACGCCGAGGAACGGGCAGATCCCGACGAAGTAGTACAGCACGAAGTTGTTGATCAGCGCGGCGCTGATCGCGATCAGCATCAACGAGATCAGGTGGTCCATGACAGTTCCCCCGGGCTCACTTCGCCGTCGCGGCGCGTCGCGCCTGGTACCAGTTGACCACACCCATCAGCGCGCCGAGCGTCAGGAACGCCCCGGGCGGCAGCAGCATGATCACCCACGCCGGCCAGCTCGCCGGCAGCACCGGCAGGCCGAACCAGGTGCCCGAACCGAGCAGCTCGCGCACCGAGGCGATCGAGGCCAGCGCCAGCGCGAACCCGATCGACTGGCCGACGCCGTCGGAGAACGCGACGTGCACCGGCTGGCGCGACCCGCAGACCTCGCAGCGGCCGACGATCACGCAGTTGACGATGATCAGCGGCACGTACGGCCCGAGCTGCTTGCTCATCTCGTACATGTAGGCGGCCAGGAAGCGGTCGGCGATCGTCACGAACGTCGCGATCGTCAGGGTGAACACCAGGATCCGCAGGTGCGGCTTGAGCACGTTGCGGATCAGGCTGGTGATCGTGTTGGCCGAGATCAGCACGAATGCCGTCGCCCCGGCCATCGTCATCGCCGCCTGCATGCTGTTGGTCACCGCCAGCGTCGGGCACATGCCGAGCAGCTGCCGGTAGACCGGGTTCTCCGGCAGGATGCCGTTGATGAACCGCTCCAGCGCCGTCGGTTGATCGAGCGAAGCCATCGCGCTACTCCTGCGCCGCCGCGGCGAGCGCGGCGCGGAACTCGTCGGTCAGCGCCTGGTTGACGATGGTGCAGACCGCCTGGGACGAGATCGTCGCGCCGGTGATCGCCCGGATCTCGGCGGAGTCCGGCGCGGGATCGCGCTTGACGACCGTCAGCGGCGTTCCGAGGCGCTTGCCCTGGAACTGGTCGCGCCACGTCTCGTCCCCGATCTTGTTGCCCAGCCCGGGAGTCTCCTTCTGCTCGAGCACGTACAGGCCGGTCAGCGTCGCGGCCTGCGCGTCGAGCCCGACGAGCAGCTCGATCCGGTCGCCGAAGCCGAGGCCGCCGGCGGGAACGACCCAGCCGACGATGCGATCGCCCTGCAGCGCGCGGTACACCGTCCGCTCGCCGACCGTCGCCGGCTCACCGCGTTCGGCGCCCGGCACGAGCACGGGGATCTGCGCGAGCGTCTCGTTGAGCTTGTTCTCCGCGATCCGGTCCGCGACCAGCATCTGCATTCCGGCGAGCGCCGCGCCGAAGCACAGTCCGAGCAGGATCACCAGCCATGCCTGCGCGAGGTACCTGATCATCGCGTGCTCCTCACGACTTCGGTGCGGGCGCCGGCCCGCCCAGCGGGTCGGGGTAGACCCAGCGGTTGAGCAGCGGCGTGACGGCGTTCATCACCAGCACGGCGAACATCACGCCCTCGGGGTAGCCGCTGAACGTCCTGATCAGCCACACCAGCACGCCGATGCCGATGCCGAAGACCACCTTGCCGCGGAACGTCAGCGGGCTGGTCACCGGGTCGGTGGCGATGAAGAACGCTCCGAACAGCAGCGCACCCCCGAGCAGGTGGTGCGCCAGCGTCATCGGCGAGTCGGGTCGCACGAGCTGGCCGATCCCGGCGAGCACCGCCACCGTGCCGACGATCGACGCCGGGATCTCCCACGACGCCGTGCGCCGCAGGCAGAGCCACAGGCCGCCGAGCAGGCAGGCCAGCGCGCTCGTCTCGCCGAGCGACCCGTTGACGGTGCCGAGGAACAGCGGCCACCAGTCGGTGGCGATCGCCGACTGCTTGGCCAGCGTCAGGGGAGTGGCCTCGGTGACGACGTGCAGCGCGACGCCCTGCGCCTGGTACGCCGCCGCGCCCAGCGCGCCGGGGAAGGCGATCATCACGAACGCACGCCCGACCATCGCCGGGTTGAACACGTTGTAGCCCAGCCCGCCGAACACCGCCTTGCCCAGTCCGATCGCGATGAAGCCGGCGATCACGCCGACGTACCACGGCGCACTCCACGGCAGCGACAGGCCGAGGATCACGCCGGTCACCGCCGCCGAGAAGTCGCCGAGTGTCAGCGCCCGGCGCCGCATCGACGTCGCCAGCGCCTCCGCGGCAAGGCACGAGAGCGTCGCGATCACGATCTGGAGCACCGCGTACCAGCGGAACACCCAGACCGACATCGCGATCACCGGCGCCAGGCCGATCAGCACGTCGATCATCATCCGCGCCGTGGTCAGCGACGGATCCGCGATGTGCGGGGACGGCGCGACGCGCAGCGCCGGCATCGGCGCGGCGCCGCCGGCGCTCTCGGCCGTCGCTTCGAGGGTCCGGAACTCGTCGTGCATTCCGTCGGCCTCCGTGGCGTCCGGGTCAGGACCGCGGCAGCTCGGCCTTGCCCATCCGGATCAGCTGGGTCAGCGGGATGTTGGCGGGGCAGGTGTAGGCGCAGCACCCGCACTCGATGCACGCCGTGATGTGGTAGGCGCGCGCGATGTCCCATGCCTTGTGGCGCGCGGCGAGGGCGATGCGCGTCGGCACGAGCCGGATCGGGCACACGTCGACGCAGCGTCCGCAGCGCACGCAGTTGGTCTCGGGGGCCTTCTTGATCGTGCTGTCGGTCAGCACGGTCAGTCCGCTCGTGCCCTTGGTCACCGGGATGTCGAGCGAGCCCAGCGTGAAGCCCATCATCGGGCCGCCGGCGACCGCCCGCGTCGCGTCCGGCGTCAGTCCGCCGCAACAGGCGACCAGTTCGGCGTAGCTCACGCCGATCGGGACGAGCAGGTTCTTCGGCGTGGCGATCCCCTCGCCGGTCACCGACACGATCCGGTGCGTCAGCGGCTTGCCGCGAAGCACCGCGCGCGCCACGGCGGCCGCGGTGCCGACGTTCATCACGACCACGCCGACGTCGAGCGGCAGTCCGCCGGTCGGGACGACGAGGCCGGTGACGGCGTAGATCAGCTGCCGCTCGCCGCCCATCGGATAGCGCGTCGTCAGCTCGACGACGCGGATCGGGGTCCCCGCGACCGCGCGCTTCATCTCCCCGATCGCGGCCGGCTTGTTGTCCTCGATCGCGATCGCGATCTGCTGCGCCCCGACCGCCCGCGCCGCGGCGAGCGCCCCGGCGACGATCGGCTCCGGGGCCTCGAGCATCAGCCGGTAGTCCGCGGTCAGGTACGGCTCGCACTCCGCCCCGTTGAGAATCAGCGTGTGGATCGGGCGGTCCTCGCGGACGCTGAGCTTGACGTGCGTCGGGAACGCCGCGCCGCCGAGCCCGACGATGCCGGCCTCGCGCACCGCGGCGACGATCGCCCGCGGATCGTCGGGGATCTCGTCGTGCGGCCACGGCCCGCCGTAGATGGCGTCGAACAGCGCCCGGCCCTCGACCTGCTCGCCGTCGGCCTTGATCGGCACGGCGGCGACGCGACGGCCGTTGGGCAGCGTCACGGCACCGACGCGCGCGGTCTTGCCGGCGATCGGCGCGTGAACCGGGGCGGAGACGAACGCGTCGCTGCGTCCGAGCACGTCACCCCACGCGACGGCGGTGCGCGGCTTGACGACCGCCTCGTTGGGGGCGCCGAGGTGCTGGAGCAGGGGGACGCGGACCTGCGCGGGGGTCGGCAGCACCTCGATCGGCGCGTCGGCCGAGAGCTGCTTGCGGTCGTCCGGATGGACGCCCCACGAGAGCGACCCCGAATGGACCTGGGGAACGGTCGCCTGGGCACTCACAGCCGTGTCTCCCTTTCCTGCGCCTCGCGGCGCGACGCGCGCCGTCCGAGCGCCGCGGCGAGCAGCATGCCGGCGGCGAGGCCGAGCACGCCGCCGAACCAGCGGGCCGCGTCGCCCGGGCCGGCGAGGAGCGATCCGGCGATCGCCAGCGCGAGCGGAACGAGGAAGAACCACGCGGCGGCTCCGACCAGTCGCCACCCGGCGTACGGCGCCTCGGGGGGCGTGCCGTCGCCCGGACCGGCCTCGCACAGCGTGCAGCCGCCGCACGGCGTGCCGGCGTCGGTGGGATGACCGGGGAGCTCGCGCATCGCGGTCCTCCAGCGAAGGGCGGGTAACAAGTTGTTTAGTTTCGCATTCTAGCCAAGCCCGGCCGGGCTGTAAAGATACTGTATGACTATCCGGTTCGTCAGGCAATCCGTCGTCGGTCCTTCGGCGGGACTCCCGCCGTCCCGATCCCGGTTCGGATGCAAGCCCTTTCCGCCGAACGGCTTGCAGCCTACTCCGGCCGCGAGGCCTGGCGCCACGCGGCGGGGATCTCGAGTTCCAGTCGTCCGTCGCGGAGCAGCCCGCCGCCGATCACGGTGCCGTCGACCGCGACCGCGACGTGCCCGCCCGGGCCCTCGCCGCCGCGCTCGAGCGCGCCGCGCTCGAGCAGCGCGAGCCCCTCGTTCCAGTCGAGGTCGATCCGTGACGCGGTGATCGCCCGGTCGAGCGCGCGCAGCCCCGCGCTGCTCGCGCGCAGCCCGCGCCGTGTCACGTGCACCGCACGCAGCCCGGGCGCGACGACGTCGAGGCGCGAGACGTCGCGCCCGGCCGCACGATCGAATGCGTGCAGCAGCCAGCCCGATCGTCCGCGCGCCGTGACGATGCTCCGGTCGAAAGCGCCCGCCGGGACACCGAACCGCTCCGCGAAGTGAGCGACGGTCGCGCGACGCAGCTCGTCGTCGTCGCGCAGCACGACGCGCGGGGCGTCCTCGCGACGCGGCCGCGCGACGCGGACCGCGTCCTCGCGCTTGCGCAGCAGGGCGACAAAGAACCCCCACGAGCCGGTGTGATGCGGGAACACGCGCCGCGCCCGCTGCATCGCGTCGGGCCAGTGCGCTCCGTTCCAGCGCGTCAGCCCGGCAAGCCCGGGCGTCCGCGACGGAAGGTCGGCGACGGTCATGTCATCGCGACCCGCGAGCACCTCGGCGATCACCGCCTCGTTCTCTTCCGGGGCGAGCGAGCACGTCGCGTAGACGATCCTGCCGCCCGGCGCCAGCAGGTCGCAGGCGCGCGTCAGCAGCCGGACCTGCAGGCCGTGGGCCTCGGCCAGTCCACGCTCGCCGCGCGGGTCGTAGCGCGGGGACGGGACGCGGAACGTCCCCTCGCCGGTGCACGGAGCGTCGAGCAGGATCGCGTCCCACGCCATCCCCGCAGCGGGCGACGGGAACGCGCCGCCGTCGTGGCAGACGACGAGCGCCGCGTCGACCGCCTGCCGCGCCAGGCTCTGCACGAGGATCCCCGTCCGTCCGCGCGAACGGTCGTTGGCGACGATCTCCGCTTCGCCCCCGGCGAGCGCGTCGAGCAGCACCGTCTTGCCGCCCGGAGCGGCGCACAGGTCGAGCACGCGCTCTCCCGGGCGGGGGGCCAGCGCGAGCGGTGCGAGCGCGCTCGACACGCCCTGCGGGTAGGCGAACCCGAACACGACCTCCGGCAGCGTCCCCGCGCCTGCATCCGTGCGCACGCGCAGGTGGTACGGCGAGGCGTCGAGCCGCTCGACGTCGAGTCCGCGCGCGGCGAGCGTCCGGGCGACCTCGTCCCGGGTGCGGCGCCGGCCGGGGACGAGCAGGTCGAGCGGCGCCGGCTGCTCGAGCGCCCGGTGCCACGCCGCGGCGTCGTCGACGATCGGGAGGTAGCGCTCGAGCCAGCGCCGGGTGGTCTCGATGCGCTCGTCGCGCCCGGCGCGGCGGTCCGCCGCGGGAGCGCCCGCCGGCCGCCGGTCGCCGCGTCGCGTGGCCACGGTCAGCGGGGGCGCGCGGCCGGGCCGTCGGCCGGCATCCGCCGCACGGTCGGCATCCGCGGCGCCGACCCCTGGACCGCCGGGCACGCGCCGCACCCGCTCCGGCCGCGCAGCGCGCGCCAGGCCCGCCGCGCGAGGAACGCCGCGGCCGCGATCACCGCGACGCCGACGAGGACGAGCTGCAGGCCGGCACTCATCCCGCGATCCCCCGTGCGAGCTGGTAGGTCAGCGCCGCGCCGATCCAGGCCAGCACCGTCATGTAGCCGAAGGCGAAGGCGGGCCAGCGCCACGAGCCGGTCTCGCGGCGCATCACCGCCAGTGTCGAGACACACTGCGCGCACAACGCCATGAACACGAGCAGCGACAGCGCCACCGGCAGCGTGAACAGCGGCGTGCCGTCGGCGCGACGGGCGCCCTGCACGCGGCGGATCATGTCGGGCGAGTCCTCCGAGGCGTCCTCGACGCCGAGAATCGTGCCCAGCACCGCGATGATCACCTCCCGGGCGGGGAACGACGCGACCGCGGCCATGCCGATCCGCCAGTCCCAGCCGAGGGGGCGCACCACGGGCTCGATCGCGCGGCCGAAGCGTCCCATGTAGCTCTGCTGCAGGTACTCCGCCTGCTCGGCGGCGTCGAGCGCACGCTCCTGGGACACGGTCACCGCGCGCTCGCGCAGCTCGTCGTAGTGCCGCGCGATCTCCTCCGGCCGCGGGAAGTACGTCAGCGCCCAGACGACGACCGACGCGGCGAGGATCAGCGTGCCTGCCCGCACGAGGAACTCGCGCCCCTGGAGCCACGCGCGCATCAGCACGGCGCGGAGGTTCGGCAGCCGGTAGGCGGGCAGCTCGAGCACGAATGCCGGCACGCGTCCGCTCAGGATCGTCAGCCGCAGCAGCCAGACCACCGGCACCGCGACCGCGACGCCGATCAGATGCGCGGCGAGCAGCACGAGACCCTGGAGACCGACCAGTCCCCCGAGCCAGCTCCGCTCGGGCACGAACGCCCCGATCAGCAGCACGTAGACCGGCAGCCGCGCCGAGCAGCTCATCAGCGGGGCGACCAGGATCGTCGCCAGCCGATCGCGCCGGTCGGCGATCCCCCGCGCCGCCATGATTCCCGGCACCGCGCAGGCGAAGCTCGACAGCAGCGGGATCACGGACTGTCCGGAGAGCCCGACGCGGGTCAGCAGCCGGTCCATCAGGAACGCCGCGCGCGCCATGTAGCCGCAGTCCTCGAGGATCGCGACGAACACGAACAGCAGCAGGATCTGGGGCAGGAAGACGATCACCGCGCCGACGCCGCCGATCACGCCGTCGGCGAGCAGGCTCTCGAGCGGTCCGGCGGGAAGCGTCGCCGTGACCGCCGACGCGGCGAGCGCGGTCGCGCCCGAGATCAGGTCCATCAGCGGACGCGCGCCGGCATAGATCGCCTGGAACACGCCGCCGAGGACGGCGAGCAGGACGACGGTGCCCCACACCCGGTGGGTCAGCAGCGTGTCGATCCGGTCGCTGAGCGTCTGCCCGTCCCGGGGCGCGACGCGTGCGATCGCGCGGTCGTACACGCGCTCGGCCCAGGCGTAGCGCGCGGACGCCTCGAGCGCCGCGGGGGAGCGCTCGCCGGCGATCTCCCGGCGCAGCTCGGCCAGGCGCGCCTCGAACGCGGGCCCGAGCCGCCGCGCGAGCCGCTGCGGGATCTCCCCGTCGACGTCGACGACCGCCCGCAGCGCCTCGGCCGGCGTCAGCTCGTGGCCGAACTCGCGGCGTACCGCGTCGCCGAACTCGGCGCGCAGCGCGTCCACCGCGTCGCGCAGCGAGGCGGGCAGCTCCGGCAGGCTCTCGCGCGGCGGACCGGTCTGCGAGTCGAGACTCCGCTCGATCGCCTCGACGAGGGCGTCGATCCCCTCGCGCCGGTCGGCGCGGACCGGCACGACCGGCACGCCGAGCAGCGCCGACAGCGCCTCCGCGTCGACCGGGCGACCGTTGCGTTCCGCCATGTCCGGCATCGTGAGCGCGACGACGACCGGCAGTCCGAGTTCGAACACCTGCGAGAGCAGATAGAGATTGCGGACCAGGTTGCTCGCGTCGACGATCGCGACGACCGCGTCGACCCCATGCTCTCCCTCGAGCTGGCCGAGCAGCATGTCGACGGCGACCAGTTCGTCGGGTGACCGTGCCGCCAGACTGTAGGTGCCCGGAAGATCGACGACCTGGACCGGTCCGTGGCGCGTCCACAGCGTGCCGCTGACGCGCTCGACCGTCACGCCGGGGTAGTTGGCGACCTGCTGCGAGAGTCCGGTGAGCGCGTTGAAGACGCTCGTCTTGCCGGTGTTCGGGTTGCCGACGAGCGCGACCGTGACGGTGGCCCGCGGCGCCTTCACACGCACGGCTCCACCTCGACGCGTGCGGCCTCGCTCTTGCGCACGGAGAGGTGGTAACCGTGGAGTCGGAGTTCCATCGGATCGCCGAGCGGCGCAAGGCGCACGACCTCGACGTTGGTGCCTTCGATCAGGCCCATCTCGAGCAGCCGCTGGGTCAGCCCGTCGGCACCGCGCACGCCGAGGACGCGCGCGCTCTGGGTCGGCGAGAGGCAGTCGAGTGTGGTCATCGCGCGTGCACCTTCCGGCCCGGGACCGAACTGGCCACTACATGCGAACTGTTCTCAACTAGCACTTACCTATTATCGCCCCGATTGGCCCTGTGTCAACCCGGGTTTGCCCGGGGGAAAGCCCCCGGTCAGCGGAGAACGCGGGCGGACTCCCGGCGCCGGGCCCGCGCGAGCAGCGCCTCGTAGCGCGCGGCGGGGACGGTCCACGAGAAGTCGCACTGCATGCCCCGCCGGCGCAGCGCGTCGAGCGCGGCGACGTCCCGACGGTACACCGCCAGCGCGCGTCCGCACGCCCAGCGCAGCCCGCCGGGGTCGGGGTGGTCGAACACGAAGCCGGTGCCGTGCTCCGGACTCTCGTCCACGTCCACGACCGTGTCGGCAAGGCCCCCCGTCCGGCGGACGACCGGAGGCGTGCCGTAGCGCATCGCGACCATCTGGCCGAGCCCGCACGGCTCGAACAGGCTCGGCATCACGAAGAAGTCCGCCCCGGCGTAGATCCGGTGCGCGAGCCCTTCGTCGAACGCGGACACGACGGCGACCGACCGCGGCCGGTCGCGCGCGAGCGCCTCGAGCGGCGCGAGCAGGTCGCGGTCGCCCGAGCCGAGCAGCGCGAACTGCGCGCCCTCGTCCGCGAGCCACGGCGCGACCGCCGCCACGAGCGGGATGCCCTTCTGCCGGTCGATGCGGCTGACCATGCCGAACAGCGGCGCCCGCGGGTCCTCGCCGAGACCCAGTTCGCGCTGAAGGGCGCGCTTGCACTCGTGCTTGCCGCGCAGGTCGCCCGCGTCGTAGCGCGCGGCGAGGTGCGGATCGCGCGCCGGATCCCAGGTCTCGGTGTCGAGGCCGTTGAGGATGCCGACGAGATCGTCGCCGCGGGCGTGCAGTTCGCGGTGCAGTCCCTCGCCGCGGTACGGCCAGACGATCTCGCGTGCGTACGTCGGCGAGACCGTGACGACGTAGCTCGCGAACCGGATGCCGGCCTTGAGCATGTTCAGCCGCCCGAGCGCCTCGGCGCCCTGCTCGTCGAGCCAGAGCGCCGGGATCTCGAGGCGATGCGCCAGCTCGAGCGGAAACACGCCCTGGTGCGCCAGGTTGTGGATCACCTGCAGCGTGCCGGCGTCGGCCAACGGGTCGAGCGGGTCGCCGTGGACCCGGATCAGCAGCGGCAGCAGCGCCGCGGGCCAGTCGTGACAAACGACCGCGTCCGGCGGGCCGCCGGGCAGCCGGCGCAGCGCGTCGCGCGCCGCCCCGCAGAACCAGCCGAAGCGCTCGCCGTTGTCGGGATAGGAGACGTGGTTCTCGCCGTAGATCCCGGGCCGCGCGAAGAACCGGTCGTGCACGAGCGCGACGAGCCGCACGCCGCGATGACGCCCGATCCGCGCTTCGCCCCACAGTGTCTCGCCGCCGAGCCGGCAGGCGACCGGCAGGCGGGCGTCGGCCGGCTCGACCGCCGCGACGACCGCGGGATGGCCCGGCACCACGACGGTCACGTCGTGGCCGGCGCGCGCCTGGGCGACCGGCAGCGCGGCGGCGACGTCGCCGAGCCCGCCGGCCTTGGCCAGCGGGGCGATCTCCGGCGTGACGTGGGCGATGCGCATCGGCCCGGATTATCGAGCCCGCGGCCGCGGCGCGAAAGGACGATTGACGCGCACGGGGGGGCACGGGGGACAATGCGCTCCACGCACAAGGGGGGCCGGGTCGTTGCATTTTTTCGAAGCGCTCCTGCTGCTCGGCGCCGGCGCCGCCGTGCTGGCGGTCGCCGGGGCGTTCGTGCTCGCCGCGGTCGCGCTGGTCCGCGTCGTCCGGCTCGAGCGGACCGTCGCCAGGCGGCTCGACGCGCTCGAGATCCGCCTCGGACGCGCGACAGCGGAGCGCCCGTCCGGCGCCGCCGCGCCCTCCACACGGGAGCCGGCGCCGCCGCCGCCGCGCGAGGCCGGGC
>RFIB01000104.1 GCA_003695625.1 Acidobacteriota bacterium | reverse complement strand
GCCCTGCGGGCCGCCCACGGTGTCGGGGATCGCGCGTGCCGCGAGGCCGGTGCGGGTCAGTCGCCTCCCCGCCGCGAGGGCACGTCACCGCCGGGCCGCGGGAACCTGCGCGCCGGCGGATCGAAGTGGCGCGGGACGAAGAGCCGGGCGCTGCCGAACGCGTCGAGCACCTTCTGGACCGTGTTGCGCACCGGGTACGTGTCGTTGGTCAGCCAGCGCTCGAGCAGGTTCGCGTAGAGCGGGCTGCCGAGCACACCGCTCGGTCCGCCGGGCAGACTCGTCTCGGCATCGATCATCCGCGCCCGCGGGCCGAGTTCGCCGACGTAGCGGCGGTTCGGTCCCGCACCGAACATGAACTCGTCCCACGCGTCGGCCCGCACGCCGTGATTCGACGCGTCGGGCACGTCGAGCCCGCCGTCGACGGCGAAGCCGGGCAGGTCGGGGAAGCTCGGCGGGATCGCCCCGCCGGCCGGGGGCACGTCGAACGGACCGCCCAGCGGGTGGTCGAGCACGAGCCGGTGCAGCCGGCCCCAGCGCCAGTCCTGCGGGTCGTCCGAGCCTCCGAACGCGGGCGCGAACGCGTCCGAGGACAGCAGGTCGAGCGCCCGGGCCAGGCTCGCCAGCACGAGGTAGTCGCGCCGTTGTTCGGGCGTGTCGAGCCCGTCGACCCCCTCGACGGCGAAGAAGTCGATCCCCGAGAACCCGACGCCGTGCTGGAACGGGAACATCTCGACCAGGTTGCGCAGGGCGGTCATCGTCTGGAAGTTGCCCGGGCCGGGCAGGCCGCGGGCGGCGAGCGGGCCGTCGATCACCGTCTGGGCGAACTGCCCGCGCCAGACGGCGTAGATCGTCGCCGCGATGCTGGCCGCCACCTCGTCGTCGCCCGGCTCGAGCCGCACGCCGTTCTCGTCGCTTTCGTCGTAGCCCTCCGCGACGCCGGTCGGCTGCCAGCCGTCCCACGCCGCGAGGCGCGCGACCGCGTCGGCGACGCGGTCGTCCGCGGCGAGGGCCGCCAGCGCCTCGGGCGCGCCCTCTGCCGCGGCGTTGGCGAACGCGTCGGCGATCAGCGGGACGAACACCTCGGTGTCCAGGGCGACGACGTCGGCCTGGATCGACTTCATCGTCTCGCGGTCCACCGGCCCCTCGGCCAGCGCGGCGCGCAGCCGGCGCGTGATCCGTCCGGCGCGCATCCCGAGCGAGTAGCCCGGCGAGAGATAGTAGATTCCGCCGCCGCGGCGGAGCTGGTTGAGCGGGTCGTTGTCGAGGGTCACGCCGGCCGGATCGTTGTTGGCGTTGATCACCCATCCCGCCGGCGGGTTGACCACCTGCGGCATCTCCTCGAACGGCAGGATCTGCCAGTCGAGCGCCTGCGTCTCCGGCTTGTCGCCGTCGAGCGCCAGCCACTCGTTGCCGCCCTCGCCGTTGCGGATGAACGCCGGCGGCAGACCCTCGACGCGGTTGGCCTGCAGGTCCTCGCGCAGGGGGAGTTCCCCGCTCGTGAAGTAGGCGATGTTCCCGTCGACGTCCCCGTAGATCCAGTTCTGCGAACCGAAATCGAAGAACTGCAGCCCGCGGACGAAGTCGTCGAGGCCGCGCGCGCGGCTCCAGACCAGGAAGGCGTCGAGTTCGCGGGTGGCGGAGAATCCGACGTACTGGACGCTCAGCGCCACGCCCTCGTCGGTGTCGAGGGCGACGATCGGGCCGTTGTTGCGCCGCGGGACGATCAGCGTCGCCGGCGGGATCGCCACGCCGCCGACCACGCTGCCCGGAGCGGCCGTCGCCAGATTGTCCGGGACGCCGTCACCGGGCTGGTTGTACCGGAATGTCTCCGGGATCGGGATGATCGGCTCGAGCACCTCCTCGTGCACGATCGAGAGTCCCGACGGCGAGTCGGGATCCGGCACGATCCGCTCCTGGAACACGTCCGTCACGTCCATCGGATTGACCGTCGAACCCCAGGCGATCCACGGGTTCTGCCCCTGGACGATCAGCGGCGTCCCGGCAAACGAGCTGCCGATCACGTCGATTCCCGGCCCGCGCAGGCCGAGCTGATGGAACGTCGACGGCGTGTTGAGTGCGAGGTGCGGATCGTTGGCGACCAGCGGCCGGCCCGAGGCGGTCAGTGCGCCCGAGACCGCCCACTCGTTGCTGCCGCGATCGGCGCGCCCCGGCGTCAGCGCGGGCTCGAGCAGCGGGATCTCCTTCACCCGCTCGGTGTACCCCGCGGCGAGCTCGAGTGCGCGCGGCGAGAGCCGGCGCGCCGCGTCGCGCAGGTCGCGCGCCGCATCCCGTCGTGCTCCGGGGATCGGGATCCACGGAAGCTCGGCGCCCGCGTCCGGCAGCGTCGAGGCCGGATCGAACGGCGCCGCGCGGAACACGTCGGCGAAGAACGCCGCCTGGCCGTCGAAGCCCAGCGCATCGCCGGTGGCGATGTACGTCAGCAGGGCCTGGGTCGGTCCGATGTCGAGGTCGAACGACAGGTTGAACGCGATCGCCTTGGCGATCGTCATCGAGTCGAGCGGCGTCCACGGCTCGAACTCGCCGATCTCGAGCAGCTGGTACTCGAGCGGCAGCCCGGCGCGGTCGACGTACGCGTTGACGCCCTCGGCGTAGGCGGCGAGGATCCGCTTCAGCTCGTCGCTCGACGCCTCGAGCGACCGCATGGCGGCGCGTCGCAGGCCGAGCGTGCGCAGCTCGACGTCGCTGCCGAGCGCGGCCGGCCCGAACAGCTCGGCGAGCGTGCCCGACGCCTGGCGCCGCGTCAGGTCCATCTGGAACAGGCGGTCGGTCGCGTGCACGAAGCCCTGCATGAAGAACAGATCGTGCAGGTTCGTCGCGTAGATGTGGGGGATCCCGTCACGATCGCGGATCACGCCCGCGGCGGCGCGTAGCCCGGGCATCGCCTCGGGGCTCACCCGGCGCAGCGCCTCGAGCACCTCGGCATCGAGCACGATGCGGTCAGGCAGGTCGAGTCCGGTGTCGTCGCCGGGCTCGTCGGCCGGCCCGTCCTCGGCTCCGCCCGTGGGCCCCCCGGGCCGGTCGCCGACGGCGACGCCCGGCACGCCGTCGTGCGCGCCGCGCGGCAGGCCGCCGCGCCGGGAACCGGCGGCAAGCGCCGGGGCGAGCGCGAGGACGAGGACGAGGCACAGGGTCACGAACAGCAGACGGTGACGGGATCGCATCTCCGGTGACCTCCCTGGCGGTGCCCACGGGCGCGTGGCGACGACCCGGGCACCGCGGACGCACGCTCGCACCGCCGGCACCCGCCGGCGCAGGAGCGCACCTCGGACCGCGGACAAGAAACGCCCCTCCGAGGCTGCCGGCAACGGGTTTCGGCCGGCCGGGTCCCGTTCCTGTCGCGGGCGTTCGCCGCCGTCCGCCGAAACGGATGCCGCAGTTGACGTAAACTGGCGACCCCGGATAGCATGCCGGCCATGCGGACCGCCTCGCCGGACACGAACACGTTCGACATCACCGAGCTGGCCCGCCGGGCCGAGGTCAGCCCGCGCACGATCCGCTACTACGAGGAACTCGGCCTGCTCGAGCCGGTCGCACGCGGCGCCGGAGGCCGCAGGCTCTATGATCGCGACGCGCTCGGGCGCCTGCGGTTCATCGGCCGCCTCAAGAGTCTCGGGCTGACCCTCGAGGAGATCGGCGAGCTGAACCGCTCGTTCGCCCGCGGCCGCACGCCCGCGATGCTCGACGACCTCGACGCGATGCTCGCCGAGCGGATCGCGCAGGTCGGCGAGCGGATCCGGGAACTCGAGCACCTGCGCGACGAACTCGTCGCGTACCGCGAACGGATCCGCCGGCGCCGGAGTCGCTGACCGGACGCCGGAGGCTTCGAGGAGACTGCGATGTCCGTCACCCGACCCCGCGGCTCGACCACCCCCCTGCCCCGCTTCGCGACGCGGCACCGGCTGCGCTTCGTCACGGCCGCCTCGCTGTTCGACGGGCACGACGCGGCGATCAACATCGTGCGCCGGATCCTGCAGCAGGAGGGTGCCGAGGTGATCCACCTCGGACACAACCGCTCGGTGCAGGAGATCGTCGAGGCCGCCGTCGAGGAGGACGTGCAGGCGGTCTCCGTCTCGTCCTACCAGGGCGGCCACATGGAGTTCTTCACCTATCTCGTCGAGCTGCTGCGCGAGAAGGGCTGCGGCCACGTCCGCGTGTTCGGCGGCGGCGGCGGGACGATCACCGAGCACGAGGCGGAGGAGCTGCACCGGCGCGGGGTCGAGCACATCTACTCGGTCGAGGACGGACGGCGGCTCGGCCTGGTCGGCATGATCCGCGACATGATGACCCGCGCCGACTTCGCCACCGTCGAGCCCGACGAGCCGCCGCCCGAGCGGCTCGCCCCCTCCGACGCGCGGACGATCGCCCGCACGATCACCCTCGTCGAGCGGCTCCACGAGGAGGCCCCCGACCGGCTCGCCGCGCTGCGCGAGCACCTCGACCGGCTGGCCGGCGGCCGCCACGCGCCGGTGGTCGGCATCACCGGCACCGGCGGCGCGGGCAAGTCGTCGCTGACCGACGAGCTGGTCCGCCGGATGCGCCTGCAGTTTCCCGACCGGACGTTCGCGATCCTGTCGATCGACCCGACGTCACGCCGCACCGGCGGCGCGCTGCTCGGCGACCGGATCCGGATGAATGCCGCATCCGGTCCACAGGTCTACATGCGCTCGATGGCGACGCGCCGCGCCCACGCCTCGACCGCGGGCGCCGTCGGCGACGCGCTGCGCGTGCTGCAGGCCGCAGGGTTCGACCTGATCCTGCTCGAGACGGCGGGCATCGGCCAGAGCGACTCCGCGGTCGCCGACCTGGCCGACGTGTCGATGTACGTCATGACGCCGGAGTACGGCGCGGCGAGCCAGCTCGAGAAGATCGACATGCTCGGGTTCGCCGACCTCGTCGCCATCAACAAGGCGGACAAGCGCGGTGCGCAGGACGCGCTGCGCGACGTGCGCAAGCAGTTCCAGCGCAACCACCGGCTGTTCGACCGGCCCCTCGAGGAGATGCCGGTCCTGCTCTGCTCGGCGAGCCGCTTCGGCGACCACGGCGTCGACGAGGTGTTCGCGGCGCTGATGCGCCTGGTCGGCGAACGCTCGGGGCGGGACTGGACGGTCTCCGCGCTGCCGGAGCGGATGGCCGACGTCCCGGTCGTGATCCCGGGCGAGCGCACGCGCTACCTCGCCGAGATCGTCGAGACGATCCGCGGCTACAAGCGACGCGTCGACCGGCAGGCCGACCTGGCGGCGCGGGCCGACGGTCTGGCGCGGGCGCTGACGGCGCTCGGGGACGACGTCCCGCCCGTCGACCGCGACTACGAGCCGGCCCGGCTGACCGAGGACGGCGTCGATCCGGCGATCCTCGTGCTGCGCCAGCGCTACCACGAGACGCTCGGCGACCTCCAGCCGGAGATCCGCCGCCAGCTCGCCGGCTGGGACGAGAAGAAGGCGCGCTACGAGGCGCCCGAGTTCACCTACACCGTGCGCGACCGCGAGGTTCGCGTCCCGACGCACCATGTCACGCTCGCCGGGACGCGCGTGCCGAAAGTGGCCCTGCCGCGCACGCGGGACTGGGGCGAGCTGGCCCGCTGGCAGCAGCTCGAGAACGTTCCGGGCGAGTTCCCGTTCACCGCCGGCGTGTTTCCGTTCAAGCGGACCCAGGAGGACCCGACCCGGATGTTCGCCGGCGAGGGGATCCCGGAGCGGACCAACCGCCGGTTCCACTTCCTGTCGCTCGGCCAGCCCGCCGCGCGTCTGTCGACCGCCTACGACTCGGTCACGCTCTACGGCGAGGACCCGGACCGCCGGCCGGACATCTACGGCAAGATCGGCAACTCCGGCGTGTCGGTCTGCACCCTCGACGACTCCAAGCGGCTCTATTCCGGCTTCGACCTGTGCGCCCCGACGACGTCGGTGTCGATGACGATCAACGGGCCGGCGCCGATGCTGCTCGCGTTCTTCCTCAACACCGCGATCGACCAGCTCGTCGAGCGCCGCCTGCGCGAGACCGGCCGGTGGGACGAGGCCCGGCGCCGGATCCTGGAGCTGACCGGCGGCGAGCCGCCGGTCTACCGCGGCGAACTGCCCGAGGGACACGACGGCTCCGGGCTCGGCCTGCTCGGCGTCAGCGGCGACCAGCTCCTGCCCCGCGAGGAGTACGAGGAACTGCGCGCGCAGGCCCTGTCCACGGTTCGCGGCACGGTCCAGGCCGACATCCTCAAGGAGGACCAGGCGCAGAACACGTGCATCTTCTCGACCGAGTTCGCGCTCAAGATGATGGGCGACGTGCAGGAGTACTTCATCGAGCACGACGTGCGGAACTTCTACTCGGTCTCGATCTCGGGCTACCACATCGCCGAGGCCGGCGCGAATCCGATCACCCAGCTCGCGTTCACGCTTGCCAACGGATTCACGTACGTCGAGTACTTCCGCTCCCGCGGCATGGATGTCGACCGCTTCGCGCGCAACCTGTCGTTCTTCTTCAGCAACGGGCTCGACGCCGAGTACGCGGTGATCGGGCGCGTCGCCCGCCGGATCTGGGCGATCGCGATGCGGGAGCTCTACGGCGCCGGCGAGCGCAGCCAGAAGCTCAAGTACCACATCCAGACGTCGGGCCGCTCGCTGCACGCGCGGGAGATCGCGTTCAACGACATCCGGACGACGCTCCAGGCGCTCTACGCGATCGCCGACAACTGCAACAGCCTGCACACCAACGCCTACGACGAGGCGCTGACGACACCGACCGAGGAATCGGTCCGCCGCGCGCTGGCGATCCAGCTGATCATCAACCGCGAGCTGGGCTGGACCAGGAACGAGAACCCGCTCCAGGGAGCGTTTCTCGTCGAGCTGCTGACCGAGCTGGTCGAGGAGGCCGTGCTCGACGAGTTCCTGCGGCTGTCGGAGCGCGGAGGCGTGCTCGGCGCGATGGAGACGATGTACCAGCGCAGCAAGATCCAGGAGGAGAGCCTCTACTACGAGACGCTCAAGCACTCCGGGGACCTGCCGATCGTCGGCGTCAACACGTTCGTCCACGAGGAGAAGGACGAGGAGATCGACGAGTCCAAGCTGATCCGCTCGACGACCGAGGAGAAGGAAGCCCAGGTCGAGCAGGTGCGACGCTTCCACGAACGGCACCGCGAGGCCGCGGAGCGGGCCCTCGCCGAACTGCGGCGGACGGCGATCGCCGGCGGCAACGTCTTCGCCGCGCTGATGGAGGCGGCCAAGGTCTGCACCCTCGGCCAGATGACCCGCGCGCTGTACGACATCGGCGGGCAGTACCGGCGCAACATGTGAGCCGGACGGAGGAGCGATGGACGACCCGCGGCCGGACGGCGCGTCGCGCGACCGGTGGCGCGTCCGGGCGCTCCAGCTTGCCGAGCGGATCGACCTGCGCCGGCTCGACGCCGCGCGCCGCGTCGCCCATGCGCCGCTGACACTGCGCGCCGGCGGTGCAGGATGGGCCGTCGTGTTCCGCTGGGGCGCCGTCGTGCTCGTCGGGCTCGACGAGGCCGAGGAACGGCGCTTTCTCGCCTCGCTCGACGACCTGCTCGAGCGGCCCCACGCCCGGCGCGAGGACGAGGAGACCGAGATCGTCGTCGACCCCTCCGGCCCGGAGCGCGTCGATGCGGACGGGACGATCCGCCTGCGCTCGCTCGACGTGCCGCGCGTCCAGGTCGTCGCCGAGGCCCTCGGCCGCAGCGTGCTGCTCGGACACTTCGAGGCCAACCTCGCCGCGGCGTTCGAGCGGCTCGAGCCGATCGCGGAGGGTCTCGGCCGGCGGCGCTGGCGCCGGCCCGGCACGCGCCGGCTGCTGCGCGAGATCGGCGACGTCCTGCGCGTCCAGCAGGAGCTGGTCGGACGCGCCGAGGTCGAGGACAAGCCGGAGATCACCTGGGACGACGCCGCGCTCGACCGGCTGTACGTCCGGCTCGAGGACGAGTTCGAGATCGGCGACCGGGCCCGTGCCCTCGACCGCAAGCTCGAGCTGATCTACCGCACGCTGGAGACGTACCTCGGCATTCTCCAGGACGACCGGTCGCTGCGCGTCGAGTGGTACATCGTGCTGCTGATCGGGGTCGAGATTCTGCTCACGCTCTACGAGATGTTCCGGCCGGGCTGACCGCCGGCGCGGTCCCACCACGCGAGCAGTTCCTCGCGCGCCGCCCGGTCGAGCGGCTCGAGCGGCGGGCGCAGCCGGGCCCACGCCGGATCGCCGGTCGTGTGCGCGAGAAGCTGCTTGATCGCCGCGATCATCGGCCAGCGCTCGAGGGCGAGCCGCCGCTTGCGGACCTCGCCCGCCAGCGTCGCGAACCGCCCGGCGTCCCCGTCCGCGAACGCGGCGAGCGCCGCGGCGATCGGGGCGGCGGCCACGTTGGCGGTCGCGCTGATCACGCCCGCCGCCCCCCGCCGGCAGGCCTCCGCGAGATACGCCTCGGTCCCGGGAAACACGGCCAGATCCGGCAGGCGATCGATCATCCGGAACGTTCGCGCCGGGTCGCCCTCGCTGTCCTTGAGACCCGCGATGCGCGGCCCGTGCCGGTGCGCCAGCTCGGCGACCAGATCCACCGGCAGCGGCACCCCCGAAAGCTGCGGGAAATGGTACAGCAGCACCGGCGGCATCCCCGGCGCGCGGTCGAGCACGGCGTCGATCGCGCGGCCGACGCCGCGCGGGGTGACCGCCTTGAAGTAGAACGGCGGCATCAGCAGCACCGCGGCGACGCCGGCGCGGCCGGCGTGGCGCGCCAGCTCGACCGCATCGCCGAGCGCCGGACAGGCGATCCCCGCCACGATCCGCGCCGGCTCGATCCCCGCGGCGAGCAGTCCGTCGAGCAGCGCGCGCCGCTCGGCGACGGTCAGCGACGGCCCCTCGCCGGTCGTCCCGGCGAGCACGACCCCGCGCGCCCCGTCGGCGATCACCGCACGCGCGCGCGCGACGAGCGCGGGCAGCGCCGGCGCGTCGCGCCCGTCGAACGGCGTCGCCAGCGGAACCCACAGCCCTGCGAGTGCGTCGTGCGCGGTGCCGCGTTCAGCCATCGGAGACTCCCTGCCCGTGCCGGGGCGGTACAATCATGCCGCGGGCGGCAACGCTCCGCCCGGCGTCGCCGGGCCGCCCGCGCCGCCCACCCGTCGCGGGCGTCCGCACCGGCGGCGAGGGAGGGTGCATGCCTCAGTTCGTCCTGCTCACCAGGCTCGCTCCCGACGCGATGCAGGATCCGGCCGGGCGCCGCGCGATGGGCAAGGAGTGGCTCGGCAGGGTCAAGTCGGCGTGCCCGGAGGTGCGCTGGATCGCCCACTACGCCCTGCTCGGACCGTACGACTTCCTCGACATCTACGAGGCGCCGGACGTCGAGACCGCACAGAAGGTCGCGCTGATCTCCCGCTCCGGCGGCGCGACGACGGTCGAGAGCTGGGCCGCAATGCCCTACGAGCGGTTCATGCGCGTGTTCGAGGAGGTCGGCGGCGCGTGATCGCGCCGCGGGATCGCACGGCGTGCCGCAGGCGACGTTCCGCTTCTACGAGGAGCTGAACGACTTCCTGCCGCCGGAACGCCGGCGGCGGGCGTTCGAGCACCGCTTCGACGGCACGCCGTCGGTCAAGGACCAGATCGAGGCGCTCGGTGTCCCGCACACCGAGGTCGACCTGATCGTGGTCGACGGCGAGCCGGCAGGCTTCGACCGGCTGCTGCGCGGAGGAGAACGGGTCGCCGTCTACCCGATGTTCGAGACGCTCGACATCGGCCCGATCGCCCGCCTGCGCCCGGCGCCGCTGCGCGAGCCGCGCTTCGTGCTCGACGTCCACCTGCGCACGCTGGCGCGCCGGCTGCGCATGCTCGGCTTCGATGCGGCCTGGCCGGGCGACGTGCCCGACGAGACGCTGGCCGCGCTCTCGGTCGACGAGGGACGCATCCTGCTCACGCGGGACCGCGGCCTGCTCAAGCGTCGCGACGTCCTGCGCGGCTACTGTCCCCGCTCGCCCGACCCCGAGCGGCAGGTGCGCGAGGTCGTGCGCCGCTTCGACCTCGGCCGGCTGGCCCGGCCGTTCACGCGCTGCATCGCCTGCAACGCGGAGCTGGCGCCGGCCCGGGCGGAGGAGATCGCCGGCGCGGTGCCCGCCGACATCCTGCGCCGGCACGCAAGGTTCGCCCGCTGCCGCGCGTGCGGCCGCGTCTACTGGCCGGGAACGCACTTCGAGCGGATGAGCGCGCTCGTCGCGGAGCTGGTGGGCGACCGGTGAGCTTCGGCGCGGCCCCGGTCGCGCCTCGCGCTACGGACAGTCCGCCGGCTCGGCCCGCGGCGTCCCGTCGCTCGCGGCACCCCACGGGCCCGACGCCGGACACGCCGGATTCCGGCCCCGCACCAGATAGAAGAACGACCGCCCCGCCGGCGGCTGCTCGGGGTCCTCGTACCGCGTGTCCGCCGGGTCGTCGTCCGCGACGCACGCCCCGGTCGCGCCTGCCGCCAGGTCGCCGACGAAGCCGCGCGCCACGTCGTACTCCTCCGCGAACGCCGCCGCGTCCCACGTGACCACCGTCGGCGCCGCGCCCTCCACGCGCACGCCGCCCACCTCCTCCGGCGTCCCCGCCGACGCGTCCGCCGGCGCGCAGTCCACCGCGTCCGCCTGTCCGTCGCCGTCCCAGTCCGCGGCGCACGCGTCGCCCCGCCGGTCCCCGTCCGCATCCGCCTGGTCCGCGTTGAACACCAGCGGGCAGTTGTCCGCAAGCTGGTTGATCCCGTCACCGTCGAGGTCGTAGGGGCTGACCAGCCAGATCTTCGCGGGGTTCTCCTGGTCGTGGGCAGCGCTCGCCAGGACAACTTCGTGCAGGCCGTCGTCGTTGAGGTCGGCGACAGCACGCGAAACAAGCTCGTCGCCTTCCTGTGCGCCGAAGATGCGAAGTGCCGGGTCCGCGTCTGCCCAGTCCTCGAACGGAAGCGTGCGGGGCGCTTCGTACGCCGAGACACGACCGGCATCCACTCGGCCCATGTAGTCAGCCCAGTACGCCGTCGCCACGAGGCTGGGTTGTCCGCCGGGGGCGATCATCGCGCGCAGCACGTTGCTTCCGAAGTTCTCGCCCGCGGTCTCGCCCCAGATCGTGCCGTCGCTGTACGTCCCGAGACTGATCGTCGGAGGGAGTGGATCCGTGCGCTCCAGGATCCGCAGTTCCCCCGCATCGACGAGGGCATCGTTCTTGCCGTCTCCGCGCCGGACGCCGATCCACATCTCGGCCGTCCCGTCGAGATCCAGGTCTCCGATCGCCAGGCTCCGGCGCCCCGTCAGGTCGCCGGCGCCCGCCCCGATGACCGTCATGTCCGGAGATTCGATCGCAAGGTCGATCACCGACGGCCACACCGACCGCCCGCGGAACAGGTACACCTCCCCCGCGTCCTCGACCCGGTTGAGCGGCCCGTCCGCCGCGGCCGCGGAGAGCAGGAAATCGTCGATCCCGTCGGCATCGAACGCCCCGGCGGTCATCGTCTGCAGGAAATCGCCATCGTCCGCGCCGAAGATCGTCACGTCCGCATCGGTGCCGACGTCGAGCAGCGCCGGCCACTGCGGGCGGCCCCATACCAGGTACACCCGCCCCACCTGCCGCGTGATCGTCGGATCCCAGCCCCCCGCCACGTCCAGCAGCAGATCGTTGAATCCGTCGCCGTTGACATCGGCCACCTGGGGATCCTCGGCGCTGAGATTCAGACCGACCGTGTCCCACAGCTTGAGGTCCGGCTCGACCTCGGCGAAGTCGATCACCGGGGGAAGGTCCGGCCGCCCGAAGATCACGTGGACCACGCCTCTGATCCACAGATCCCCGGGAAGAAACCGGTCCGCGTACCGCGCGCTGAGCACAAGATCCCCGATCCCGTCGCCGTCGATGTCCCCGCACGCCAGTCCCCAGCCCAGGTCGTCCGTGGTCCGCCGGCCCCAGATCGTCACGTCCGCGTCGTCGACGGACAGCGTCCCGGCCCACCCGCCGCGCCGCCCGTAGAACACCGCCACCCGGCCGCAGTTGTTGCGGTCGAAAGGCGTCGGCTGGTCCTGCGGTGCACCGATCAGCAGGTCGTCGATCCCGTCTCCGTTGACGTCGCAGGACGCCACGTCGAACCCGAAAAAGTCCGTCGGATCGTCGGTCCCCTCGATCCGCGCGACATCCGTCGCCGTCGCCAGGTCGACGTCCAGCGGCTGCCCGAAGGCGGGCCGGGCCGCGGCGCCGGGCGCCGCGGCCAGCCCGCAGGCGACGGACAGCACGACCGCCCGCCGCCGGATCATTGCGGTCCGTCCCCCGCGCAGAATGCATCGACGCGATAGTGCTTCTCGTGGAAGCTCGCGCCCCACCGGCACTGGACAGGGGGGGCGCACCAGGACTCCGCGGCGCCGAAGACGCGCGATGCGGTGCACGATCGCGGCGTGCCGTCCGGATCGGTCCAGGAGGCGGTCGCGATGATTTCGCGCTCCCCCGTCAACGGCTCGAACGCAGCTTCTATCCTCAGCCACACCGGATGGCTCAGCCCCGGCCGCTGCGGATCCTCCACGTTCAGCGGTGGCTCGAAGTCGCACACGGTCCCGCCGATCGCCGGATCCGGCGCGGAACCGTCGGCCGTGCACCGCGCCACCGTGTACTCGTCGGGAAGCTGGAAGATCAGCAGCGACGCGTTCGTGCACTGCCGGGCTCCCTTGACCAGCTTCACCGCATACGACGGTGTCGAGCCGGTCGACGGATCCGTCTGGCCGATCCGCGCCTGCACCTGGAAGTTGTACTCGAAGCCGGTCTCGATCCCGAGATCGACCCGCACCTCGGCCTCGGCATAGGAGACGCTGTCGCGCTCCTTGAGCGCCTCGTAGATCATCGCCGAACTCGGATCGGTCGCCGCCGACACCTCGTCCGACGCGATCCACACCGCCGACTCGGAGTAGGCGTCCGACGGCGTCCACACCTCCGCGGGGCCCAGACCGTCACCGGCGGGGGTGTCGAACCGGGGGTCCGTCGGCGGGCGGTCGAAGTCCTCCTCGACCCGCAGCTGCATCCCCGACGGCGGCGCGGGACACGTCGCCGGCGCCGTCGTCGTGATTCCGGCGCTGCGCGGCGACCAGCAGCTCTTCGCGCCCGAGGCGTTCTCGAACGCCACGCGCACGTGATACGTCCGGTTCTCCTTCAGCCCCGGCACCCCGAACCGGACCGTCGTCCCCTGGGGGTGACCGCCGGCCGGGAATCCCTGCACCGAACGGAACTCCCACAGCTTCGTCGGCACGCCGCTCTGCGGGTCGACTTCCTCGACCAGCCACCACGCCGCCTTCGCCGGCTCGCTGAACGGGTCGACCGTCGCCCGCACCGTGAACCCCTGCGCACGCAGCGAGCCCGCCTCGAGCACCGGAGCCGCCGGTGCCGGACACGGCAGCGGCGGCGAGCCGTCCCCGGGATCCAGGCCGCAGATCTGGGCGTACAGCGGGTCGCCCTCGGCCTCCGCCGGCGTCAGCGGCGAGTCCGTCGGGCACAGGGCCATCGCCTCACCGAGCCCCCCGGCCCAGACAACGATCAGGCCCAGACAGACAGACAGACAGACAGACAGACAGACTGCAAATGGCGTTCCGGCTCATCGCTCACCTCCCCCGCGGCGAGTCCGGCACGCTGCGGCGCCCCCTCGCCGCCTTGACGTACAAGCGAGCCGGTCCGGGGGACGCCTGTCGCCCGGGGCCCCGGAGCGACCGCAGTGCGCGACGGCGCGGCGAACGCGCTCCGCTCCGCGCGTGGGGGCGAAGCGTCGCCCGGCGTGGTCGGACGCGGCGGCCGCCGCGGACCCTCACCCGGACGGACAGGTCATACGCCGGTCAGAATGGAAAAGCAAGAGGGGTCGACATGGAAACCCGAGAGCACGAACGCCCGTGGTCAGCCTGCGATGACGATCTTGCCGAAGTGCCGGCCCTGCCCGAGCGCCTCGAGCGCCGCCGGCAGTTCGTCGAAGGCGAAGCGGCGGTCGATCACCGGGCGCACGCCGTGCTCGTCGAGAAAGGCGACCATCCGCTCGAACGCCGCGCGGGAACCGACGAGGATCCCCTGGAGCCGCTGGCGCCGCATCATGAACGTCACCGTCGAGAGCTTCGTCTCGACACCGGCCAGCACGCCGATCACCGAGATCGT
>RFIB01000003.1 GCA_003695625.1 Acidobacteriota bacterium | reverse complement strand
GCCGGTCTGCTCACCGACCGCGATCATCTGGACCACCATGTCCGGGAACACCTTCGTGTCGCGCAGCGGCTCGTGGACCGTCTTGCCCTGCTCGACCGACCGGCGCACCTTGGTGATCGCATCCTCGACGATCGCATTGCCGGCGGTCCGCGCCGTGATGTCCAGTCCGTCGAGGATCGGTACGCCGGACGAGGTCAGCGTTCCGAGCGTGCGGCAGAAGCGCGCCACGGCGATCTTGCGCAGCAGCATGCCGATCACCGGCACCTTGAGCATGAACCCGTCGATCACTCTCCGTCCGCGGTAGGTCCGGTAGTACTGGCGCACGCCGAAGGCGGCGAGGACGATGCCGCCGAGCATCAGCCACCACCACGAGCGCATGAAGTTCGACAGCGCGATCACGATCCGCGTCGGCAGCGGCAGGCGCGCGCCGAGTCCGACGAACAGGTCGGCGAACACCGGAATGACGAACGTCAGGATGACCCACACGACGACGGCGGCGATGACGAGCACGGCGACCGGATAGATCAGCGCGCCACGGACGGCGGCCCGCAGCTTGACGATCTTCTCGATGTACAGCGACAGGCGCTGGAGGATCGTGTCGAGAATACCGCCCGCCTCGCCGGCCGCGACCATGTTGCAGTACAGGTCGTCGAACACCTTCGGGTGCTTGCGCAGCGAATCGGCGAGCGTCATGCCGGCCTCGACGTCGGAGCGCACCGAATTGAGCACCGCCTGGAACATCTTGTTCGTCTGCTGCGAGCCGAGAATCTCGAGGCACTGCACGAGCGGAAGACCGGCGTCGATCATCACCGAAAACTGACGGGTGAAGACCGCGATCTCCTTCTTGCTCACACCGCCGCGCAGCTTGGGCAGGGCGAACTCCTTGCCCTTCTCGGAGATCACCGGATTGAGCACGCCCTGGCGCCGGAGCGCGGCGAGCGCCTCGTCCCGCGTCTGCGCCTCGACGGTCCCTTCCGCGGCGGCACCGCTCCGCGTCCGTCCCTTGTACGTGTACGTGGCCATGACCTTCTCTCTCCTCGCGCCGGATCAGCGCCGGGCCGGCGTGCGACGGCCGGGCGGCGTGGATGCGCCACCGCCAAGCGTGCCGACGCCTCGGTTGATCATCTCCTGCAGTTCGTCCGGGTTGTGCGACACCGACAGCGCCGTCTGGAGTGTGATCTGCCGCCGGAAGTAGAGCGTCGCCAGCGACTGGTTGAACGTCTGCATCCCGTGCTGGGCCTGCCCGGTCTGCATCATCGAGTAGATCTGGTGGATCTTGTCCTCGCGGATCAGGTTCCGGATCGCGGAATTCGGGACGAGGATCTCCAGCGCGAGCACCCGACCGTTGCCCCCGGCCTTGGGCAGCAGCGTCTGGCACATCACGCCCTGCAGCGTCAGCGAAAGCTGCGCGCGCACCTGCGCCTGCTGGTTGGGCGGAAACACGTCGATGATGCGGTTGATCGTCTGGGCCGCCGAGTTCGTGTGCAGCGTGGCGAGCGTCAGATGGCCCGTCTCGGCGACGCGCAGCGCGCACTCGATCGTCTCGAGATCGCGCATCTCGCCGATCAGCACGACGTCCGGATCCTGCCGCAGCACCGAGCGCAGCGCATTCGGGAATGACCGCGTGTCGGCCCCCAGCTCGCGCTGGTTGACCACGCAACGCTTGTGCGAGTGGAGGTACTCGATCGGGTCCTCGATGGTAACGATGTGCGCCTGGCGCTCCGAGTTGATCTTGTCGATCATCGCGGCGAGCGTGGTGCTCTTGCCGGAGCCGGTCGGCCCGGTGACCAGCACCAGCCCGCGGGGCTTCTCGGCCAGCGTCGCGACGATCTCGGGCAGGCCCAGCTCGCGCAGGGACTTGATCTCCCACGGGATCGTCCGGAATGCCGCCGCGATCGCGCCCCGCTGGTTGAACACGTTGCAGCGGAACCGCGCCATGCCCTTGATGCCGAACGAGAAGTCGAGTTCGAGGTTCTCCTCGAAGCGGTGCTTCTGCTGATCCGTCATCACCGAATAGACGAGCGCCTTCGTCTGGGCGGCGTTGAGCGGCGGCATCTGCAGCGGCACGAGGTGACCGTGGATCCGCACCTGCGGCGGCGAGTTGGTCGTGATGTGCAGGTCCGTGGCGCCCTGCTCGACCATCGTCTTGAGCAGTTGCTGCATGCTTACCGACACAGGCAGGCCCTCTCGCGCGCGCGGCTGCGCGTCGCCATCAGAACACCGTCTCGCGCACGACCTCGTCGATGGTCGTCACGCCCTGCTTGATCTTCTCGAGCCCGGAGCGGCGCAACGTCAGCATGCCCTCCTCGATCGCCTGACGGCGCAGCTCGAGGGCAGAGCAGCCGGTGAGGATCCTCTCGCGGATCTCCTCGGAGATCTCCATCACCTCGAACAGACCGACACGCCCCTTGTAGCCGCTGTTGTTGCACGTCGTGCAGCCGCGCCCCTTGTAGACCTTCAGGCCCTCCGCCTCCTCGGGACTGAACCCGATGTCGACCAGAGCCTGCTTCGGCACGTCGACCGGCTGCTTGCACTCCTTGCAGATGCGGCGGACCAGGCGCTGGGCGCAGATCAGGTTGACCGACGTGGCGACGAGGAAGGGCTCGATGCCCATGTTCATCAGTCGGTTGATCGTGCTCGGCGCGTCGTTGGTGTGCAGCGTCGAGAGCACGAGGTGGCCGGTCAGCGCCGCCTTGACGGCGATCTCGGCGGTCTCGAAGTCGCGGATCTCTCCGATGAGGATGATGTTGGGGTCCTGACGCAGGAACGAGCGCAGCGCCTCGGCGAACGTCAGTCCGATCGCCTCCTTCGTCTGGACCTGGTTGATTCCGTGCAGATTGAACTCGACCGGATCCTCGGCCGTCATGATGTTGGTCTCGGGCGTGTTGACCTTGCTGATCGACGAATACAGCGTGTTGGTCTTTCCGGATCCCGTCGGCCCGGTGACCAGCACCATGCCCCACGGCTTGAGGATCGCGCGCTCGAAGCGCTCGTACGATTCGGGCTCGAAGCCGAGCTTGGACAGGTCGAGGCACAGGTTCTCGCGGTCGAGCAGTCGCAGCACGACCTTCTCGCCGAACAGCGTCGGGACGGACGACACGCGGTAGTCCATCTCCTTGGTCCGGCCGTCGAGCTTCATCTTGATCTTGATCCGGCCGTCCTGCGGCAGCCGGCGCTCGGCGATGTCCAGCTTGGCCATGATCTTGAGCCGGCTGATGATCGCGTCGCGCAGCTTGAGCGGCGGGCGCATGTACTCGTAGAGCACGCCGTCGATGCGCAGCCGCACGCGGAAGTCGCGCTCGTAGCACTCGATGTGGATGTCCGACGCGCCCTTGTTGATCGCGTCGACGAGGATCCGGTTGACGATCCGCACGACCGGCGCATCGGCGCTCATCGCCTCGAGGTTGGTCGCGTCGATCTCGTCGACCTCCTCGAGCAGTTCGAGATCCTCCTCGCTCGAACCGTCGAACAGGATCTGGTCGGAGCCGCCCTCCTCGGGCGTGGCCTCCTCCCAGATGTCCATCTCGCTCTCTTCGTAGGCGTGCTGGATCGCCTCGCGCAGCGCGAACTCGGACGCGAGCACGGGCTCGATCTCGCAGCCGGTGCGGAAACGGATGTCGTCGAGCGCGACGACGTTGGTCGGGTCGGCCATCGCCAGCGTCAGGATGTTGCCCGTCTTGTGGACCGGGAAGACGTCGTAGCGCGAGGCGATCGATTCGGGAACCAGCGTCAGCAGGTCGCGCTCGACGTGCTGGTACAGCGAGCGCAGATCGATCGCCGGGATACCGTACTGCTCGGAGAGCACGCCGACGAGGTCTTCCTCGGTGCACGCGCCGAGCTGCACCAGGTGGTAGCCCACTCGGCCCCCTTCGGACTTCTGGCGTTCGAGCGCCTCCTGGAGCGCCTTCCTGGAGATCAGGCCCTGCTCGAGGAGGATCTCGCCGATTCGGTCGGCCATCGATTGCCCTCTCGCCGGCTCGCGCGGCCAGCGTCCTGCAGGAGCCGGCCGCGTCCGGGCGGTCCCGCGGCGGAGCGAGCCCGCACCCACGGGCTCTCCTCGGTCAAATCTGTGTGCCGGACGCGCCCCGGGTCAAGGAAATGCGGGCTCCCGGACACGACTCCGGGACACCACGGCGCGCATCAGAGCTGCTCGGCGATCCGCTCGGCGGCCAGCTCGAGCGCCAGCCTCACGCGGCCGAGGAACTCGCCCTGCCGCGCCCGGCCGACGACATACAGTTCGACGCCCGGGATGCGCACGACGACCAGGGCGCCGCCCTCGCCGACGGCAGCCCACTCGCGGACCTGGCCCAGACCGGCGGCCCGCGCCGCCCGCCGCAGTCCCGCCGCGACGCCGGTCGACTCGACACCCAGTTCCTCGGGATCGGCTCCGCCGCCCGCGGGCCCGACAGCCCGGGCGACGAGCACCCCCTCGCCGTCGACGAGCAGCAGTTCCCCGAGACCGGGACAGCGCCGAGCCGCCTCGGCCAGCAGCGAGCCGAGGTCGCGGCGCGGCGAGGGATCGGAAAGCGGGGGGCTCATCGCGGCCCCCCGCGCTCAGTTGCAGACCGTGACGGACCGGATCGGGACACTGCCCTCCGTCCGCTGGGGCTCTCCTGCGACGTCCTGGCCATGGAACACCATCCGGATGCTGCCACGACTGGTCCCGTCGAAGAAACCGGCCGCGACATCGTTGGCCAGCACTGTCGTCAGCCCGAGCGATGCCGTCCCGCCGGCGGGCACCGAGACGGTGATCTGCTCGCCGAGGCGGTTCGGCGGCTGCGGGCCGGCAGTCATCTCGTAGAGGATGTCGACGCGGCTGAAGATCACGTCGCGGAACGCTCCGCTGTCGGAGTTGCGCAGCCGCGACTCGAAGTTGACGGTGTTCTCGACCGACTCGTAGACGGTGGTGTCCGGCGTGCCGTCGCCATCCGTGTCCTGCGGCGTTCCGTCATAGTCGACGCACGCCTCGCTCGGCGAGACACTCGAGACGGTCACGATCGCCGAGGACTGGTTCGGGTCGTCCGTCGCGCTGTTGCAGCCCGCGACGAGAGCTGCCACCGCAACGAGCAGCATGAATCCCGCCGCGTACATCCATTCCTTGCGAGTGGTCATCTGCTGCTTCCTCCCTCAGGACGACTTGATGATCCGCGGCGTGATGAAGATCATGAGCTCGCGGTTTCGGGTCTGGGTGTTGCGCGAACGGAACAGCCAACCGAGGCCGGGCAGCTTGCGGAACCAGGGCACGCCGACTTCGCTCTCGCCTTCGTTGACGGTAAAGATGCCGCCGATTACGGTCGTCCCGCCATCGGCGATCATCACCTTGGTCTCGGCGCGCTGCGTGTTGATCGACGGCACCTCGCCGACGGTATTGACGAAGTCGGGCTGGTTGTTCTCGACGGTCAGCTCGAGCACGACGGTGCCCTCGGCGGTGATCTGCGGCGTGCACTCGAGGCGCAGCGAGGCGGCGACGAAGCGCACGTCGATCTCGGTGGCCGTCGTGCTGACGATCGGGAATCGCACGCCCTGCTCGATCTCGGCGGTCTCGTTGTTCTGGGTCGCGATCTTCGGCGCGGAGAGCCGCCGCGCGTAGCCCTCGGTCTCGAGCGCGTCGAGCGTGACGTCGAGCGTGAACGAGTCGAGCACGTTGCCGAACGAAAGCCCGAGGGCGCTGGTCGTCGCGGCACGGGGCAGGTTCAGGTCGTAGCTGGCGTTGGCGCGGTGCGGGAAGTCGAGCCCCGTCTCGGTGCCGAGCGACGGGTCGGCGTCCGCGTTGAAACCCCACTGGATGCCGAGGTCCTTGACGAAGTCGCGCGAGACCTCGACGATGCGGGCTTCGATCATCACCTGCGGCGTCTCGGCGTCGAGGGTCGTCAGCAGCGCGTCGGTCGCCTCGATCCGGCTCTCGATGTCGCGGATGATCAGCGAGTTGGTCCGCTCGTCGACCATCACGCGACCCTTGGGGCTCAGGATCGCCTGGCGGATCACGCGTTCGACGTCCTTCGCCTTGGCGTAGGACAGCGTACGGGTGATCGTCACCGGCGTGCCCTCGAGCTCCTTGGCGTCGCGCAGGGCGTTCCGGGCGGCGGCCTCCTGGGCCAGCTTGGTCACCGGTGCGATCCGCACGACGTTGCCCTGCAGCACCATGTCGAGACCGTTGTTCTGCAGGATCAGGTCGAGCGCCTGGTCCCACGGCACGTTGTCGACCACGATCGTCACCTTGCCGGAGACCGACGGGTCGAGCACGAAGTTGAGCCCCGAGATGTCGTGGAACAGGCCGAAGACCTGCTTGATGTCCGCATCGACGAGCTGGAGCGAGATCGGCGTGCCCGAGTAGGTCTTGCGGCGCCCCTCGATGGTCTTCGTCTCGACGTCGGGCAGGAAGCCGCTCGACTGGTCGCCCTCGGCGCCGAGCACCGGCGCGGGGGCGGTCGTCGGGGCGGCCTCGCCGGCACGACGCGCGGCGTCCTCTATCACCCGGTCGATCTCGGCGCGGGTCCAGCTCTCCGCCGGCTCGGCCGCGACCGGCTCCGGCGTGTCGCTGACCTCGGTGACGTACGCCGCGGCGGCCGGCTCCGGCGCCGCGGGAACCGCCGGCTCGGCTGCCGGCGAGGCCTCGACGGCCGGGGCGTCGGGCGTCGCGGCAGGGCTCGCCGGTGCGGACAGGCTCGCCGGGACCGGCTCGGGACGCGGCGCCTGGCTCGCCGGCTCCGGCGTCGGGGCCGCGTCGGCCGAGCCGACCGTCAGCACCGGCCGGTCGAACGCGGGAGCGGGCTCCGCCACGGGAGCGGGCTCCGGCGTGGCGGCCGGCTCCGGCGCAGCAGCGGCCGGCGCCTCGGCGGCCTCCGGCTCGACAGCGGCAGCCGGCGCGTCCGGTGCGACCGACTCGCTCACCGGCTCCGGCATCGGCTCGGCCACCGGCTCGGCCGGGGCGTCGTCCGTGGCCCCGAGCGCAACCGACAGGCCGGTCGAGGTCCGGTCGATGGCCCAGTCCACCGGCCGCTCGAGGTCGATCACGACGCGCGCGACCGGCGGCTCCTCGAGCCACTGGCCGGTACGCACCCGCACGACGGCGTCGTGGTGCACCTCGACGCTGCCGATCACGTCGTCGACCCGGACGCCGGGCAGATCGATCACCAGCCGGTCCGGCCCGCTGAGCGAGAAGACGTCGTAGGCGAAGACGCCGTTGCCCGCCAGCCTGAGGACCACTCCGGAGCCGGCGGCCGACACGTCCGCGTCGAGCAGACGCGTCGCGGCGGCCTGTCCGGCCGGTACGGCCTCGGAGACCAGCAGCGGCGGCCGGTCGTCATACGGCAGGGTCGCTGCGAGGACGCCCCCGCCGAGCGCCACGGCGAGCGTCAGCGCCACGAGTCCGGGCGTCCAGCCCCGCCGACCGTCGAGCCTTCTCATGAGCCCTCCTCCATCTCATCGTCTTCCTGGGCGGCCTGCTTGCCCGTTTCGGGACGCAGCCGCTTGACGACATCACGGTAAGGCTTGATCCGGCGCGGATCGTCGACTTCCTGTCGGAACACGACCGTGCCTGCCCTCAGATCGATCGAGATCAGCCTCGCGTCGTACACGACGTCGCCCTCGTGGAGGACGTAGCCGCGGTTGTCCGAGCCGCGGAACAGCGCGATCTCGTTGCCCGCGGTATCGGTCGCGACGCCCAGCAGGTCGATCTCGGTCACCAGCATTCCGGCGATGCCCTTGGGCCGCTTGCCCTTGACCACCGGCTGAGCGCGGACGAGCGATTCGAACGGATCACGACGCCCGGCCGGGTCGTAGGTGAAGAACTGCCCGGTCATCACCGCCTCGCGGTCACGCTCGATGCGCTCGATGACGCCCTTGTCGTGGCGCTGATCCGGCGACTTCGGCGGCTCCTGCGCGAGGCCCTCCCCGCCGGAGACGCTGGCCAGCGCGGCGAGCGAGGCGAGCGAGACCAGTGCGGCACAGCGGGCGATCCCGATGGTGAGTCTGCTTTCCTGCTTCATGGGCCACCTCACGAGTCCGACGCCTCGTCGCGGTAGAGGAACGTCTTGGCCACGAAGTTGGCCTTGATCGTCGCCCGGACCTTGCCGCGGCCGCCCTTGGCCGGCCCGATGGTGACGTTCTCGACGTTGATGATCCGCTGGTACTTGCTGATCCGGTCGAAGAACATGCCGAGCTGATGGTAGTTGCCGAGCACCTCCATCTGGATCGGCTGCTCGCGCAGGAATTCCCGCTCGGCCGGCGACTGCGGGTTGAACACCTGCAGTTCGAGGTTCGTCTGGTCGGCGAGGGCCTTGATCCACTTCAGCAGATCGCCGAGTTCCGGTTCGGTCGGCAGGATCTGCTTGAGGTCCGCGAGCTTGCGCTCGAGCGACGCGATGTCGCGCTGGAGTTCCTCGATCTGCGCCTGCGCCTGGCGACCGCGGCGGATCTCCGCCCGGTTCTTCTCGATCTTGGCCTCGAGTTCCTCGATCCGCTTCGCCTTGCGGGACAGGTCGAGCGGGGCCATGCGGAACTGGGTGAAGGCGAGCACGCCGCAGATCACGACGGTGATCGCCACCTTGCCCCACCAGGGAAGATTCTTGAGGTCCATCTGCGCCCCCTCCTACTCGGCCCGCGCGACGTCGGAGCCCGTGGCACCGCTCGCGGCGCCCGGCGTCGGCCCGGTGAAGCGACACGAAAGCTGGAACGACACGCCCTCGGGCACGCGCCGGGTGGTTCCCAGCGTGACCCCTTCGAAGAACGGCGAGTCGCGGAGGTTGTTGTAGAAGTTCGACACGGCGTTGTAGGTGGTCGCCTTGCCCGAGATGCGCAGGTTGCCGCCGACCTCGGCCAGCTTGTCGAGCCACAGGAAGTCGGGCAGCTCGCGGCTGACCTGGTCGAGCAGGTAGACCGGCACGACCTGGCGTCGCTTGAGATCGGAGATGATCTGCACGCGCTGCTCGAGGGCCGCCTTCTTGGACTCGAACTCGTCGACCTTCTCGAGCGCCTTCTTGAGCTGGATCACCTCCTCGTTGGTCCGCTTGAGCTCGACCTGCAGTTCGTCGATCTTCGAGCTGCGGGCCCACCAGACCCAGCCGAGCCAGCCGGCCGTCACCACGACGACCGCCAGCGAACCGATCACGCCGGGATTGACGATCGCCGCCAGCGACGAGCCGACGCCGGCTCCCGCGGGGCGGCGCTCCTCCTGCTCCTCGAGCAGATTGATGCCGCCGTCGCCGGCACGCCGCATCGCCAGACCCGCGGCGACGGCGATGTTCGGCCCCGCATCGCCGAATTCCGGCTCGAGCCGCGACGGCAGCCGAACGCGCCGGAACGCATCGAGCATCTCGACCCGCGCGCCGAACGTCTCGGACAGGACGTCGGGCAGCCCCGGCAGCTTCGCCCCGCCGCCGGTGAGCAGGATCGTCTCCAGCGGCTGTTCGCTGCCGGCGAACGCCTTGACGAAGTCGATCGTCCGCTGGATCTCGTGGCACAGCTCCTCGTTGACCGAGGCGAGAATCTCGGCGACCTGGTCGGAGGAGACGCCCTCGACCGGCTCGCGCCGCTTGGCTGCCTCGGCCTGCTCGCGCGACAGATTCAGCTCGCGCTGCAGGGTGTCGGTGTACTGGTTGCCGCCGATCGAGATGTCGCGCCAGAACACCGCCTGCCCGTGGTGCAGCACGGCGATGCTGGTCACCGAGGCGCCGATGTCGATCAGCGCCGCGGAGGCGGGCATCTCGGCGGCGTAGTTCTCCGTCAGGCACTTGAGCGCCGCGAAGCTGCCCACGTCGACGAGCACCGGCTCGAGACCCGCCTGGGTAATCACCGACACGTAGTCGTCGATCTTCTCCTTGCGGGCGGCGACGAGGATCACGTCCATGTTGCCTTCGCCGGCCAGGGACGGACCCTCGAGCAGGTGATAGTCGAGCGAGACCTCCTGGATGTTGAACGGGATGTACTGCTCGGCTTCCCACTTGATCTGTTCCGCCAGCTCCTGCTCGCTCATCTGCGGCAGGTTGATGCGGCGGATGATCACCGAGTGCCCGGACAGCGCGGTGGCCACGCGTCGCGTGCGAATCCGGTTCTGCTCCCAGATGCGCCGGAGCGTGTCGACGACGAGCCCGGCGTCCATGATCGTGCCGTCGACGATCGCCTCCTGGGGGAGCGGTTCGTTGGCCAGCGACACGACCTCCCAGCCGCGACCGCGGCCGAGCTGCCTGAGTTCCACGACCTTGATCGAGCTGTCGCCGATGTCGAGGCCCACGATGTCCTTGGACCGACCGAAGATCATGCGTCCCTCCGCGCCGGCCAGGCGTCGGGTGAGAGTCCGGACGAGACCGAAGCTACGCGATCGGCAGACGTGAAGTCAAGGCGAAAGCGGACCCGGACGAACACGACAGGCTCGCCCCGAACGACCGGCCCTCCCTGGCCTCCGTGCCTCACGCGACCCTCGCTCCGGACAGTGCCCGCGCACTGCCGACTCGAGACCCCCCGGCGACCCGCAGGCAGGCGCCCTGGCACCCGTGCGCCGACTGCACCCCGGGTGAGCCTCGCGGCCGAATATGGGTTTCGGCCGATACGTGGGCAAGCGGCGCGACGCGGACGGCGTCCGGCGCGAGGGAAACAGCGCGAAAACGTCAGGAAACGGCCGCGATCGCCTCGATCTCGACCAGCACGTCGCGCGGCAGGCGGCTGACCTCGACCGCCGCCCGGGCCGGGCGGTGCTCCCCGAACGCCTCGGCGTACACCGCGTTGACGTCCTGGAAGTCCGCCATGTCGGCCAGGTAGACCGTCGTCTTCAGCACCCGGTCGAGTCCGGAGCCCGCAGCCTCGAGCACCGCCGCCAGGTTGGCCAGCACCTGACGGGCCTGGGCCGCCGCGGTGCCGCCGACGATCGCGCCGGTCGCGGGGTCGAGGGCGATCTGCCCCGAACAGAAGACGAGTCCCCCGGCGCGGACCGCCTGGCTGTACGGTCCGATCGCCGCCGGAGCGCGGCCCGTCTCGATCCTCTCGATTCCGCTCATGACCTGTCCTCCCCCGGCCGGCGGTGGCGGCCGAGAATCCGGTCCGGCGAGATCCGCCCGACGAGATGGACCCCGGGGCTCCGGCGCAGCACGGTCATCAGGCGCTCGACCTGCGGTCGGTCCTGGACCTCGGCCACGACGTAGATCAGCCCCTCGTCGTCCTCGCCGACGTCGGCCTCGGCATGCCGGATGTTCACCTTGTTGCTCTCGCAGACCGAGGCGACGCGGGCGAGCATCCCCGGGCGGTTCTCCGTCCGGACCTCGAGGCCGACCGTGAACGTCGAGGAGTGCTCGTCCCTGGCCCACTCGACCTCGATCCGGCGGCCCGGGTCGACCAGCAGCCGCTCGAGGTTCGGGCAGTCCTCGGTATGCACCGACACGCCGCGCCCCCGCGTGATGTAGCCGACGATGGCATCGCCGGGGATCGGATTGCAGCAGCGGGCCAGGCTGATCACGGTGTCACCGAGCCCGTGCACCTTGACCTTCTCCGGGCTGCGGGTCAGCGCCCGGGTGACGCGGCGCAGGATGCCTTCGGAGGGCTCCTCGGCCGCCTGCTCGCCCCCCTCCGCAGGAACCTCCTTCGGCACGGCAAGAGCCAGGTACTGCCCCGGCGTCAGCTTGCCGACGCCGATCGCCGCGAGCAGGTCGTCGAAGGTCTCGCAGCGCAGCTCGGCCAGGGCGCCGTCGCGCGCCTCGTCCGAGATCTCCCGCGGGGAGATCCGCAGCCGGCGCATCTCCTTCTCGAGCAGGGACCGGCCGAGGTCGATCGACTGCCTGCGCTCGACCGCGCGCAGGTGGGCGCGGATCTTCGTGCGTGCCCGGCTCGTCTTGACGAACGCCAGCCAGTCGCGGCTCGGCTGGTGCCCCTTCTGCGTGATGATCTCGACGATGTCGCCGCTCTTGAGTTCGGTGCGCAGCGGGACGAGCCGCCGATTGACCCGGGCGCCGACACACTGGTTGCCCACCTCGGTGTGGATCGCATAGGCGAAGTCGATCGGGCACGCACCGCGCGGCAGGCTGATCACGCGCCCCTTGGGCGTGAACACGTAGACCTCGCCGGGGTACAGGTCGACCTTGACGTACTTGAGAAACTCGCGCGCGTCGCCGACGTCCTTCTGCCAGTCCATCACCTGGCGCAGCCACTGCACGCCGGCCAGTTCGCGGTCGGTCAGCTTCCCCTGGTCCTTGTAGCGCCAGTGCGCCGCGATGCCCTCCTCGGCGATGCGGTCCATCTCCCGCGTGCGGATCTGCACCTCGAATGGATGTCCCTTGTCCGACATCACCGTCGTGTGAAGGGACTGATACAGGTTCGGCTTCGGCATCGCGATGTAGTCCTTGATCCGCCCGGGCACCGGCGGCCAGATCGCGTGCACGATACCGAGCGCCCCGTAGCACTCGCGGACGCTCTCGGTGATCACGCGGAAGGCGATGATGTCGTAGACCTGGTCGACGCCGATCCGCTGCGCCTGCATCTTGCGGTAGATCGAGAACAGCGACTTGAAGCGCCCCGTGATCTCGGCCCGGATGCCGTGCTGCTCGAGACTCTCCTGCAGCTTGTTCCGCACCTCGCCGATCAGCTCGTCGGCGACCTGCTTCATGTCGGCCAGCCGCTGCTCGAGCATCGCCCACGTCTCCGGTTCGAGGTAGCGCAGGCTCAGCTCCTCGAGTTCGCCGCGGACGCGGCCGATTCCGAGCCGATGAGCGAGCGGGACGTAGATCTCGAGCGTCTCGCGGGCCTTCTGGAGCTGCTTGTCCCGCGGCATGTGCATCAGCGTCCGCATGTTGTGCAGACGGTCGGCCAGCTTGACGAGGATCACCCGGATGTCGTTGACCATCGCCAGGATCATCTTGCGGACCGTCTCGGCCTGACGATCGGCTTCCGGTGCGATGTCCAGCCTCGTCAGCTTGGTGACCCCGTCGACGAGCTGGGCGATCTCCGGCCCGAACTCCGCCTCCACGTCGTCGAGGGTGATCTGCGCATCCTCGACCGCGTCGTGCAGCAGGCCCGTGGCGACGGTCTGCTCGTCGAGGTCGAGGTCGGCGAGGATGTACGCGACCTCGAGCGGGTGGGTCAGGTACGGCTCGCCCGAGCGGCGCGTCTGCCCGCGATGGGCCATCGCCGCGTAGACGTACGCCTTGCGCAGCAGTTCCAGCGACGTCCCGGCATGCGTGCGTTCGACGCGCTCGAGGATGTCTTCGAAGCGGATCATCCCGGCCGGATTATAGGAGCGCGCCGGGACGCCGTCACCGCGTGGACAGGCGGCGACGGCCGCCCGGCGGCGTCATGCGGGGCGGTCAGCCGCGCGCCGCTGCCCGCCGCCCCGCCTTGCCGCGCGCGCCGCGGCGGGCCAGCACGTTGTGCCAGAACAGCAGCACGGGGCTGGCGATGTAGATCGACGAGTACGTGCCGATGATCACGCCGACGAGCAGCACGAACGCGAACGGCCGGATCACGGGCCCGCCGAAGAAGAACATCGCGGCGACCACGACCCACGTCGTCCCGGACGTGATCAGCGTCCGCGACAGCGTCTGGTTGATCGACAGGTTGATCAGCTCGGCGAACTTCCCGGTCCCCTTGGCCTTGATGTTCTCCCTGACCCGGTCGAAGACGACGATGGTGTCGTTGACCGAGTAGCCGACCAGCGTCAGGAACGCGGCGACGACCGGCAGGTTGGCCTCGAGCCCGGCCGCCGAGAACGCCCCGAGCGTGATGACCGTGTCGTGCACCAGCGCGAGGATCGCCGCCAGGCCGTACTGGAGCTGGAAGCGGATCCAGATGTAGATCAGCATGAACACCAGCGCGCCGGTGATCGCCAGATAGGCCTTCTGGCGCATCTCGCCCGACACGGCCGCCGCGATCACCTCCTGGCCGCGGAGCCCGAACGGTCCGACGAACGCGTTCTCGCGCAGGAACTCCCGCGCCGCGTCGGTGACGCCCTCCGCGTTGAGGGCCTGGTCGAGCGATTCGAACACGCCGGCGTGCTCGCGCCGGAACGCGGTCAGCGCCTCGGCGACGGTCGCGGCCTCGTCCTCGGGCAGTCCGGCCTCCTCGCGCAGCCGGCGCTCGAGCGTCACGGCATCGGCGACGTTGAGGTCGATCTTCCCGGCGGCGATCTGCCGCTCGACCTCGTCGGGCCGCAGCGCCGCGACGACCTTGCGGGCCAGGTCGCGCCCCTCCTCCTCGGCGGCGCCGGTCTCCGGGAGCGCGACGCGGATCGCGATCTCCTTGCCCTCGCTCTCGCCGAACGTCGTGACCGTGACGCCCTGGAAGCCGGCATCGGCGAGCGTGCCGCGGATCGCGTCGAGGCTCGGCGCCTCGACGTAGTGCAGCAGCACCTCGGCGCCGCCGGCGAACTCGACGCCCTGCCGGATGCCTCGGCTCGCCAGCACGAAGACGGAGGCCGCGATCAGGATCGCCGAGATCGACAGCCAGAGGCGGCGGTGCCCCATGAAGTCGATGTTGACCGTCTCGAACAGCTGCATCGCGCCCTCCGCCTCAGATGTAGAGCCGCGCACCGGGCCGGTTGCCCAGGCGCAGCTCGAACAGCGTCCGGCTGACGAAGATCGCCGTGAACAGCGACGCGAGAATCCCGATCGACAGCGTCACCGCGAAGCCGCGCACCGGGCCGGTGCCGTAGTTGAACAGCAGCACCGCGGCGATCAGCGTCGTGATGTTCGCGTCGACGATCGCCGACATCGCCTTGCCGAATCCGCCCTCGAGGGCCCCGCGCGTCGTCTTGCCGGCGCGCAGCTCCTCGCGGATCCGCTCGAACACGAGCACATTGGCGTCGACCGCCATGCCGACGGTAAGGATGAACCCGCCGATGCCCGGCAGGGTCAGCGTCGCGCCGAAGAACGCCATCACCGCGGCGATGATCAGCAGATTCATCAGCAGCGCGATCACGGCATTGACGCCGGCGAGCTTGTAGTACACGACCATGAAGATCATCACCGCCACGAAGCCGATCACGATCGCCCGGAGGCCCTGGCGGATCGAGTCGAGTCCGAGCGACGGGCCCACCGTGCGCTCCTCGATGGTGACGACGCGCGCCGGCAGGGCGCCCGCGCGCAGCACGAGCGACAGATCCTGCGCCTGCTCGGGCGTGAACTCTCCCGTGATCTGGCCGGAGGCGCCGATCTCGGTCTCGATCCGCGGGGCGCTCTCGATCTTGCCGTCGAGCACGATCGGCATGATCCGGCCGACGTTCTCGCGCGTGTGGCGTGCGAAGCGCGAGGCGACCTCCACGTCGAGCTGGAAGCTGACCGCCGGACGCCCGTAGCTGTCCCGCGACGGCCGCGCATCGGTCAGGTCGGAGCCCGTGATGATCGAGGCCTTCTCGACCGCCATGTACGAGGCGATCTCCTTCTCGCCGGTGACGTTGTTGCGGTGGTAGACCGGCAGCACCTCGACCCCCGGCGGCAGCGTGCCACCGAGCTGCGCGACGACGTCCTCCGGCGTGAGCCCCTGGAACGGGCCGGTGCCGTCCGGCGCGTAGTAGGCCATCCGGTACTCGAGCTGGGCCTGGGTCTGGATCAGGTTCTTGACGCGGGACGGATCCTCGACGCCGGGAAGCTGGAGCAGGATCCGGTTGCTGCCCCGCCCGCCGACGCGCTGGATCAGCGGCTCGGCGACGCCGAACTGGTCGACCCGGTTGCGGATCGTCTGGAGCGCCTGCTCGACGGCCTGGTCGCGGATCGACTCGATCTGGCTGTCCGGCATGCGGGCGACGAGATCGGTTCCCTCGGTCGTCACGGTCCAGCCGGACAGCCGGTCCTTGGCCAGCGCCACCGCCTCGCCGAGCCGGTCGGCGGGGATCCCGCTGATCCGGAACCGCCCGGGCTGGTCGACCTCGCCACGTGCGTCCGGGTAGCCCTGGTCGCGCAGCTCCTCGGCGATGCGCGTCGCCCAGACGTTGCACTCGGCCTTGACCGCGTCGTCGGTCACCACCTCGAGCACGAGGTGCGAGCCGCCCTTGAGGTCGAGGCCGAGGTTCAGGTTGATCCACTCGCCCTCGTGCCGCGGCCAGATCATGACGATCGAGACGACGAGCACGACCAGGATCAGTCCGAGCCGCAGATAGACCGGCTTCACTTCTCCTCCTCCCCGAGCCGGGCGGCCACGTGACTGCGCATCACCGTGACCTCGACGCTGGGAGCCAGCTTGACGCGCAGGGCGTTGGGCCCCTCGTCCGTCCGCGTGACGGTGCCGACCAGCCCGCCCTGGGTGACGATCTTGTCCCCGGGCCGGAGGGCCTCGAGCATCGCCTGGTGCCGCTTCTGCTGCTGGCGCTGGGGCCGGATCAGCAGAAAGTAGAAGATCACCGCGAAGGCGATCAGCCAGACGAACGGCGTCCACTGGCCCAGCGTCTGCCGGACGTCGCCGGACTGCTGGGCAAGCAGCATGAGTGAAGCGGCATGCATCATGGTCGTCCGCACCTCCGCGCGGCCGGGTCGCGCCCGGGAGGGGGTCTCGCCGACGCTGTCCAGCCCGGATCGTTCCCGGAGCGCCCTGCGCACCCCGGGCCCGCAGACAGACGGAGGATTCTGCGGGCAGACCCCGGGGCGGTCAAGCGAGGGGCCGGCGGCGGTTGTCGGTCCGGCGCAGCGCGGGCAGGATCGGCGTCCTGCGGGAGCGGGGATCCGGCACGGCTCGCCGGCGCGCCCGCCCCGGGAGGCGATCGATGGACCCGATCGCGGAGCTGCGCAGCCCGCTGCTCGGGGCGGTCCCGGGCCTGCGGCACGGGTTCGTCGCCGACGCCCGCCGGGCGCCCGGCGGGCTGCTCCGGCCGCGGCAGGTCCACGGGGCGCGGGTCCTGCCGGTCGAGGCGCTGGCCGGCGACCCGCAGGAGGCCGACGGCGCGCTGACCAGGCCCGGCGCCCCGGCGGTCGCCGTGGTGACCGCCGACTGCGTGCCGCTGCTCGTGGCGGATCCGGCCGGCCGCGTGGCCGCCGCCGTGCATGCGGGCTGGCGTGGCCTGGCGGCCGGGATCGTCGAGCGGGCGGTCGATGCCGTCCGCGCCGTCGCCGGCCCGGGAGGACTGGTCGCCGCGGTCGGTCCGGCGGCGGGGCCATGCTGCTACGAGACGACGGAAGAGATCGCCGAGCGCCTCGATCCGGGCGGCCGGCACAGGCGCCGCTCGCGTCCGGGTCACGCGCTGCTCGACCTGGCCGGGGTTGCCTCCGACCGGCTTGCGGCACGAGACATCGAGGTGGACCGTATCGGCGGCTGCACGATCTGCGACACGCGGTGGCCGTCGTATCGCCGTGAGGGCGACCGCGCAGGCCGGCTGCTCGCGTACGTCGGCTTCGCGGCGCGCCGTGCCGGGGAGGACGCGGGATGAGCGACGAGAGGACTCCGGACGCCGGGCGGCCGGACTTCACGGTCGAGTCGCTCGGGCCGTGCCGACACCCGTCGCCGATGGGGCTCGGCGAGAGCCCCGGCGACGGCCTCGTCGATTTCGTCGACGACGGCCGCCGGCTGCTGTTCGATCTCGACCTGCACGCGGTGCGGGCGGAGCTGGCCGCCGGCGCGGAGCCCGCCGCGCTCGAGCTGGCCGGCCCGCGGTCCAGGCTGTTCTTCCGGCCCAACGACGTGCGGGCGGCGATCGTCACCACGGGGGGACTGTGCCCCGGAATCAACGACGTCGTGCGGTCGATCGTGCTGACGCTCAACTGGCACTACGGCGTGCGGGAGATCCTCGGCATCCGCTACGGACTGCGCGGGTTCGTCGCGCCCGATCCGCCCCCGATGCCGCTGCGTCCCGAGACCGTGCGCACGGTCCACCACGAGGGAGGATCGTTCCTCGGCTCCTCGCGCGGAGGGCCGAGCGCGGCGGAGATCGTCGACTTCCTCGATCGCGAGGCGATCTCCGCACTGTTCATGATCGGCGGCGACGGGACGATGCGCGCCGCGCTGGCGGTCCGCGAGGAGATCGCGCGCCGGAACCTGGCGGTGGCCGTCGTCGGCGTGCCGAAGACGATCGACAACGACATCCCGTTCGTCGACGCGACGTTCGGCATGATCACGGCGGTCTCGCTGGCGCGGCAGGCGGTCGATGCGGCCCACGCCGAGGCCCAGGGGGCGCTCAACGGTGTCGGGCTGGTGCGGCTGATGGGCCGCGAGTCGGGGTTCATCGCGGCGCAGGCCGCGCTGGCCAGCGGCGAGGCGAACTTCGTGCTGATCCCCGAGGTGCCGTTCGATCTCGACGGCCCGCACGGGTTCCTCGCCTGCCTGCACCGCCGGATCGTCAGCCGCCGCCACGCGGTCGTCGTCGTCGCCGAGGGCGCGGGACAGCAGTACATCCCCGAGGGCGAGCGCCGCGGCACCGACGCCTCGGGCAACCCGGTGCTCGGCGACATCGGACGCTTTCTCAAGGGCCGGATCCTGGCGCACTTCCGCGAGCACGACGTGCCGGTGACCGTCAAGTACATCGATCCGAGCTACATGATCCGCTCGGCACCGCCGACGGCCTCGGATGCGATCTACTGCCAGCAGCTGGGTCAGAACGCCGTCCACGCCGCGATGGCGGGCAAGACCGGACTGATGGTCGGTCGCGTCCACGGCCAGCAGGTCCACGTCCCGATCCGCGCGGTCGCCGGCCGCCGGCGCCGGCTCGATCCGGAGCACCCGCTGTGGCGCAGCGTGCTGCAGTCGACCGGCCAGCCGGTGCGGATGGTCAACGAGGATCCGGCCGGCCCGACCGTCACACCCCGCCCGTGACAGGCCCCGGGCGCTGGGGTATTTTTCCGGGCGGGCAGGCCGCCGCCGCGCGGCCTGCCCCTTCCGCGGAGAGGTGCTCGAGTGGCTTAAGAGGACGGTTTGCTAAACCGTTGTAGGGCTAAACCCCCTACCGTGGGTTCGAATCCCACCCTCTCCGCCAAGATTCACGCCGCGCGTCCCGCGCCCCCGCTTCCGCAACCGGTCACGCCTGCCCTATCCTGGCGGGCCGCTCCGGGCCGTCCGGAAGGGGGCGGGGCATGGATCTGTCCGAGGGAGTCTACGCGCGGCTCGTCAGCCGGGAACTCGCGAGAAGACTCGAGCAGCTCGAGAAGCGGGGCTGGCGCATCGAGCAGACCCCGCTGGCGCGCCTCGACGAGAGCACGGTCCGCAGGCTGCTCGCGCGGTATCTTGCCGGCCTCGCCGAGGGAGCGCTCGAGGAGCGGTCCGCAGCGCTCCGCGCCGCACGGCTCGTCGACGCGATTCTCGCCGAACTGGCGCGCCGCAGCCGCGCGGTTGCCGACGACGACCGGCTCGACGATCCGCCCCGCCGGCTCGAGTCGCTCGCGCAACCGCCTGGCGGCCTGGCAGCCCCGGACGCCCCGAAGCCCCCCGCCCTGCCGCTCGAGGAGAACGCGCTGCTGGCGAACGCGCCGCGCGAGCGCAACACGCTCACCGCCATCCTCGATGAACTGCGCTCGGCCGACCGCGTCGACCTGATCGTCGCCTTCCTGCGCTGGAGCGGCTACCGGCTGCTGCGCGGGGCGCTGGCCCGCCTGCTCGAACGTCGCGGCCCCGGCGCGCTGCGCGTCATCACGACGACCTATCTCGGCGCGACGCACGCGCGCGTCCTCGAGGACCTCGTCCGTCTCGGCGCGCAGGTGCGCGTCACGTACGAAACCAGCTCGACGCGCCTGCACGCCAAGGCGTGGCTCTTCCACCGCGCGAGCGGTGCGACCACCGCCCTGCTCGGCTCGTCCAATCTGTCGCACGCCGCACTTGTCGACGGTCTGGAGTGGAACGTGCGGCTCTCGCACATCGAGAGCCCGGCGCTCGTCGACCGGATGACCGCGCTGTTCGAGGGGTACTGGGAGAATCCGGCATTCGAGCCGTTCGACCCCGAGCACGACGCACACCGACTGCGCGACGCGCTGCGCCGCGCCGGCGGCGAGGAGCCAGCCGGGCCGGCGGCGCTGCTCGAGCTGCGCCCGTACCCGTTCCAGCAGCAGATCCTCGACCGGCTCGAGGCGGAACGCACCCGGGGCCACCGCCGGAACCTCGTCGTCGCCGCCACCGGGACGGGAAAGACCGTCGTCGCCGCCCTCGACTTCCGCCGGCTGCGCGAGCGCGCCCGGCGCGAGGAGCGTCGCGACCTGCGCCTGCTCTACGTGGCGCACCGCCGGGAGATTCTCGAGCAGGCGCGCGAGACGTTCCGCCACGCGGTGGGCGACCGGGACTTCGGCGAACTGCTCGTCGGCGCCGAGCGCCCCCGGCACGGGCGGCATGTCTTCGCCAGCATCCAGTCGCTCCACGGCGAGAGGCTCGAGCGCATCGATCCCGGGCACTACGACTATGTCCTCGTCGACGAGTGCCATCACGCACCGGCGCGATCGTGGAAGCGCCTGCTCGCGCATCTGCGGCCGCGCTGGCTCGTCGGCCTGACGGCCACGCCCGAGCGGATGGACGGCGAGAGCATCCTGCCGTGGTTCGACGATCGCATCGCGGCGGAGATCCGCCTGTGGGACGCGCTGGACGAGCAGCTTCTCTGCCCGTTCCACTATTTCGTGAACGACGACGGCACGGACCTCTCGGCAATCGACTGGTCAAGCCCGGCGCACGTGATCGACGCCGAACTCGAGAAGGTCTACACGGGAAACGACGCCCGCGTGCGGCAGATTCTGCACGCGCTGCGCAGTACGGTGGCCGATCCGGACCGCATGCGGGCGCTCGGCTTCTGCGTGTCCGTCGCCCACGCCGAGTACATGGCCGAACGATTCGGGCGGGCGGGACTGCGCGCCGCCGTGCTGTGCGGAGAAACAACGCGGAACAGGCGCAGGCAGCTGAGATCCGAGCTGTTGCAGGGGACGCTCAACGTTCTCTTCACCGTCGACGTCTTCAACGAGGGCGTCGATCTGCCCGAGGTCGACACCGTGCTGTTCCTGCGACCGACGCAGAGCATCACGGTGTTCCTGCAGCAGCTCGGCCGCGGTCTCCGGCACGCACCGGGCAAGGCATGCCTGACGGTGCTCGACTTCGTCGGCAACATGAACGCGACCTACCGCATCGACCGGCGTTTCCAGGCGCTGTTCGGAGCGACCCGCCGCGAGCTCGCGCAGGAGGTCGAGTCCGGGTTCCCGCACCTTCCTCCGGGATGCTCGATCGTTCTCGAGGAGCGCGCGCAACGGCAGGTGCTCGCGATCGTCCGCGCGAATCTGAGGAACCTGTGGCCTTCCCTGCGGGACGACCTGGCGGCGATGCTCGCCCGCGGCGAGCGTCCCGGACTCGGCGGCTTTCTCGCAGCGACCGGCGCGAGCGTCGACGACCTCTACGGGCAGCAGCCGTCGCGCTGCTGGACCGCGCTGCGCCGCGAGGCCGGCTGGCCGATGGCCCCGGTGGAAGCCGGGGAGAAGCGCTGGTACCGGCTGCCGGCGCGCCTGCTGCATGTCGACGACCCGCCGCGGGTCGCGCGCTGGCGGGAACTGCTGCGAGCCTCCGGCCGCGTGCCCGCGGACGATTCCGTGGCGAGGATGCTCTGGCCCCACCTCGTTGCGGCACGGCACGGCCAGAAGAGCGGCCTCGGGCTGCCGGACGCCGGGCCCGGGCTGCTCGAGGAACTGCGCCGGCACGTCCCGATCGTCGAGGAACTCGACGAGCTGCTCGACCTGCTCGCCGACAGGGCGGACGGTCCCCGTGTCCCGCTTGCCGGCCACGATCCGCTCTGCCTGCATGCGCGCTACACGCGAGGCGAGATCTTCTCGGCGCTGGGGGCATACCGTCAGCTCAACTCGCGCGAGGGCGTCGTGCGGCTCGTCGATCAGCGGCGGCTGCTGCTGTTCGTCACCCTCGACAAGAGCGGGGCGGGCTTCACGGAGAACACGCGATACGAGGACTATGCAATCTCCGACCGGCTGTTCCACTGGCAGAGCCAGTGGCAGACGCGACTGGAGAGCCCGCTCGGCCGGCTGTACCGCCATCACGAGCGCGAAGGGGTCGACGTGCTGCTGTTCGTGCGCGAGCGGCGGAAGACGGCTCTCGGTCTGGGCGCGCCGTTCGTGTGCCTCGGTCCGGTGCGTTACCTGCACTGCGAACCGGGACGCGAACGGCCCCTCTCGATCACCTGGAGGCTCGACCATCCGATGCCGGGCTGGCTGCTCGAGAAGGCGCGGGCCGCCGGCTGAATCGCGCGATGCGCTCAGCCGTCGCGCGACTCGTGGTACCGGTCCCACGCCAGCACGCGGTCGCGCCAGTCGGCGAGCGACGGAGCCTCGGGGGGATCGTCGAACAGGCCCGCACGCTGGACGCGGTCGAGCACGGCCGCGGCGGTGATGTCGGCGGCGGACATGGCGTGGCCGACGAGCCACTCGCGCCCGTCGAGGCGCGTGGCGAGGCGCCGGACGGCGCGAGCCCAGTCGTCGGCACACCGTTCCAGCTCCTCGGGGCCGAGCGGATTCCCGGCGACGCGGCGGTGGACGACGGTCATCAGCGGCGCGGCGAGCACCGCGCGCGCGAACAGTTCCTGGTCCTCGATCGCCCACTGCTCGAGCAGGTTCGCGCCGAACAGGCGCGGCGTGTCGCGGAAGTTCGCATCGAGCCAGCGCAGGATCGCGGCGGAGTCGAACAGGACCGTCCCGTCGTGCACAAGCACCGGCGTCAGGTGCTGGCCGGAGAGTCGCACGATTCCGGAGCGGTCGGCGGGGTCGATGCGGTGGAATTCGTAGTCGAGCCCCTTGTAGCCGAGGGCGATCCGCACCTTGACGTTATTGGAGGTCTCGAAGCCGTGGACGTGGATCATCGCGCCATCACAGGATGCCGAGCTGAAGCTTGACCTCCTCGGAGATCATGTCCTTGCTCCACGGCGGATCCCAGACGACCTCCACGTCGGCCTCACGGACGCCGGGGATCTCCAGCACCCGGCGCCGGACTTCAGGCGGCAGCGAGGTGGCCACCGGGCACGCGGGGGTGGTCAGCGTCATCTTGATGGCGACCGATCCGCTGGTCTCGTCGACGTCGACCTCGTAGATCAGGCCGAGATCGTGGATGTTGACCGGGATCTCCGGGTCGTAGATCGTGCGCAGCACCTCGATCACCTGCCGGCGCAGCTCGCCGCCGGACTGCGCATCCTGCGCTCCCTGCGGCTCGTTCCGGTCCGTCCCGTTCGCCTCGTCGCTCATGAGACTTCCTCCTCCTCCGGCCCCGGGATCCGGGCGTCGATCTCCGCCTCGATGCGCTCGACGAGCGGCGCGCATGGAATGTCGTCGACGACGGCCGCGGCGAAGGCGCGGATCAGGATGCGGCGCGCCTCCGGCAGCGGAATGCCCCGCGCCCGCAGGTAGAACAGCGCCTCGTCGTCGAGCCGGCCGACCGTGGCGCCGTGGGCGCACTTGACATCGTCGGCGTAGATCTCGAGCTGCGGACGCGTGCGCGCCAGCGCGTGACGCGAGAGCACCAGATTGTCGTTCTGCTGGCGCGCATCGGTCTGCTGCGCCCCTTCGCGCACGACGATCCGCCCGGCGAACACGGTCCGTGCGCGGTCGCGCAGGATCGCCTTGTAGGTCTCGTGGCTCGTCGCGCCGGGCACGGCGTGGTCGATCACCGAGCGGCAGTCGAGGTGCTGGCGGCCGCGGGCGAGCATCAGCCCGCGCAGGTCGGCGTCGGCTCCCTCGCCGTCGAGCCGCGCGTGAATCTCCAGCCGCGCCAGCGCCCCGCCGATCGCGAGTGCGTGCTGCCGCACGCGACTGGCTTCGAGCTGGCGCACGCCGAGCGTGGCGACCGCGAACGCCGTCTCCGGCATCGCCTGGACGAGCGCGTGCTCGACCCGCGCCCCCGCCTCCGCATGGATCTCGGTCAGCGGCACCGCCAGCAGCGGTGCGCCGTCCTCGGCGGTGTGCGTCTCGATCAGGCGCACCTGCGCGTTCTCGCCGACGAGCACGAGCAGGTGCGACGCGCCGAGGCGCGGCCGGCCGTCGGCACCACCGACGTGTCGCGGAACGTGCAGGTCCGGGGCGCGAACCCCGGCCGCCACGTGGACGACCAGCGGCTCCGCCGCCGCGGCCACGCCGAGCGCCGCGAACGGCTCGCGCTCGGCGGGCGCGATGCGGCCCAGATGCTCGCGCGCGGCGGCGGCGACCCCCTCGGGCGCGGCGGACAGTGGTCCGGCCCACCAGCCGTCGCCGACGAGCGGCGCGGCGGCGGCGCCGGGCGTCGGC
>RFIB01000103.1 GCA_003695625.1 Acidobacteriota bacterium | reverse complement strand
TGGACATCCAGGCGGACCTCGTGCGGGAGACCGACAACGTCAACGGCGTGGCGCTGCTGCCCCGGGTGCGCTCGCGGCAGGGCTCGCTCGCGATCAACCTGGCGTCCGCGACGGCGCGCGATCCGGAGACCGGCATCCCGTGGTACGGCGAGCCGTCGTTGTCGCTGACCTGGGTCGGTCTCGACCAGGACGTCGTCCGCGAGGCGGCCGGTCTGGTGACGGGCGACTTCCGCGACACGAGCGCACTGTCGGTCTCCGCGAGCTTCTCGTATCCGGCGTGGAGCTGGAGCCTCGCGCACGCGACCGGTCGCGTGCGCGAGCACGCCGACGGGGGCGGCGGCACCGACGACGCGACCACGGAACTGGCCTTCAACCTGTCGGGCGGCGCCGGTCCGAGCCTCGGCTTCTCCGCCCAGCGAAGCCGCAGCGAGGATCGCGCGGGCCGCGTGACGTTCACGACGGAGACCGTCGCGCTCGATGCCGGCTACGCCTGGGACGCAGGGCTCCAGGCGGGGCTCGGCGTGTCATGGAACCGCGCGCGGAGTTCCGACGGTCTCTCGTCGCTGCGCACGCTCGACGCCACCGCGGTGCTCCGGTGGATGTTCCGACAGGCCGGTGACGGCTGGCCGGCGATGACGGTCTCGCTCGAAGCGCAGCGCCACCGGCGGCGCGACGGAGTCGAGCCCTCGAACGATGCCGTGATCCACCGGGTCTACCTGCGGCTCGCGCTGAGCTGGGATTCCGGACGATGAGGACGACGAACATGCCGGCACGACGCTTCCTGCCGCAGGCTCTGCTCGCCATGCTCGCCGCGCTCGCCACGACCGCGACGGCACGCGCTGCCGTCACGGCCGTCAGCCCGAGTCCCGCCGCCCGCAACGTGACCGTCTCGCGTGCGACGTCCGTGCCGCTGGTGTGGACCGTCACGCGCAGCGTGGCGGCGGGGGGCGCCGGCGCAACGGTGTTCTCGTCCGCGGGGACGTTCCGCGCGGCAGGTCCTTCGGGTCCCGTGCTGGGCACGGTGACGCGCGGCCTGTCGCAGACGCGCCCCGTGGCTCCGCTGACGGTGTTCTCGCTGCGCGAGACCGTGCTCGTGCCGGCCGCGGTCGTCGACGCCGCGATCCGGCTCGGCGTCGCGAGCGTGTTCTACGTGCGCACGTTCGACGACGGCTTCGGCGCGGCGGCCGGAGCCGTCGAGCTGCGGATCACCGGGGGGGCGGCGTCGGCGTTCGGCATCGAGCGCCTGGAGCTGGCGTTCGCGAACGGCCGCGTGATCGACGTCGTCGATGCCGGCGAGCAGGTCCGCGCCGTGGCCCGCGCGACGTTCTCCGGCAGCGGTCTGCTGCGCGCCGCGTGGGAGATCGCCGAGCCGCCCGCGACCTCCGGCGGGGCCCCGGTCTTCCGGCGCCTGGCCACGGTGCGCCGCTGGGTGACCGGCAGCGCGCCGGTCGATCTCGCGAGTCCGCTGCTTCCGGCCCGGCTCTCCGGCCTGCACCTGGTGCGCCTGCGGATCGCCGCACCCGGCGCCGCGTTCGCGGAGCCCGAGCTGCGCTACGTGGTGCGCGCCGCCGCGCCGGAACGCCCGGCACCGATGCGCGTCCTGTCCCCGACGGCAGGCGCCGTGCTGGGCCCCAAGACGCGCTTCGGATGGCAGGCCGTCGCCGGGGCGCAGGTCTACCGCCTCGAGCTCCTCGACGCCGGGAGCGACGGCCCACGCGTGGCGGGCGTGGTGCTCGGCGCGGGCCGCACGTGGACGAGCCTGCCCGAGACGACCCGCGCCCGACTCGTCCCCGGCCGCCGGTACGCCTGGCGCGTCCAGGCGGTCGACGGGACCGGCCGGGTGATCGGCCAGAGCGAGCCGCGCACGCTCCGCGTCTCGCTCCCGCAGCCCGCGGAGGTCACGCCCGCCGGGAACGAAGCGCCAGAAACAGTGCGGCGCCGACGACAAGCGCCGCGCTGATGGCGAGCGCCGCGGCGATGCCCGGATTGCGGACCGCGACTCCCCGGTAGTACGGCAGCCAGTGCTGGCCCGTGTAGTAGACGCCGAAATGCACGACGACCGCGACGGCGGCGGCCGCGCCCACCGCGCTCCGCGGGGCGTCCCGGAAGAACGTGCCGAACAGCACCGGCACGAACGCGGCCGCGAAGAATGCGTACACGCCGACCTGCGCGAAGATGCCCACGCTGAGGTTGGGCGCGACGATCTGCCACCACGACAGCGCGAGCGCGAGCGCCGCGAGGCCGGCGATCACCGCGCGATTGAGCCGCAGCAGGTACGGGCCCGGCAGGCCCTCCGCGCTGCGCCGGCGGACGAGTCCGTTGACCAGGTCGTTGGTGATCGTGATCGAGACCGACTGGATCAGGCCCTCGAGCGTCGACATGCCCGCCGCGATCAGGCCGAGAAAGACGATCACGCCCGCATACCAGGGAAACTCGGTCACGAGGTAGTGTGACGTGACGTTGTCGAGCGGGATCGGCCGACCGTCGTGCATCAGGTCCGGCGCCGCGAGCCGTGCGTACAGCCCGACGATCACGACAGCGAAGAACACGAACTGCACCACGATGCCGGATGCGAGGTAGACGTTGACGTCCCGCCGGTCACGCAGCAGCAGCGACTTGGTGATGATGTGCGGCTGGCAGGCGATCGCCGCGCCGACGACAATCGTGCAGAAGATCACCTCGAACGCGTCGCGGAACAGCGGACTGTCCGGGTTGTAGATCCCCGCCAGCGCGGGATCGATCGCCCGCAACCGCTCGAGGAAGCCCGCCGGCCCGCCGGCGAAGTGCTCGTATCCCGATCCGATCAGCAGCACCGCCACGACGAGCATGATCGATGCCTGCACGGTGTTGGTGTAGACCATCGAATTGGCGCCGCCGAACATCATGTATCCGAACGAGAACACGACGAGCGCGACAAGCACCGGAATCTCGGGCAGGGCCAGCGAGGCGGCGATGACCTTGGTCAGCCCGACGAGGATCAGCACGATGAAGCTGACCAGCAGCAGCGCAAGGACCGCGAAGCCGATCGCCAGGCCGGGGCTGTCGAACCGCTGGCCGACCCACTGCGACAGCGTCAGCGCGCGGACCGTCTGCCCGTAGGACTGGAAGCCCTTCGTCAGCACGATCAGCGACACGAACATCGTTGCCGGCAGCACGATGCACAGCGCGAACACCGCGGAGAAACCGAAGTACGCGGCGAAGCCGGGGTTGATGATGAACGTCGCGGCGCTGGTCGTGGACGCGGCGAGCGAGAAGCCGACGGCGACCGGCGAGAAGCTCCGGCTCCCCACAGCGTAGTCGGCGACGTTCCGGTTGCGGCGCGAGCCGCGGACGACGAGCGCCACGATCGCGGCGGCATACGCGGAGACGAGAATCCAGCTGACAAGCACGCTCGGAGTCATCGTGCGGGCATCTCGAAAGCCGTCGATCGGGCCGTCATGAACGCGCGGAGCATCGGAAACACGACCTGCGGCCGTTCGAGGTACACCACATGGCCGGCGCCGGAGATCAGCTCCCAGCGGGTGTCGGGGATGATCTCGAGCAGCTTGCGCTGCTGCCAGAGCGGAATTGCCCGGTCCTGCTCGCCGGCGAACACCAGCGTGGGCACGCGAATCGCACGGTATTCGGGAAGCCGCGCGTCGAGCCCTGCGAAGAACGGAATCTGCGCCTCGGTCAGCCGGACAAGGCAGTGCACCCGGTCGCGGTAGCGCTCGTGGAAGCGCTGGCGCATCGCCTCGAGCGTTGCGGGCGGCACGCTGCGCAGGAACTCCTCGCCGAAGATCTTCTCGTACAGGTAGTGCGTGTAGAGCTCAAACGCCTTCGGTCCACTTCGGTAGAAGCGCAGCGACAGATCCTGGTACATCTCGAACTGCCGTTCATGGCTCAGCAGGATGCCCGACACGGCGAGTGTGTGGATCCGCTGCTGGTGGAGCCGCGCGAAGTCGAGCGCAACGAACCCCCCGTAGGAGATCCCCATCACATGCACGCGATCGATGCGCAGGTGGTCGAGGATGGCGGCCAGGTCGTCGCAGAAGCGCGGGATCGTGTACGGCTCGTCAGGACACGAGGACGCGCCCTGACCGAGGTAGTCGTAGAGGAGCACGTCGAAGCCGTCGAGGTGCTCGAGAAAGCCGTACCATGCCCTGGTGTGCATCGCGAGTCCGTTGAGCAGGACGACCGCATCGCGATCGCCGCGCCCGTGATACTCCCACCACACGGACTGGCCCTCGCGCTCGAGGTGTCCGCTGCGGTCCGGTGTGATCTCCGACATGCTCATCGTCTCCCGGTCCGTGCAGAGGGGTCGTCAGGACGCGTGGCCGGCCGCTTCGTCGCGCTCGACCTGCGTGAGAAACTCCCGGCAGGCATCCGCGAGCCACGCGGGGTCCTCGGCGACCAGCGCGTGCCCGCTTTCAGGGTGTTCGAGCCACCGTGCGCGCGGGATGGCTCCGGCGATGGCCTGCGAGCGCTCGCGCGTCATCAGCGCGTCGCGCGCGGCGTGGATCACCAGGGTCGGGCACGCGATCGCCGGCAGCTCCGGCCGCAGGTCGAGACCGTCGAGCGCGTCGAGGATGCCGAGCAGGCCTTCGAACCAGCGTGCGGGAAGCTGCGCCACCCGCGCCGCGACGGCGGCGATCTCGTCCGCGTGATCGCGCCGGAACCGCTCGGAGTAGACGCCGCGGACCAGCCGTTCGACGTACGCCCTGCGATCGGCTCCGGCGAGGATCTCCCGGGCGAGCCGGCGCAGCTCGTCGAGACCGCGCGCGAGCTCCGGCGTCGTCACGTCGGTGGTGGTGACGGCGACCAGCGAACGGACCCGCGCCGGATGCCGTGCGGCGAGCACGATCCCGATCGCCCCGCCGAACGACGTGCCGATCACGTGCGCGCGCTCGATGCCGCAGGCGTCGAGCAGCTCCACAGCATCGCGCGCGTGACCGTCGAGCGAGCACGGCGCCGGGCCGGGGGTCAGCAGCTGGCCGCGGAAGTCGAACCGCAGGCGGCGCCAGCGGCCACCGAGACGTTCGGCCACGGGGTCCCAGCCGGCCCAGGTCATCATGCCGCCGTTGAGAAAGATGACGGTGTCTCCTTCTCCGGCGAGGTCGTGGGCCGGAAGCGCGCGCGCCTGGTCGCTCACGATGACTCCGCGAGCCAGCGGTCCCGGAGCTGGTTCTTGATCACCTTGCCGTACGGGGTCCGTGGCAGCGCGTCGACGATCCGCCACGCCCTGGGCAGCTTGTAGCGCGCGATCCGCTGCTGCAGGAACGCGCGCACGGCGTCGAGGTCGAGCGTGCTCCCGCTCCGCGTGACGACGAACGCGACGCCGATCTCGCCCCACGTCTCGTCCGGCACCCCGACGACGGCGGCGTCCTCGATCTCGGGGTGGAGCAGCAACGCCGCCTCGATCTCGGCGGGATAGACGTTGACTCCGCCGCTGATGATCATGTCCTTGGCGCGTCCCGCGACATAGTAGAAACCGTCCTCGTCGCGGCGGGCCAGGTCTCCGGTATGCAGCCAGCCGTCCTCGTCGAACGCCGCGGCCGTCGCGTCCGGCTGGTTCCAGTAGCCGCGGGCGACGTGGGGGCCGCGGAACAGCATCTCGCCGACCTCGCCGACCGGAACGTCGCGGCCGTCCGCGTCGACGAGCCGGACCTCGGTGAACATCATCGGCTTGCCGATCGAGCCGACCTTGGCCAGCGAATCCTCCACCGTCATCGCGAAGCAGTTGACGCCGGCCTCGGTCATGCCGAAGCCCTGCTTGAAGACCACGCCCCGCGCCTGGTACGCCTCGATGATGTAGCGCGGCAGAGGCGCCCCGCCGCTGATGAACCACCGCACGTGCGACAGGTCGGCGGTCTGGAACTCCGGGGCCTCCATCAGGATCTTCCAGATCGTCGGCACGCCGAGCACGACGGTGCAGCGCTCGCGGACGATCGTGTCCCAGATCTCGGACGGGTCGAAGCCGCGATGGAGCACGATCGTCCCGCCGATGGCGAAGATCGGCACCAGAAACGCGCCGAGTCCGCCCGCGTGATACAGCGGCGTGAAGATCGGCGAGACGTCCGACTCGCGGAGCTGCCAGCCGCAGGCGGTGTTGAACCCGTTCCACGACACCATCCGGTGCGGGATCTCGACGCCCTTGGGCCGCCCGGTGGTCCCGGACGTGTAGAGCAGGCAGTAGAGATCCTCGGGGTCGATCCGCTCGCGCGTCCACGCCGAAAGATCGACGGATGCGCACAGGTCGGCATGCGCGGGATCGTCCGGATGCAGCGGCGTGTCGAGTGCGAGCCAGCGCTCGACCGGGGTCTCGTCGCGGAGCCGGCCGACGATGTCCGCGAACGCGCTTTCGTAGAGGACCGCCCGGGCGCCGGAGTCCTCGAGGATCGGCTCGAGTTCGGCCGCGGTCAGGCGGGTTCCCAGCGGCACGAGAATCACGCCCGACTTGCCGGCGGCGAAGAAGGCGTCGAGGAACTCGACACGGTTGTGGGACAGGATCGCCACCCGGTCGCCCCGCTCGAGACCGAGTCCGGTGCGCCAGGCCGCCGCGCAGCGGGTGGCGCGCTCGTCGAGTTCGCGATACGTCAGCCGCAGACCGTCCGGGACGGTGACCAGCGCGAGCTTGTCGGGCGTAAGCCGCGCGCGCTCGCCGAGCAGGTCGCCGTGGATCATGAGGCCTCCCGGGCCCCCGCGGTCCGGTCCGCGGCGTCCGCAGGGACGTCGGCGGCAGGCGGCTCGGCGGCGAGAATCTCCCGCAGCGCTGCGACAAACCGGTCGGGACACTCGGTGTGCGGCATGTGCCCGCAGCGCGGGATCGTCGTCAGCCGCGCGCGCGGCAGCTCGGCGAGCATGCGCTCGGCGTAGGAGACCGGCATGAGCTTGTCGGAAGTCCCCCAGAGCAGGTCGACCGGGTCGGTGATCTCGCCGAGACGGCCGTCGAGGACGAGCGCCTCGAGCCCCTGCAGGTCGCCCATCATGCGCGCCACGGGTCCGTCACCGACGTGCTCGACCAGATCGTCGAGCACGTAGTCCGGAATGCGCGGGCTCGACGGATCGCGCAGCCCGTCGACCAGATGCCGGGCCTCCTCGCGGCTGCGCGGAAGCAGCGAATAGCCGCCGAGGTCGCTGCGCAGCGCGCCGCCGTTGACCGCGACGATCCGCGAGAGCGTCCCCGGATTGCGCTGGGCGTAGACCATGGCCAGCCAGGCACCCAGCGAGTTGCCGACCACCACCGGCGAGTCGTCGCGCAGCCGGTCGAGCAAAGCGGCGACACCTCCGTAGAGCGTGTCGGCGGTGATCGGACCCTGCCGCGGATCGCTCGCGCCGTGCCCGGGCAGGTCGACGACGAGCACCCGATGGTCCTGGACCAGGGCTCCCGCGACCTCCGCCCAGACGCCGGCCTGGTGTCCGGCGCCGTGGATCAGCACGATCGCCGGCCCGTTGCCGCCTTCCCACCAGACCAGGCGTCCCCACGGGACGTCCAGCTCGCGCTGCGCGAGTCCGTGTCCGGCCAGGGCGCGACGCGTGAGCGTCTCGTAGAACGCCAGCGGCTCGCGCCAGATCCGGTAGCCGACGAACAGCCCGACGCACGCGGCGCCGGCGGCGAGCAGGCCGGCAACGACGCCGGCCCGGAACAGCCAGGACCGCCGGCGGCGCGGGGTCTCGGGTGTCGCCACGCTCGTGTTCATCGGCGGCCTCCCCGGAACGTCTCGCGCAGGCGCAGCGCCACGCCGGCCTGGTTGTAGCCCACACCGGATCCGATCAGCACGACCAGGTCGCCCGGTGCGAGGGAACGCGTCTCGAGCGCGTCGTGCAGGGCCATGCCGATGCAGGCCGATCCGGTGTATCCCGTGTGCTCCATGATCGTGTGGGTGCGCGACATCGGCAGGCCGAGATCGCCCATCACCTCCTCGATCGTCGGCTTGCGCACCTGGGTGAAGATCACCAGCGCGATCTCGTCGAGGGCGAAACCGGCGTCGGCGGCCAGCCGCCGCACAAGCCGTTGCCAGCCTTCCCGGTTCACCTCGGGGGGATACCGCTCGAGCATCCGTACCCGCGTGCGTCCTTCCCGGACCGCATCGAGGTTCGCCGGCTCCGCGGTGCCGCCGGCGAAGATGCCCCAGTGACGGTGGTACGACCCGTCGGCCTGGACGGCAGCGGCGAGGAACCCGGGCTCGTCGCCCGGCTCGAGCACCGCAGCCGCGGCACCGTCGCCGTAGAAGAAGATCATCGGATCGTCGGGGTCGGCGAGCTTGTGCATCAGGTAGGCGCCGACGACGAGCACCGTGCGCATCGACGGGTTGGCGGCGAGCCAGCCCGCTGCCGTGGCGATGCCCGTGGGGAACGACGCGCAGGCGCAGCCGATGTCGAACGTGCCTGCGTTGACCGCGCCGAGCTTGTGCTGCAGGACGACCGACGTTGCCGGCGTGATGTAGTCGGGCGAATCGGTGCCGAGCAGGATCAGGTCGACGTCCTCGGGCCGGCGCCCGGCGCGTTCGAGCGCCTGCCGGGACGCATGCAGCGCCAGGTCGGAGGTGGCCCAGTCCTCCGGCGCATGCCAGCGCGACCGGATCCCGGTCGACTGCTCCATCTTGTCGATGAACTCGCGGTGCTCGGGAAACCGTGCCCGCAGGTCGTCGTTCGTGACCTCGATCGCGGGCCGGTAGCTGCCGGTCGCGATCAGCTGGGCGTGGCGTGTCATGTGCCGAGCACCAGGCCGCCATCGACCGACAGCGTCGCGCCGCTGACGAACGAGGCCGCGTCCGAGGCCAGCCAGACGTAGGCCGCGGCGATCTCCTCCGGCTCGCCGAGCCGTCCGAGCGGCGTGTGCGCCACCATCGAGGACAGCACCCTGTCCGGCATCGCGCGCAGGATTTCCGTGCCGACGAAGCCCGGCGCGACGGCGTTGACGCGGATGCCATGGCGCCCGAGTTCGCGCGACCACGTGCGCGTCATGTTGATCACCCCGGCCTTGCTGGCGGCGTAGTTGGTCTGTCCGAAGTTGCCGTACAGGCCGACCACGGACGATGCGTTGAGGATGCACCCGCGCCGCGCACGGATCATGTAAGGGGCCACCGCGCGCGTACAGTGAAACACGCCCCTGAGATTGACGTCGATCACGGCGTCGAACGCCTCATCCGTCATGACGCCGACGACCGCGCCGTCCTTCCACTTGACGAGCTGGGCGTCGCGCACGATCCCCGCGTTGTTGACCAGCACGTCGACCCCGCCCCAGCCGTCGGCGACGCCGGCAACCGCCTCGTCGACGGCGGCCGCGTCCGTGACGTCCACCTGCCGGAACATCCCGCGGCCGCCGGCTGCCTCGAGCGCCGCGACGAGCGCGTCGGCGCCGTCGGCGTTGATGTCCCACGCCGCGACCCGGGCGCCTTCGGCGGCGAACGCGAGCGCCGTGGCGCGGCCGATGCCCGCCGCCCCGCCCGTCACGATGACGACCCTGTCCCGAAGTCCGGTCTCGATCATGGCCATGTCCTTCCGGATCGCCGGCCGGGCAGCGACACCCGGCCGGCGTTCCGGTCTCAGTCGAAGCGGTACTCGAGCGTCGCGGTCACCTGCCGCGGCGCGCCGTACGAGCCGGTCAGGATCCCCAGCACCGGCAGGTTGTAACCGCTGGTCAGGTATTCCTCGTCCGTCAGGTTCGTGCCGACGACGTTGAACGCCCAGCGGCTGTCGCGGGAGATCCAGCCGACCCGGGCGTTGAGCAGGCCGTAGGCCTCCTGCGTGATCGGCGTGACACCGTCGCCCTCGTTGGTCAGCACCGAGTCGTCCCGGTAGGCATAGGTGATGCCGCCCGTGAACACGCCGACGCGGGTCGGTGCGTTGAACTCCGTCGTGAGCGACCCGGTCCACTCGGGGGCATTGGTGATGACCTGCGTGTCGACCAGCCCGTTCCGGTTGCGGTCGATGAAGCTGTCCGGCTTGGCGTCAAGGTAGCTCACGTAGCCGTTGAGCCGGAACCAGCGCGCCCCGCGCGGCGCCCAGGCGAATTCGACCTCGACGCCCTTGAGCGTCGCGTCGCCGGCGTTGAGGAAGTCGCCGAAGAACGAGTCGTTCGTGCCGTCGCCGTCGGAGTCGTAGTCGGTGAACGTCGAGACCTGCACGTCGGTGTAGTCGCCCCAGAACACCGCGGTGTTGAGCACTCCCTGCCCGCCGCCGAGAACGGACTTGACGCCGACCTCGGCCATCGTCAGCTTCTCGTCGTCGAACGGCTCGGCCGACGACGGGAAGAAGTTGGACTGGGCGCGGATATTGAACCCGCCGCTCTTGAAGCCGCGACTGATCGAGACGTAGCCCATCACGTCGTCGGTGAAGTCGTAGTCGAGGCCGATCCGCGGCGAGAGTGACGTGAAGTTGGCCGTCTTGTCGTAGTCCGCCGCCACGAGAAACACCGTCGTGAAGTCCGGGTCGACCCACAGCCGGTTGAAGGCGACGCCGTGCTTGTCCTCGTCGGTGTAGCGCAGGCCGGCATTGAGCGTGAGCCTGTCGGTCAGCGCGTAGCTGCCGTCGAAGAACAGCGCGCGCGACTCGGTCTCGACGAAGCCCTGCGTCGATGAGCTGGTGCCCGGATTGATCCCCTCGAAGAAGATCGCGAACACGTCGCCGCCGGCCTTGCCGTCGAAGTAGTACAGGCCGAACACGCCGCTGAGCTTGCGGCCGCCGTCATAGATCAGCTGGAACTCCTGCGAAGTCTGGTCGTCGTAGTATGTCGCGCGGACGTCCGCGATCCGGGCCGGCGTCGTGTCGAAGTCGATGTTGTTCTGCGAGTCGGTCTCGCGATACGCGGTGATCGACTTGAACGTCCAGTCGTCATTGATGTCCCACGTGGCCGTGGCGGCATAGCCGGTGGCCTCGGTGCCGTTGACCGGTTCGAGGCCGGACTCGGTGTCCCACAGCCCGCCGAGCGGTCCGCACGGCTGGCCGAGGAACAGCGGGCAGAACGGATTGGGTGCCAGCCGCGCGTAGCCCTTGGGATTGGCGTTGTCGTCGGTCTTGTCGTGACTCAGCTCGATCCTGAACCTGTCCGAAGCGATGAAGTCGACCGACACGCGGTAGGCTGTCGTGTCCTTGTCCGAGTTGTCGATTCCCTGGAACAGATTCCGCCCGTAGCCATCGCGCTGGAGCGACGCGAACGCCACCTTCGCGCGGAGCTTGCCCGGAACGAGCGGTCCGCTGATCGAGCCCTTGAAGTCCTGGCGTCCGAACTCGCCGAACGCACCGGCGATGCGCGCCTCGAATTCGTCGGTCGGCCGGCGGCTGACGTACTTGATCGCGCCTCCGATCGTGTTCTTCCCGTACAGCGTCCCCTGGGGCCCGCGCAGGACCTCGATGCGGTCGACGTCGAATACGTCGAGCAACGCGCCCTGGGGACGGGCGATGTAGACGTCGTCGAGATAGAGACCGACGCCGGGATCGACGCCCCACAGCGGATCCGCCTGGCCGATACCGCGCAGGAAGGCGGTCAGCGTCGTCGACTGGTTGCGGCCGGCGTAGATCGCCAGGTTCGGCACGTTCTGCTGCACGACCGAGAGGTCCTCGGCCGCCTGGTCCTCGAGCACCTCGCCCTGGACGACGGAGACGGCGACCGGCACCTCCTGCACGTTCTCCTCGCGCTTTCGGGCCGTGACCTTCACCTCGACTTCGAGCGCGGGCTTCTCCGCTTCCGCCTTCTCGGTCTTCTTCTGCTCGGATGATTCGTCGGTCTTCTGCTCCGGTTCTTCGGCTCGGGCCGTCGAGACCGGCGCCGCGACGGCCAGAACCAGCACGGCGCAGAGCAGGCCGAGGGACCACGGGCTGCCCGTGAGCACCTTGCGCTGCGGATTCGTCCACTGCATCTCGATACCTCCTCCCTTGTCGACCCGCGGTCCGGGTCTGCCTAGTCGTCCGCGCTCCGGCTGCTCCGTCTCGGGAGCACGCCGTAGCGGAGCAGCCGAATGAACTCCTCGGTCGCCTTCTTCGGGTCCATGCCGAAGTGCATCGGCGCCCCGAAGCAGTGCTCGACGGTGTGAAAGAAGAAGAACCAGCGCGTGGCGACCATCACGGCGACCATCGGATTGATGTCGCCGAACTCGCCGGCAGCCTGGCGACTCCGGAGCTTCTCGCCGTAGATCTCCTCGAACCGCCCCGCCATCCCCTCGTAGAAGGCGCGGATGTGCTTGCCGCGAAACTCGATCACGTCGACGTAGATCAGCAGGATGTAGCGGGAGTACTGCCGGACGACCTTCTCGATCTCGGCTGCCATCTCCTCGAGGTCGTCGGGGAAGTCGGCCCTGCGGAAGATCCGGTTGAGGGGAAGGTCCGGGTCGAGGATCACGTCCCAGTAGCGTTCGAGCAGGCGCTCGAAGATCGCTTCCTTGCTGGGAAAGTGGTGATAGATGTTGCCGATCGACACGCCGGACTTCTCGGCGATCTCGCGCATCGACGTCGCGCCGAATCCGCGGCTGGAGAACAGCTCCAGGGCGGCCTCGAGGGCCCGCTCCATCGATTCGGCTGTCTTCTCCGGCCGGGATCCGCGCTTCGTCACCGGGACCTCCCTGCGGCTACCGAACGAACGTTCGTTCGACCATAGCCGAGGTGCAGGGCCCGTGTCCACCGGTCCGGCGGGAGTGCCGTCGCCACACGAACTGCCGCATCGCGGCGAGGAAGACCCCCGTCTCGTGAACGCCCCGTGACAATCCCGGCGTAGGATTACTTTCTGTCCAACCGGAGTAAGGCCACTGCCCGGAGGTCGAACCGTCATGCGCGCTCTGCTGGTCAACCCCCTGTTCCCGGACACCTACTGGAGTCAGCGGCATGCGCTGCCGTGGGTGCGCCGCAAGTGCCTGATCCCCCCGCTGGGGCTGATCACGGTCGCGGCGATGCTGCCGCGCCACTGGTCGCTCGAGCTGGTCGACATGAACGTCGAGCCGCTGACCGACGACGCGATCGCCCGCGCCGACGTCGTGATGCTGACCGGGATGCTCGCCCAGCGCGACTCGCTGCATGAGGTGATCGGGCGCTGCCGGGCCGCCGGCGTGCCGACGGTCGTCGGCGGACCGTACGCGACCTCGCTGCCCGAGGATTTCGGGAAGGCCGACCACGTCGTCGTCGGGGAGGCCGAGGAACTCGTCGCCGACCTGGCCGCCGACCTCGAGGCCGGCCGCGCCCGGCGCATCTACCGCGAGGCACGCAAGCCGGGGCTCGACATCACGCCGGTCCCGCGCTTCGACCTGCTGCGGCCGCGGGCGTACCACCACATGGCGGTGCAGTTCTCGCGCGGCTGTCCGTTCTCGTGCGAGTTCTGCGACATCACCAGCCTGTTCGGTCACCGGCCGCGGACGAAGACCAGCGCCCAGGTGCTCGCCGAACTCGAGGCGATCCACGCGACGGGCTTCCGCGGCGAGGTGTTCTTCGTCGACGACAACTTCATCGGCAACAAGAAGGCCGTGCGCGAGCTGCTCCCGGAGCTGGCGCGCTGGCGCGAGGCGCGGGGCCGGCCGTTCACGTTCTACACCGAGGCGTCGATGAACCTCGCCCAGGACGACGCGCTGATCGACGCGATGACGCGCGCCGGGTTCGGCGCCGCCTTCATGGGCATCGAGACGCCCTCGGAAAGCGCCCTGCGCGAGACACACAAGCTGCAGAACACCCGCTTCGACCTGGTGACCGGCGTCCATCGTCTGCTCGAGCGCGGAATCGACGTCTGGGCCGGATTCATCGTCGGCTTCGACAGCGAGGGGCGCGACATCTTCGACCGGATGATCCGCTTCGTGCAGAACGCCGCGATCCCCTACGCGATGGTCGGCGTGCTCCACGCGCTGCCGCGCACGCGGCTGTTCGAGCGCCTGACCGGCGAAGGCAGGCTGATCGAGACGCCGACCGACGGCGACCAGTTCGGACTGACCAACTTCGTCACGAAGATGGATCCGGTCGCGCTGCTCACCGGCTACCGCAAGGTGCTCGAGACACTCTACGAGCCGTCGGTGTACTTCGAGCGCTGCCGGCGCAATCTCGAGCGCTGGAAGCCGTCACGCTTCGGCTCGCGGCCGCGCACGCTGAACGAATACGGCGCCGCGCTGCGCTCGCTGCTGAGCCAGGGGCGTGGCGCGGGTTACCGCCGGGTCTACCGCAGCTTCCTGGGCTGGGCGGCGACGCGCCACCCGTCGAAGCTGGGGCGGGCGATCGGGCAGGCGATCGCCGGACACCACTACATCATGTACACGCGCCAGACCGTCATTCCGCGCCTCGAGCGGCAGATCGAGGAGCTGACGCGGGCGCGCGCGACGCCGCGGCCGGCGCAGATCTCCGCCTGACGCGGGCGACCGGCCGCGCGCCTACGAGCGCAGCCGTTCGCGCAGGAAGCGCCGCGCCTGCTCGACCGCCTCGCGAACTTCGTCGGGCGAGCGGTCGACCGCCCAGGCGACGTCCTCGACGGGCATCCCGTCGACGGCGACGAGCAGGAACGGCTCGCGCCATGCCGCGGGCAGATCGCAGATCGCCCGCGCGGCGCGCCGGCCCAGCTCCTCGCGGGCGCTGACCTCCTCGGGCAGCGGCATGGTCGGATCGTCGACGAGATCCTCGAGTGACAGCGTCTCGTCGGGCTGCCAGAAGTCGAGCGTCTCCGCGCCGAGCGTGGAGACCCACTCCTCGGGCGGCGTCACCGGGACGGGGCGCTCGAGATCCTCGGTCGTCTCGCGCAGCGCGCTCTGGGCGACGAGCCGGCGAATCTCGTCGCGGGCCAGCGACCAGAGCCACGCATCGAGTCCGGCCCCTTCCGGCCGCCGCGACCACGACTCGGCGGCCCGCGCGATCACCTGGTCGATGACGTCGTTGGCGTCGGCCAGTGCCGGGTCGACGTCGCCCTCGGTGATGCGGATCGTCATCTCGCGTCGGACGCGATCGGACAGCCGGTCAAGCGCGTCCTCGAGCGCCTCGCGACCGACCTCGCGCTCGATCGCCGTCAGGTCGGGCGCGCCGGTCTCCTTGAGCCGGCGACGCAGCCGCTCGCGCCGCTCGCGACGGCGCCAGTCCCTCTCGCCGCGCAGGTCCGCCTTGAGCCGCTCGAGCTGCCGGGTCAGCTCGTCGAACGCCTCGTGGATCGCCGCGCGGGCATCGCGGGACTCCGCACGGGCCTCGAGCACGCGGGCAGGGGTCGCCAGCGAGACCCGGGTCTCGACCAGCTTCGGATGCGGTTCTCCGTGCCCCGCGAGCCGGACCCGGAGATGGGCCAGCTCCGGCGGGAAGGTCCGCGCCCGGCGCTCGAGCCGGGCGATCTCGCGCTCGAGGATCTGCCGGTCCCGGCCGTCGAGTTCGAGGTTGTCGTAGATCGTCTCGACACGCATCGTGCTCACCTCCGTCACGCCGCCGGGTTCGCGGCCCCGGGCGGGGAGCAGTTCATAAGATCGTTTCGGCCGGATGACAGGCCCGGACCCCCCCGAACGGGTGCGGCCTGCCCGGCTTGACTTCCTCCCGCCCGGGCCCCACCCATCGACAGGAAGACCGGCCGCGGTGGGGAGCGTCCCCAGACCGGGTGACCCCGGCCGTGGAGGGCCCGATGCGGGACGGATTGACGCGCAATCTCCGGGGCTCGGCCTCGGGGCTCTCGTTCAGCGAGTTCCGCCAGGCGTTCGAGTCGTCGCTCGTGGTGCTCAGCGGGGCGGCCGCCGGCACGCGGCTCGCGCTGCGCCAGCCGCGTACGGTGATCGGGCGCGGCCAGGATGCCGACGTGCGGATCGCGGACGCCTCGCTCTCGCGTCAGCACGCCGTCGTCGAGTATGTTCCCGCGGGCGGGTTCCGCGTCCGCGACCTCGGCAGCACCAACGGAGTGACCGTCGACGGACGCCGCGTCGACGCGGTCGATCTCGAGCCCGGCGACCGGTTCGCCCTCGGCGAGGTCGAGTTCCAGCTGCTGGTCGAGGAGCGGGAAGACGAGCCCGAGGTCTACGAACTGACCCTCGACAGCTGAGCGGGCGGAGACGCCGGTGGCGACCCTCGAAGGACGAACCCTCGGCGGGTTTCTCGTCGAACGCGTGCTGGGCGAGGGCGCGATGGGCATCGTCTACGCCGCGCGGCAGGAGGCGCTCGACCGGCCGGCCGTCGTCAAGCAGCTCCGTCGCGAGCTGCTCTCCGACGAGGCCCAGATCGAGCGCTTCTTCCGCGAGGCGCGCGTCGCGGCGGGGATCCATCATCAGAACGTCGTCGCCGTCTACGACTGCTTCCTGTGGCGGGGCGGTCCGTTCATCGCCACCGAGCTGGTCGACGGGCTCGATCTGGGCGCGGTGCTCTCCCGCTCCGGACCGCTTCCGGTGCGGGTCGCCGCGCTGATCGGGCTCGAGATCCTGCGCGGGCTCGAGGAGGTGCACGCCCGCGGCATCGTGCACCGCGATCTCAAGCCGTCGAACGTGCTGATCGGGCGGGGCGGTGAGGTCAAGATCGGCGACTTCGGGATCGCGCTCGCGCCGCGCGGGGACGGGCTGACCCGGCCGGGCATGATGATCGGCTCGCCGCCGTACATGGCTCCGGAACAGCTCTGCGGCGAGCGCGCCGACGCGCGCAGCGACATCTTCGCGTGGGGCGTGCTGGTCTACGAGCTGATGGTCGGCCATCCGCCGTTCTGCGCGGTCGGCACCGAAGGCGAGCGCACGCTGCTCGAGCAGATCCGCGGTGGCCGCTACCGGCGCATCCGCAGCCTGCGCGGCGACTGCCCGCGCTGGCTGGCGCGGACGATCGCGCGCTGCCTGCGTCCCCGGCCCGGCCAGCGCCCCGCCCGGACCGCGGAACTCCGGCGCCGTCTCGAGGACCGGCTGGGCCGGCCGTCTCCGGCCGACGTTCGCGCCGAGATCGCCCGGGCGCTCGCCGTGCGCGGTGCCCTCGAGCCGGTCGACGACCGGACCGCGCTGTCCGACGGCGCGGGCCGGCGCCGCCCCGAGGGCCGGCTGCGCCGACTCGTCGCCGCGGCGCTCGCCGCCGCGGCCGGGCTGGCCGTCGCGGCCGCCGCGCTCGCCGGCTGGGTGCCGGCGGTGGTCACGCTCGACGCCCGTCCGCCGGCCGACCGCGTCTCGATCGCGTCGCCGCGTCCGGGGGAGCCGCCGGACGTCGATCCGGCGCCGGTCCCCGACCCGGCCGACCGGACCACCCGCGACGAGGGGCCTGCCGCGACCGCTCCCGGCGACGCCTGACATACTGCGGCGCCGTCCCGGTCGGATCCGGGCCGGACGAGGGCCGGGATGCTCGAGGCGCTGCTCGACGCCACGCTGTTCGACTCGATCGGCCAGCTCGTGCTGGCCGGCGCCGTGCTGCTGCTGGCCCAGGCGGTCTACGCCCTGTACGGGTTCGGCTCCGGCCTGCTCTCGGTCGCGCTGCTCGCGTTCCTGTTTCCCGACATCCCGCGCGTCGTCGTGCTGCTGCTGCTGGTCAACCTGCCGACCGAGCTGTTCGTCGTCGTGCGCGAGCGCGCGCAGCTCGCCCTCGGCACGGCCGGTCTGCTGCTCGCCGGGATCGCGGCGGGCATCCCTGTCGGTGCGCTGCTGCTCGAGGCCGGCGCGGGCAGCGCCTGGCTGGTGCGCGCCCTCGCCGCGGTGATCGTGCTGCTGGCGATCAATCTCGCCTGGAACGGCGACCCGTCGCCCGGCGCCGGCGGGCGGCGCGTGCCGCCGGCGGTCGACCTGGCCGCCGGCACCGTCAGCGGGGTGCTGTCGGGACTGTTCGGGACCGGCGGCCCGCCGCTGATCGTCGTCCTGCACCGGCGCGGGCTCGACAAGCGCGCGTTCCGGGCGACGCTGCTTGCTCTGTTCCTCGCGATGAGTGTCGTCCGCGTGCCGGTCTACTTCTGGCGCGGCATCGCCGACGAGCGCGCCGTCGTCTCCGCGCTCGTGATGCTGCCCGCGGCCCTGGCCGGCCTGGCGGCGGGTCATCTCGTCCACGCGCGCATCCCGGAACGCACCTTCCGCCGCGGCGTCGCCGTCCTGCTCGGCGTGCTCGGCGTGCTGATGTGGCTGAGAGGGTGACGGCGCACCGGATCTCGTGCGAACGGACTTGGGCTAGAATCCTCTGTCATTTTCCTTCCGGGGGTGCGTCGATGAGCCGCGCGAGCGTCCTGTTTCTGGTGATCGTGTTCTGCTGTCCGATGGCGGTGGCGACGGGGGCCGAGGCTCCGCCCGCCACGCAGCCGTCCGGCGACGTCATGCCGCTGGTCGAGCGAATGCCGGCCGATCCGCTGATGGTCGTCGCCACCAGCGGGCGGCCGCTCGGCGAGCTGCTCGACGAGTCGATCGCGTACGGCACGCGCATCGACCCCGCAGCGAAGGAGAAGGTCGACGCGTTCCTCGCCGACGCATCGCAGAAGGCGGGCTGTGATGTGCGCGCCGATCTGCTGGCGCACTTCGGGCCGCGCATCGCCTGGGTCATCGACGCGCCGGCGATCGACTCGATCGCGGGGGCTTTCGCCGGGGGCGATCCCGCGGCGGGACTCGCTCATGCCCTGGGCCGTGTCGCGGCTCTCGTCGACGTGCGCGAGGCAGGCACCGTGCTCTCATGCCTCGAGCGCGTCCTCCGGGCCGACGGCGAGAGCGTGCAAGTCGAGCAGATCGAGGACGGTCTCGTGCGGGTGCAGGTCTCGTCGGCGGACGGGGGCGCAGGCGCGCCGGCGATCTCGCTGTTCTACGGCGCCGCCGACGGCCTGTTCGCGCTCGGTTTCGACCGGGCGTTCGTCCACGGCCTGCTGCACCCGTCCGCGGACCGGCCTGCGCTGGCGTCCGGAGCGGACTTCACCGACGTGTTCTCCCACCTCGATGCGAAGCCCGCGGCCCTGAGCTACGTCAACCTGCCCAAGCTGCACCGGATGATCGGCGAGTCGGAGGTGCTGCGCGGCGTGATCGCCAGCGACGAGAGTGCCCGCCCCCTGTTCGACGCGCTTCTCGACCCGGACGTGGCGGCCGGCGGCGTCGGAGCCACGAGCGTGCGGGCCGATGGCGGGTGGCGCACGACGACCTTCAGCCGTTCGTCGCTGATCGGGCCGTTCGGGTATTCGGGCAAGCTGCTCACCGCGATTGCCTTGCCGAACCTTCTGCAGGCGATCGAGCGCGGACGCCAGCAGCGGACGACGCGGACGATCTCCGACATCGCCGTCGCGGTCGACGCGTACGGCGAGGAGAACGGCCGGTATCCCGTGCTCGGCGACGACTGGCAGCCGGTCGAGAAGCTCGCTCCGGCGCTCGAGGGCGTGTACCTCGAGAAGCTGGTCACCGAGGACGCCTGGGGCCACCCGCTGCTCTACTGGTCGGACGGCCAGCACTACCGCGTGATCAGCACCGGCCGGGATGGCAAGGTCGACCGCGACTGGCGCGCGGTGACCGAGCCGGTCGCGGTCGAGACGCCGGACAACGACATCGTCTTCGAGGAGCGGGGATTCCTCGCGATGCCCGAGATGGACGACGGCGACTGAGCGAGGCTCGGAAGGAGAGTCGATGACAGCAGGCCAGCCGAAAGGACCGCGGCTGACGTACGTCGGGCACGCGACGTTCGCACTCGAGCTGCCCGAAGGCGGGACGCTGATCGTCGATCCGTGGTTCGCCGACAATCCGGCGTGTCCGGACGACCTGCGCGACGGTCCGCGCGCGGACGCGCTGCTCGTCACGCACGGACATCGCGACCACTTCGGCGACGTGGTGCGGCTCGCGCGGCGCGACGGAGCGCGGATCTTGGCGATCCACGAGATCGCGCACTGGCTCGAGCACCGCGCAGGAATCCCCGCCGGGCAGATCGTCGGCATGAACTTCGGCGGGATGGCCGAGGTGCTGCCCGGCGTGTTCGCGGCGATGGTCCGCGCCGACCATTCCTCGAGCATCACCGAGGACGACGGCACGCTCGTGCCTGCCGGGGCGCCGGCCGGGTTCGTGCTGCACGGCGAAGGGCTGCCGACGATCTACTTCGCGGGCGACACGGCGGCGTTCGCCGAGATGATGGTGATCGGCGAGCTTCACCGGCCGCGGATCGCCGTGCTGCCGATCGGCGGGCACTACACGATGGACCCGGGCGCCGCCGCGTGGGCCGCGAAGATGCTCGGCGTGCGGCAGGTGATTCCCTGCCACTGGGGGACGTTTCCGGTGCTCACCGGCACCCCGGACGACCTGCGCCGCCGCCTCGCCGAGCTGGATCCCGAGATCGAGGTGACGGAACTCGCTCCCGGCGCGGCGCTTGAGCTTGCCGGAAACGGCCCGTAGCGGCGCCCCTCGGGGCGCCGATTCTCGGTCGGCGACGATTCCATCTTGCATCGGCGGCGTAGCGGCGCCCCTTGGGGCGCCGATTCTCGATCGGCGACGATTCGATCTTCCGGAATGGAGGCATGGCGGTTGAAGGCCGGGAGGGCGATTCGCTGCGCGAATCGGCCTCCCCTACGGAATGGAGGCGTTGCGGTTGGAGGCCGGGAGGGCGATCGCCTGCGGCGATCGGCCTCCCCTACGGAATGGCGGCGTCGCGGATGATGGCCGGGAGGGCGATCGCCTGCGGCAATCGGCCTCCCGTACGGGTCACGGCCGGCGGATGCGGACGGCGCGGCCGTACGGCAGGTACAGCGAGCCGCCGAGGCGGGCCCAGGGGCGGAGCTTCTCCGGGTCGATCGTGCCGCGCTCGTCGAGCAGGTCCGGAGCCACGTGGGCCAGCAGGATCTCGCAGAACAGGGCGGAGCAGCTTCCGACCTGCACCTCCTGCGTGAGCCGGCACTCGAGGTTGACCGGGGACGCGGCGAGGCACGGTGCGCCGACACGCTCGGCGTCGAACGTCCCGAGCGAGAGCGCGTCGATCTCGCTGTCGCCGTGGGGGCGTTCCTCGGCCGACGCGACGACGCTGTCGATCAGCGGTTCGGCGACGATGTTGACGACCAGTTCTCCGGTCTCGCGCACGTTGCGCAGCGTGTCCTTCGTCTCGCCGCTGCGCTTGCGGGACGCGATCGAGACCATCAGCGTCGGCGGATCGGCGCAGACCCCCTGGAAGAACGAGAACGGCGCCAGGTTCGTGCTGCCGTCGCGGCCCCGCGTCGAGACCCAGGCGATCGGTCGCGGCACGATCGCCGAGATCATGAAGTAGTACGCCTTCGACGGGCCGAGTTCCGCCAGGTCGATCCGTGTCCGGCGCGTCTCCGGGGCGCTCACCCCGACAGTCCCCGGCGCGCCTCCATCAGCAGCATGCGCACCGCGTCGGCCTCCTGCCCGTGCGGATTGGACGCCAGGAACATCTCGAAGGCGTCGATCGCCTCGGGGTAGCGTCCCAGCGCGAACAGGAGCTGCCCGCTGTCACGGATCTCGCGCGGGTCGTCGGGACGGATCGCCAGCAGCAGGCGCGTCGCGGCGAGGGCCTGCTCGGTGATCCCCTGGTGCCAGCACGCGGTCTTGATCCCGGTGATCAGCCGCGCGACGACCTGCGTCGGCTCGAGCGGCCGCAGCCATCCCTCGCGGAACCGCGGCACGCCGCCGGCGGTCGCCGCCACCCGCTCCGCGCACGCCTCGGGCGTCAGCTCGCGCGCCCGGTCGGCCGGATCCCACAGCAGCGGGCGTTCGCGCACGTCGCGACGCATCAGCAGCAGCCGTCCCGGCACCGCGATCACGTGGAAGCGATGGCCCGCGCGCCGGGCGAGCTCCGCGATCACGACGGCGATCAGTTCGGGAGCCATCAGGCCGCGGCGCAGCCCGCTGTCGAGACACCACGCCGCCGGCTCGCGCTGCGGGGCCGACGGAAGCGCCAGGCCGATCCGTCGCTCGAGCAGGCCGTAGAGCGTCGGCGGGACGAACCGCGGATGGCACGCCGTGCCGAGCGCGGCGCGCGCGTCGGCCGCCATCCGCTCGAACGCGGCGTGCACGGTCCGCGGCTCGAGGGTCGGTGATTCGAGCCGCGCGACGACGAGCGCGCCGTCCGTCAGCGACCACGTCCCCTCGGGTCGTGACAGCAGATCGCCCAATGCCCGCCGTGCCTGGTCCATCGTCGCTCCCGCCGGCCGCGCTCCGCGGTCCGATCGGCGAAGGGGGCCGCATCCGGGCGGCCCCCGGGGTCGAATATAGCCCGGAACCCCCCCTCCGGGCCCGCGCCGCGGCAGGCGGCGGGCACGTGCCGTCAGGCGCGGCATAATCCGCGCGCCCGCCCGGGCTTCCTCGCGCGAGGAGCGACAGGACGGCGCTGCGGAGGCGGTCGGTGGTCCGGGTCCTCGCCACGTTCTACTTCCTCGTCTTCGCCTACATCGGCGTGCTGATCCCGTGGTTCCCGCCGCTGCTCGCCGAGCGGGGACTCGGCGCCGCGATGATCGGCGTCAGCCTGTTCGCGATCCAGATCCCGCGCGCGCTGCTTCCGCCGGCCTGGGGACTGCTCGCCGACCGCCTCGCCCAGCCCCGCGGCCTGCTCGCCGCCGCCACCGTCGCCGCCGGTGCCGCGTTCGCCCTCGTCGGCGCGACGCACCGCACGCCGCTCGTCCTCGCCCTGCTGTTCGCCCACGGCCTGCTCGTCGTGCCGGTCTTTCCGCTCGCCGAGGTGTTCGCGTTCCGCGTGCTCGGCGCCGATCGCGAGCGGTATGGCCGCGTGCGCGCCTGGGGCTCGCTGGGGTTCATCGTCACGTCGCTGGGCACCGCTCCGCTGGTCGACCGGCTCGGGCTGTCGGTCGTCCCGTGGCTGGCGGGCGGGCTGCTCGTGGCGGCCGGCCTGCTCGCGCTCGCCTTCCCCGGCGGACGGTTCGCCGCGCGCGCGCGGCGGCTCGGCGCCGCCGAGGCGCTGCGCCTCGTGCGCCGGCTCGCCCCCCTGCTCGCGGTCGCCGCACTCGGCCAGGCGTCGCACGGCGCGTACTACGCGTTCTTCACGATCCAGCTCGTCGCGCGGGGCTGGTCCAACACGGCGGTCGGCCTGCTCTGGGCGTGGGCGGTCGTCTGCGAGATCGGCCTGATGAGCGCCTCGCCGCTGATCCTGCGCCGCGTCGCGCTGTCGCGGGCGCTCGCGCTGGCTCTCGCCGCGGGGGGCGTGCGCTGGCTGGTGACCGCTCTCGATCCGGCTCCGGTTGCGCTCGTCGCCGCGCAGGCGCTGCACGCCGGCTCGTTCGCCCTGCTGCACGTCGCCACGGTCCAGCTCGTCGACCGGCTCTCGCCCCCGCCGGCCAAGGCCTTCGGCCAGTCGCTCGCGTCGGCGGCG
>RFIB01000102.1 GCA_003695625.1 Acidobacteriota bacterium | reverse complement strand
TCGGCATCGTGCCGACGCGTGCCGAGGCGCGTCGCTCGCGGTCGTACAGGGGCCGCTCCCGGCCGGGACGCCGGATGGTCAGCCGCGCGTCGATCTCCGTCAGGACCTCCCAGCCCGGGCGGTCCCCGCCGGTGGACGGATCGAAGACCGGGCGGCCGCCCGGCTCGCGCGTCTCGCGCCAGTTCTCGACCCGCAGCACGGCGAACAGATCGGCCGGCGTCCCCGGGCCGGCGTCCCGTGCGGAAGGCTCGCGGATCACGAGTCCGCACTCGTTGCGCGCCAGCCGGACGCGCAGCGTCCTCGCCAGGTCGTCGAGTCGCCGGTCGGGAACGCGCCGGGCGGCCTCGACTTTCAGCTCGAGGACGACCGGTGTCCGCTCCGCGGCCAGGAGAGGCCATGCGAGGCCCAGCACGACGGCGATCGCGGCAGCGCGCCTCCGCGCGCTCATGACTCGCGGTAGACCACGCGGACCATGCCGAAGGACAGCGTGTCGCCGTCGGCGATCGGCGCGCCGCGCCCGGGCAGCAGGCGCACGCCGTTGACATACGTGCCGTTGAGTGCGCCGACCTCCTCGGTGACGTACCAGCGCCCCTTGCGGCGTGTCATCCGGGCGTGGCGGCGGGAGACCGACCGCTTGACGTCCAGTTCGCTCAGGTCGATCTCGGGCTGGATCTCGGTCACCGGATCGTACCGGCCGATCAGGACTTCGCTTCCGGTCAGCTCGAAGCGCACGCTGCCGTCCTCGGACTCGAGTCGCGGCCCTGTCGCGCGCGCCCTGGACCGGACCGCCGGCGCAGGGGCCGGCGCCGCCGGGCCGGCGTCCTCCGGCTCGGCCCGGGTCCGGCTCAGGCGGCTCTCGATCCGCTCGAGCCGCTGGGAGAGCTTGCGAAGCATGCGGACGGCGACTTCCGGGTTGGCATCGAGCATCTTCTGCAGCGTCGACGCGCTGATCTCGACGATCTCGCAGTCGCTGGCGGCGACCGCGTCCATCGGGTACGGCTTGCCGTCGAGGATCGCGCTCTCGCCGAAGAAGTCGCCCTTCTCGAGCACGGCGACCTCGACCGGCTCCCCGTCGCCGCCGCCTTCCGGACGGCGCAGCAGCCGGACCGTCCCGGAATGGACGACGAACATGCAGCCGCCGGCCTCCCCGGCGGCGACCACCCGTTCTCCGGCCTTGTAGCCGACGGTCAGCGACTTGAGCGTTGCCGATGCCATCTCAGTGCGATAATCGGTCGCCCGGGGCGTCCGGTCAACGTCTCCGCGCCCCGGAACCGTTCCGTCCGTCCGCCAGACTGCGCAGCGCGGCCGCCGCCTCGTAGCGGACCTCGAGCGACGGGTCGTCCCGCGCGATCGCCGCGAGCAGCTCGCGGACGCCGCGGACGCCGGCGCGCGGCAGGTAGCGCACGGCCGTCCTGCGCACTTCCGCGTCCTCGTCGGTCCGGGCGAGCCGGACGAGGGTCTCCCGCAGCGCCTCGACGCTCTCGTCGCGTGCGCGGGCAGGTCGGGTCCTTCCGCCCGCCGGATCACGTCGCGCGGCGAACCGGTGACGCTCGAATCCGCGTCCGATCGCCTCGGCGACCAGCCGGCGCCGGACGGGGCTCGCGTCGTCGGCGTGGTCGAGCAGGGCCCTGGTCCAGTTCCGGTCGGCCAGGGCGTAGAGCGCCGCCTGGGCGAGCGCCACGTCGATCAGCCAGCGGTTCTCGCCGGAAAGCCAGCGCAGCATGCGCCGCCGCGACTCGTCGAAATCGGCCCCGTCCTGGATCGCGAGGATCTCCTCGATCGCCTCGAGCAGCGCCTCGGCGCCTTCCTCGGGAATCGGAATCCGCGAGCGGTAGCCGATGGCCGGCTGGAACAGGTCGGGCGCCGGCTGCTCGCCCCGCGAGTCGACCCACGGCTCGAGGACGAACACGGCGGTCTCCCCCTCGATTGCGCTGAACCCGGGCTCGTCGACCGGACGCTGCAGGTTCGCGCCGCGGAACGCGACGCGCAGCCGGGTCGGCAGGTTCTCGCCGCGCAGGACGCGCAGGACCTCCAGCTCGACCTTGACCGCCGCTCGGGTCACCCTGGCCAGCACGACGACCGGACCGGCAACGAGCCGCTCCGACAGGTCGGTCCCGTCACGCGGCGCGGCCTGCTCGGCGCGCGCGACGTCGGCGCGGGAGGCCGCCGGCGACGGGCCCGAGCCGAGCAGCAGCGGCGCGGCGACGAGCGCCAGCGTGATCAGCCGCGACGCAGCGGCCAGAGGACTCCGATCAGCGTGAAGCCGGCCACGACCGCGGCGACGCTGCCGATGACGATCGGGTCGTCGGCGCTGTTCCAGAGAATCCGCGGATCGGACAGGCGGTCGAGCCATCGCGGCGCATCCTGGAGGGCGAGCAGGGCGGCTCCCACGGCGACCCCGACGCTCCCCCCGATGAGTCCCCCGGCGAGCATAGCGAGGATGCGTCGCAGCGGCGACCTTCGGCCGGTGGCCGGCGTGACCACCGCTGCGGGCGCCGGGGCCTGCGTCCGCGGCGCCCCGACCGCTGCGAGATCGTCGGCCGAGGCGCGGATCGTCGCGGCATCGGCGACCGGCGCCTCGATCGTCGCCGAAGCCTGCGCGACGGCCTGGACTGCGGGCGTGCCCCCGACCGGCACCGGCGGCGGATAGAGCCCTGCCGGAGCCGAGACGTAGCGGCGGGCACGGATGATTCGCGACGGGCCCGTCGGAGTCACGGAGCGACCTCGAGGCGCAGCGTGAGCCTGAAGCGGCGCACGCCCTGGGGCGTCTCGATCTCGACCGGCACGAGAATCTCCTGCGCTTCGCCGGGGACCAGCCGCGTGGGCTGCACCCCGGGCTCGCCGAACAGCGGGTCGTGCGCCGAGACCTCCTGGACGCTGGCCGAGGCCGCGGCGACCGCGGGCTCGGCCGCGGGAGCCGGCTCGGGGACCGGTGCCTCGCTCGCGGCGAGTTCCGCGCCGAGGAATTCGCTCACCTGTCCGCGGTCGAGCTTGATCGTCGCTCCCGGGCCGGCGGCGGGGGTCGGCTCCGGGGCCGGCGCCGGTGCAGGAGGAGGCGGTGCGACGCCGAGCACGTCCTCGTCCTCGTCGAACGCCGGCCCGG
>RFIB01000101.1 GCA_003695625.1 Acidobacteriota bacterium | reverse complement strand
GGCGTGCGCGACGAACGCGGCGGCGTGCCGCGGCGCGCGGACGCGGTCGAGCCGGACCTCGAACGCGCCCGCGTCGGTCTCGATGCGGACGATCCGGATCGGCGGCGGCGGCTGCCGGGCCGGCGACGCGTCACCTGCGGCGAGCGCGAGCAGCGCGGCCGCGAGCGCCGGCATCATCGGCCGGCCGCAGCGACGAGCCGGTCGACCGCCTCGTCGTACCCGTCTGCGCCCCGACCCTCGATCGCCGCGATGCAGGCCGGGCGGATCACGCTCACGCGACGCCACGGCTCGCGCTCGGAGACGGCCGAGAGGTGCACCTCGACCACCGGCCGGCCGAAGTCGACCAGCGCGTCGTGCAGCGCGTAGCTGGTGTGGGTCAGCGCACCGGCATTGACGATCGCGCCGAGGCAGTCCGGGTCGTCGGCCGCCCGCTGGATCGCGTCGATCAGCGCTCCCTCGCAGTTGGACTGGAACGCGTGCACCTCGACTCCGTGGGTGCGGGCGCGGGCGCGCACGCGTGCCTCGAGCTCGGCGAGAGTCAGCGTGCCGTAGTGCGCCGGGTCGCGTCGTCCGAGCCGGTTGAGGTTCGGGCCGTGCAGCAGCAGCAGGCGGGTCATGCGAGAAACTCCTCGAGCGCCGCGAGCACGTCGCCGTCGGGCACCGCCTCGAACGCGATCTCCCCCGCCCGCAGCGGCAGCGCGAACACGAGCCAGCCGCCGGCGCGCTTCTTGTCGCCGCGCATCGCCGCGAGCAGCGCGCCGGCGTCGCCCGGAGCGAAGCCGGCGGCGCGGACCGGCAGGCCGAGCGCCTCGAGATCGGCCGGCACGCGCTCGGACAGCGCCCCGTCGGCGAGCCGTCCGAGTCGGGCGGCGAGTCGCAGCGCGAAGACGATCCCGATCGCGACCGCATCGCCGTGAGCGATCCCCTGGCCCCGCGCGGCCGCCTCCGCCTCGAGCGCGTGACCGAGCGTGTGGCCGAGGTTCAGCGCGCGCCGCGGCCCGGCCTCCTCGAGGTCGCGGGCGACGACGTCGAGCTTGACCCGCGCGGCGCGTCCGATGATCTCCTCGATGCGCGCGAGCGACGCGAGCTCGCCGTCGCTGACCGCCCCGGCCAGGCGCCCGCACAGCTCCGGATCGCCGATCAGGCCGCTCTTGTACGCCTCGGCCAGCCCGCCCCGCAGGTCGACCGACGCCAGCGTCGGCACGTACAGCGGATCGAGGTGCACGCGCCGCGGCAGCCGGAACGTGCCGACGACGTTCTTGACATGGTCGAGGTTGATCCCCGTCTTGCCGCCGAGCGCGGCGTCGACCTGGCCGAGCAGCGTCGTCGGGACGTACTCGACCGCCAGGCCGCGCTTGAACGTGTGCGCGGCGAGACCGCCGAGGTCGGTCAGCGTGCCGCCGCCGGCCACGACCAGCCGCGCGTCGCGGTCGAGCCCGGCGTGGAGCATCTCGTCCCACAGGCCGACCAGCGACGGCCAGCTCTTGGCGCGCTCGCCGCCGAGCCGCTCGAACGTGCGGGCGTCGGCGAACGCCGCGTCGAGCGCCCTCCGGTGCACGGACGGAAGGCCGGCGTCGAGCAGCAGCGCGAGCTCCCCGTCGCCCTCCCGGTCCGGCGCGGTGCCGCGGCCGAGCACGACATCGTCCGATCCGGCGACCACCGGTCGCGGCGGCCCGCTCCACGGACCGTCCGGCGGACCCCACAGGGCGCGCAGCACCGCAACGGCCGTCGCCCGCTCGTCGAGTCCGGTCGTGTCGACGTGCAGCATCGCCCGCCGCCGGCCCGCCGCGCGCTCACGCCGCAGCGCCTCGAGCCGGTCCGCCGCCCCGGCCTCGTCGAGTCCCGCGAGCAGCGGGCGTGCCGCGCGCGCGGCCGGCCCGAGCCGGCGCGCCAGCTCCGCGCCGTCCGCGTCGAGATGGACGACGACCGCCTCCCGCGCGAGCCGCCCGGCGAGGTCCGCGTGCTCGAGCGTTCCGCCGCCGAGCGCGACCACGCGCCGCTCGAGGCGTCCCTCGGCGAGCAGCGCCTCGAGCGCCTCGCGCTCGGCGCGGCGGAAGCGCGCCTCGCCTTCCGCGAACAGCTCCGGGATCGAGCGGCCCTCGCGCGCGACGATCCGCTCGTCGAGATCGACCGGCTCGCGGTCGAGCCACCGCGCGAGCAGCCGGCACGCGCTCGACTTGCCCGCGCCCATCGGCCCCGCCAGCGCCAGTCCGCGCGGCGCCTCGCTCATGCGTCGGCGCTCCAGCGCGGCAGCCGCGCGCGATACGCGGCGAGCGCCTCCTCGAGCAGGTCGATCCGGTCGGCGCCGAACTTCTCGAGCAGCGCGTCGGCGAGCACGTGGCCCGCCATCGCCTCGGCGATCACGGCGGCCGCGGGGACGACGGCGGTGTCGGAGCGGATGTAGCGCCCCGCGACCGGCGCGCCGCTGTCCAGGTCGACCGTCGGCAGCGGCCGGCGCTGGGTCGGGATCGGCTTGAGCGTGAGCCGGACGACGACGGGCTCGCCGTTGGTCACGCCGCCCTCGAGGCCGCCGGCGCGGTTGGTCGGGCGCGCCAGGCTCTCGCCGTCGCGCTCGATCGGATCGTGGGCGCTGCGCCCGAACGACGCCGCCGCGAGTTCCGCGTCACCGATCTCGACCGCCTTGACCGAGGGAATCGACAGCATCGCCGCGCCGAGCCGCGCGTCGAGCCGGCGGTCCCACTGGGCGTAGGTTCCGAGCCCCGGAGGGACGCTCCAGGCGATCAGCTCGACGCGACCGCCGAGGCTCTCGCCACGCTCGCGTGCCTCGTCGACGCGGGCGACCATCGCGCGCGAGGTCCCGGGGTCGATGCAGGCGACCGGCGAGCGGTCCCGCCGGCGCTCGAGCGCCGCCGGGTCCCCGGGGCGCGCGCCCTCGGGCAGCTCGACGCCGCCGAGGGCGATCACGTGCGCGGTCAGCCGCACCCCGACGCGCTCGAGCAGGTGGCACGCGACCGCGCCGAGGGCGGTCCGCATCGCCGTCTCGCGCGCGCTGGCGCGCTCGATCACGGGGTTGGCGTCATCGAAGCCGTACTTGAGCATCCCCGAAAGATCGGCGTGCCCGGGACGCGGCGTCGTCTTGCGCACGCGGGTCCGGTGCTGCCGGTTCGAGCGGTTCTCGATCAGCACCGCGAGCGGCGAGCCGGTGGTCACCCCTTTCCAGGTCCCGGACACGATCCGCGGCCGGTCGCTCTCGATCTGCATCCGCCGGCCCCGGCCGTGACCGCCCTGCCGGCGCCGCAGCCGCCGCGCGAGCACCGCGTCGGTCAGCGGCAGCCCGGCGGGCAGGCCCTCGAGCACCCCGACCAGCATCGGTCCGTGGGACTCCCCGGCAGTGATCATCCGCAGCACCGGCATGCGCGTCTCCTGCCGTCCCGGAGGACGGGCGGCGTTCCATTATCGGCGACCTCACGGCGCGTCGCGCCGCGGATCCCGCGTCTCGAGCTCCGCGGCCGCCTCGTGGACCCAGCGCGCGTGCCCCTCGCCGAGCCACAGGTCGAGCGCCTGCGCCGCCTGGTGGACCAGCATCGGCCAGCCGTTGATCGCGCATGCGCCGGCGGCGCGCGCGCGGCGCAGGAACGGCGTCTGCCACGGGTTGTAGACCAGGTCGACGACGAGCTGGTCCGGGCCGAGCGCGGCGTCGGGCAGCGGGACGTCCGCGGGACCCTCCGCACCGCCGGCGGTGCCGAGCGGCGTCGCCTGGACGACGAGATCGCACCCGCGCACCGCCTCCGCCAGCGCCGGGTCGTCCCAGCCCAGGGCCTGGTCGGCGAGCCGGTCGAGCGGTGCGGCGATCCGCCCGGGTGCGCGGCTGACGACGAGCAGCCGCACGCCGCGCGCCGCGAGCGCGACGCCGACGCCGGCGGCTGCGCCGCCGGAGCCGAGCAGTGCCGCCCGCCGGTGCGCGCCGCGGTCCCGCGCGACCGGCACGCCGTCGAGCGCGGCGAGGAATCCGGTTCCGTCGGTGTTGTGGCCGACGAGCGTCCCGTCGCCGGCCCGGACCAGCACGTTGACGGCCCCGGCCTGCCGCGCATCGCCCGCGAGCCGGCCGCACAGCCGCCACGCGGCGCGCTTGTGCGGCACGGTGACGTTGGCGCCGTCCCACGCGCCGGCGGCAAGTCGCGCCAGCGCGGTCGCCAGTTCGCGTGGGCGGACGTCGACCGGCTCGTAACGGATCTCCGGCCCGCCGAGGCGCGCGATCGTCTCGAACAGGTCGCGCGAGCGGCTGTGTCCGACCGGATGCCCGAACAGCGCGAGCCGCAGCGCCCGGCCCCGCCGCGGGCTCACAGCAGGCCCTTGCGGCGCAGCTCCTCGCGTGCGGCCTCGGCGGCACGCGCCAGGCTCTCCCGGTCGACCGCCGGGCGCGGCGTCGCCCGGCACAGCTCGACCGTGCGCCGGAAGCTCTCGAGGAACCGCTTGCACGCCTCGCAGTTCTCGAGCTGCTCGTCGGTCAGGCTGGCCAGATCGTGCGGCACGTCGCGGCGCAGCTCCTCGTCGAGGCTCTCGAGCCACTCGCGGAACGCCGCCGCCTTCTCGCGCTCGTCCATCAGGCGGCTCCCCCGGCGCGCGCGGCGTCGTCCTGCTCGAGCAGGCGTCGCAGCGCGAGCCGCGCCCGGTGCAGGCGCACCTTGGCGTTGGTCTGCGTGATCCCCAGCACCTCGGCGACCTCCTGGGTGGTCAGCCCCTCGAAGTCACGCAACAGCACGATGATGCGATAGTCGGGCGGCAGGTTGCGCACCGCCCGCTCGACGCGCGCCCGCGTCTCCCGGTCGAGGACCTGCCGCTCGGGACTGGCCGCGGTCTCGTCCGGCGGGTCGTAGGGTGCGCCGTCGTCCCGCGCGCCGAGGTCATCGAGCCCCACCTGGCGCGACGGGTCGCGCGGCCCGCGGCGGCTCATGCGGCACTCGTTGGCGACCACGCGCCAGAGCCACGTGCGCAGCGCGGCGGGGTTCTCGAGCTGGCGCAGCGAGGTGAAGACCTTGACCAGCGCTTCCTGGAACACGTCCTCCGCGTCCTCGCGGTGGCCGCACATCCGCAGCCCGAAGGCCCAGATCATCGGGCCGAAGCGCTCGACGAAGCGGTCGAAGGCCGCCGGGTCGCCGGCCCGGATCGCCTCGAGCAGCCGGCGGTCCTCGGCGGTGGGGCCCCGGTTCGGCCGGGACGGCGTGCCGTCGTGTCCGCTCATCGCGCCGATGATACCCTTTCGCGGTCGACGCCCCCGCTCCACCCGCGGGGGTCCGTCCGAACCATCGCAGGCAAGGAGAGCGAGACGATGATCGCGAGGATCCAGGAGCTGCTGGGAGACGAGGCCGACGACCTGCTCGGACACGTGTCGAAGACGATCCCCCGCGAGCGACTCCACGCGCCGGGCCCGGACTTCGTCGACCGCGTGCTGGCGCATTCCGACCGACCGGCGCCGGTGCTGCGCAACTTCGCGACGCTGCTGAACACCGGCCGGCTGGCGGGAACGGGCTACGTGTCGATCCTGCCCGTCGACCAGGGGATCGAGCACTCGGCCGGTGCGTCGTTCGCGCCGAATCCGGACTACTTCGATCCGGAGAAGATCTGCGAGCTGGCGGTCGAGGGCGGCTGCAACGCCGTCGCCTCGACGCTCGGCGTGCTCGGCATGGTCGCGCGCCGCTGGGCGCACCGGATTCCGTTCCTGCTCAAGCTCAACCACAACGAGCTGCTGAGCTACCCGACCAGCTACGACCAGGTGATGTTCGCCAACATCCGCCAGGCGTTCGACATGGGCGCGATCGCTGTCGGCGCGACGATCTACTGGGGCTCGGAGGAGTCCAACCGGCAGCTCCAGGAGGTCTCCGAGGCGTTCCACATGGCGCATGACCTGGGCATGGTCACCGTGCTGTGGTGCTACCTGCGCAACCCGGCGTTCAAGAAGGACGGCGTCGACTATCACGCCGCCGCCGACCTGACCGGCCAGGCCAATCATCTCGGCGTGACGCTCGAGGCCGACATCGTCAAGCAGAAGCTGCCGGAGAACAACGGCGGCTACACGGCGATCGGCTTCGGCAAGACGCATCCGAAGGTCTACGAGGAGCTGACCTCGGACCATCCGATCGACCTGTGCCGCTACCAGGTCGCCAACTGCTACATGGGACGCGTCGGACTGATCAACAGCGGCGGACCGTCGGGCGAGAAAGACCTTCAGCAGGCCGTGCGGACCGCGGTGATCAACAAGCGCGCCGGCGGCATGGGGCTGATCTCGGGGCGCAAGGCGTTCCAGCGGCCGATGAAGGACGGCGTCGCGCTGCTCAACGCGATCC
>RFIB01000015.1 GCA_003695625.1 Acidobacteriota bacterium | reverse complement strand
TTCCTGGACAGCGCGCATCCGTTCTGGGGCAAGGGCGGGACGGGGGCGGCGGTGCTCACGCTGGTCGAGCTCGCGCGCCGGGCGAGTGAAGACTGAGTCGCCGGCGGGCGCTGCGGATCAGGCTCCGGCGAATCGGCGCGGCCGCCGCGCGCGTCGCCGGCGCGTCGTGCGCGGCGTCGTCGCCGGCGGCTGCTCGTCGGCGGGCAGCGCGGCGAGGCGGCGCGACCACCGCTCCCACGCCTCGCGTCCGTCGCCGGTGGCCCCGACATAGAGCCCGAACACCTCGAGCGTCTCGCGGAAGTAGCTGCGCCGGACGAGGGCGCCTCCGCCGCGGCGCCGCGAGCGCCGGGCGCCGTTGGTGACGAGCAGCTTGGGCAGGCTCAGCACGATCTGCCGCACGCGTTCGCCGTCGCGGCGGCTGATCGCGAGCCGGGCGGCGATCGGCTTCATCCGCTCGGTGGCGCGCTCGGCCGGGGCGGTGGTGTGTCCCGCCTGCTGCTCGTCCTCGGCCGGGGTCAGCAGCAGCGGCGCGAGCAGCAGCGCGAGGCGCTGGGCCGTCGTGAACTCGCGGCCATGGCGACGCGCCCGGTCGGCCGCCCGCAGCACCGCCCGCAGCGCCTCGAGTTCCTCGACGTCTCCCGCCTCGGCGCGCCGCCTGAGGTGGGCGTGAAGCTCCGGCAGCACGATCTCGAGCACGCCCGATGCGAGCATCAGGTCGAATGCCGGGGCGGCCGCACCGCCGAGGAACATGCGGTTGAGATCCTCCAGGACGCGCGGTCGCGCGGCGTCGAGGATCCGCTCCCGGTGGCGCACGGCGGCGCGCCACGTCGGGCGGTCGACCCGGCAGCCGAGACGCGCCGCGAGCCGGAGGACGCGCAGGATGCGGATCGGGTCCTCCTGCATCCGGATGTCGGGGTCGCCGATCGTGCGGATCACGCGGGCCTCGGCGTCGGCGACGCCCCCGACATAGTCGAGGATGACTCCGCGGGCGACGTCGTAGAGCAGCGCGTTGATCGTCAGGTCGCGGCGCATCACGTCCTGCTCGCGCGTCCCGAACACGTTGTCGTCGCGGATCAGCAGTTCGCCGTTGCCGTCGGCCTCGTCCTGCTCCCGCATCGGTGCGCGGAAGGTCGCCACCTCGAGCACCTTGTCGCGGAAGTAGACGTGGGCCAGCCGGAAGCGCCGTCCGATGATCCGGCAGTTGCGGAACAGGCGTCGCACCTCGTTGGGCAGCGCCGAGGTCACGATGTCGAAGTCCTTGGGGCGGAGATCGAACAGCAGGTCGCGCACGCAGCCGCCGACGAGATACGCCTCGTGCCCGGCCTCGGTCAGGCGGCGGATCACCTTGACCGCGTCCGGGTCGAGCAGATCCGGCGGAAATGCGTGCGGGATCTCCCGCAGCTCGCCGGGCGGAGGCACGGTCGGGGCGGCATCGACGACGGCATCGCCCGTCGACGCGCTGTCCTCGTCCGGGCCCTCGAGCAGGGCGCGGAGGTACGGCGGCCGGTCGCTCGCGGTCACCGGATCACCGGCCCAGGATGTCCGCAAGCCACTTGCGATTGGCCTGGCGGTTGAGACGCGCGAACGCCTCGGTCAGCGGGATCTCCTTCGGGCACACCTCGACGCAGTTCTGCGCGTTGCCGCAACCCGTGATGCCGTTGGCTCCCATCACTGCCTCGAGGCGCTCGTCCTGGTTCATCGCGCCCGTGGGATGCTTGCTGAAGTAGTACGCCTGCGCCAGCGGGGCCGGCCCGATGAACTGCTCGTAGTCGTTCGCGTCGTAGTTCGGGCAGGCCTCCATGCAGCAGCCGCAGGTCATGCAGCGGCTGAACACGTAGGCCTCGTCGACATCGCCCGGCGCCCGGCGCGGGCCGGGGCCGAGGTCGTGCGTTCCGTCGATCGGCAGCCATGCGCGCACGTCACGCAGCGCCCGGAACATCGCCGAGCGGTCGACGACCAGGTCGCGGACGACCGGAAACTTGGCCACCGGTTCGAGCGTGATCGTCCCCTCGGGCAGGTTGTCGACCAGTGTGGAGCAGCTCTGGCGCGGTGTTCCGTTGATCACCATCGTGCACGCGCCGCACACCTCCTCGAGGCAGCTGCAGTCCCAGACCGGCGGACTGACCTTGCGCCCGGCGGCATCGACCGGGTTGCGTGCGATCTCCTGCAGGCAGGAGATGATGTTCATGCCCTTCTTGCGCGGGACCCTGAAGTCCTGCCAGTACGGCTGGCTGTCCGGAGCGTCCTGCCGCCTGATCCGAAGATGAACCTCCTGCGACATCTCGCGTCTCCTCCTGTCAGTCGTACTTCCGGGCGACCGGCTTGACCAGCGAGGTGTCGACCTCCTCGTAGCTCAGCTTCGGCCCGTCCGGGGTCCATTCGGCGATCGTCGTCTTGAGCCACTCCTCGTCGTTGCGCTCCGGGAACTCGGGCTTGTAGTGCGCTCCGCGGCTCTCGTCACGGGCCAGCGCGCCGAGGGTCATCACGCGCGCGAGCTCGAGCATGTTCCACAACTGGTTGATGAACGGCAGTTCCTGGTTGGTCCAGCCGGCCGTGTCCGCGGCGCCGATCCGGTGCCAGCGCTCCATCAGCTCCTGGAGCCTGGCGTCCGTCCGGCGCAGGGCGTCGTTGTGGCGCACGATGGTCATGTTCTCGATCATCAGCTCGCCCAGCTCGCGGTGCAGCTTGTGGGCGTTCTCCGGTCCGTCCATGCGACGGATCTCGTCGAACCGTCGCTCCCAGCGCAGCCGCTCGCGTTCGTACGGTCCCTCGGCGAGGTCGTTCGCGAGCCGCTCGAGGCCGCTTGCGTAGTTGACCGCCGCGGGGCCGGCGAGCGTGCCCGAGTAGATGCAGCTCAGCAGCGCGTTGGCGCCAAGCCGGTTGGCGCCATGGTACTGGTACTCGCACTCGCCGGCGGCGTACAGGCCGGGGATGTTCGTCATGTGATTCTTCGGCGAGTCGCCGTCGATGAAGCCGTCGGCGGTCCGCTCGTAGTCGACCCACAGGCCGCCCATCGAGTAGTGCACCGCCGGGAAGATCTTCATCGGCACCGTACGCGGGTCGTCTCCCGCGAACTTCTCGTAGATCTCGAGGATCGCGCCGAGCCGGTGGTCGAGGAACTCCCGCGGCTTGTGGGTCAGATCGAGGTAGACCATCATCTGGCCCCCGATGCCCATTCCCTTGTTGACGCAGACGTCGTAGATCTCGCGCGCGCCGATGTCGCGGGGCACCAGGTTGCCGAAGCGCGGGTACTTCTCCTCGAGGAAGTACCAGCGCTCCTCCTCGGGAATCTCCCGCGGATCGCGCGTGTCGCCCTTCTTGCGCGGGACCCAGACGCGCCCGCCCTCTCCGCGGGCCGATTCGCTCATCAGCCGGAGCTTGTCCTCGCCGGGGATCGCCGTCGGGTGGATCTGGATGAACTCGCCGTTGGCGTACTTGACGCCCGCCTGGTAGCACGACGACGCCGCCGACCCGGTGTTGATCATCGAGTTGGTGCTGCGGCCGAACACCAGCCCGGGGCCCCCGGTCGCCATCACGACGGCGTCGAACCGGTGGGCGGTGATCTCCATCGTCTTCAGGTCGAGTGCGACGAGTCCGACGCACGGGCCACCGGGGCCGGCGAGCACCGGGCCGAGGAACTCGAATCCCTCGTGCTTGCGGACCAGCCCCTCGACCTCGTAGCGCCGGACCTGCTCGTCGAGCGCGTAGAGCAGCTGCTGCCCCGTCGACGCGCCCGCGAACGCCGTCCGGTGGTGAAGCGTGCCGCCGAAGCGGCGGAAGTCGAGGTTGCCTTCCGGCGTGCGCGAGAACGGCACGCCCATCCGGTCGAGCAGGTAGACCAGGCCCGGCGCGGCGTAGGCCATGCCCTTGCACAGCGGCTGATGCGCGAGGAAGTCGCCGCCCTTGACCGTGTCGTAGAAGTGGATCTCGGGCGAGTCGTTCTCGCCCTTGATGTTCACCGCCGCGTTGATGCCGCCCTGGGCGCAGACGGAGTGGGACCGCTTGACCGGCACGACCGAGAACACATCGACCGGGTGCCCGCGCTCGGCGATCTTGATCACCGTCATCAGGCCGGCGAGGCCGCCGCCGACCACCGCGAACCGGGGAGCGCTCTGGGTCATCGGTTGTCCTCCGTCGCCGCCGCCGGCGCATCGGGTGCCGGGACGGATTCGGCGTGCCGGGCCACGGCCGCCTGCGGCGGCGCATGCTCCTCGAGGTTGAAGATCCGCACCGGGCCGAGCCGGCCGCCGAGCGGCCCGAAGCCGAGCAGCGCGTTGATGCCGACCAGCGCGAACACGAGCGCCACCACCATGCCGAGCCGCGCCACGCGCCGCTGTCCGGCCCGCGACGTCGCCAGCCCCCAGTGGATCGAGAAGCCGAACAGCCCGTTGCCGAGATGGAACGACGCCGCGCACACCCCGACCACGTAGATCGCGAACAGCCAGGGATTGGCGAACTTCTCGTGCAGCAGCGTGTACATGTCCGAGGTGTCGTGGCCGAACCAGTGGGCGAAGCGCGTGAACAGCACGTGATACGTGATGAAGAACACGAGCACGACGCCCGAGATCCGCTGCAGCGTGAACATGTAGTTGTGCGCGTAGCTCAGCCGGCGATTGTTGAATCGCGCCTCACGGTAGATCAGCACGCCGAGCAGCGCATGGAACGCGATCGGCACGAAGATGCCGAACGTCTCGATCAGCACCAGGTAGGGCAACGAGCGCAGGAAGTGAACCTTCTCGTTGAACGGTTCCTGGCCGCCGACCGCGAACGAGTTGATGAAGAAGTGGTTGGCCAGGAAGACGCCGATCGGGAGGATGCCGCTCAGGCTGTGCAGTCGCCGGAGCGTGAACCACTGCCTGTCCGTCAGGCCCATCGTGCCGGCCTCCTTGGTTGATCGTTGAGCCACCGGTGCGCACGGGGGCGGGGGGGAAGCCCGCCGTCGCTGGGATGAAACCGCCCGGGCGGCTATCCTGCGACCAACGCGCATGCGGATCTTACTCCACATTTACCAGCGCGCTAGCCGGGCCCGCCAGACTATCACTTATCTGGCAGCGATTTCCTGTTTCGTTCCCGCCGTCGCCGGGAACGGAACCGGGGACTCGCCGCTCGCCGGCTGGACGCGGCTCGAGCTGACCGGGCGCAAGTTCCTGTTCGCCCGCGGCGAGACCGTCCTGCGCCGCTGGCAGGACCCCGCGCTCGTCGCCGCCGAGAGTTCGCTGCGCATCCCCGGTCGCCGCCGGCAGCACGTCGCCTTCGCCGAGCCGGCCGCGGACGGCGGGCCGGGCCGCTGGCTCGAGATCTCCCCCGGCCGCCGGGCGCGCCGCTACGCGTGGGACGCGTGCCGCGCGAGCCTCGCGGTCGCCTCCTGGTCCTGGGCCGGCGAGCCGGGACCCGGCTGGCGCCCGGTCGGGAGCGAGCGGATCGCCGTCGAACCGGCGCCGCCGGGGCTCGTCGATCCGTGGACGTTGCTGGTCCGTCTCGACGAGCTGGCGGCCGGCAGCGACGCCGAGGTCCGGGTGCTGACCAGGCACGGCGCGAGGACGTTCGCGCTCCGGCGCGAGCCGCCGCGCCGCGAACGGTGGTCGCTCGAGCGGATCGGCGCCGGCGCGCGGCGGGAGCGCCTGTGGCTGACCACGGTCCGCGTGGCGGTCGAGCCGGCCGACGGGGGCGAGACGCTGCTCGGACTGTCCGGGCCGACGATGCTGACGATCGACCGCGGATCCGGTGCGCTGCTCGCCATCGAGGGCCGGCGCGACGGCGTTCCCGGCACGATCCGCCTTGCGCTGCGACGGTGGGGCGCCGCCGTCGAGCCGCGGCCCGCCGTCCCGTGGGACGTGTTCCGCGACCCCGTCCCGGCCGGCACGGAGCCGGCCGGTGCCGCGGTTGACGGTCCCCGAAGCCTCCCGTAGCCTCACGCACCCTCCGCCGCGGCGCCCGCCCCCGCCGGCGCCGGCAGGACCACCGGTGACCGAAGACGCGCACCTTCGACGCGAGGACCTCGACGGCGCCATGCGCGCGCTCCTCGAGCGCGCCCGGCCCGGCGCGACGTTCGTGCTCACCTCGCACGTGCACCCGGACGGCGACGGGATCGGCAGCGAGATCGCGCTGGCGGAGTTGCTCGACCGGTGCGGGGCCCGCGTCGCCGTGGTCAACGCCGACCCGCCGCCGCCGTCGCTCGAGACGCTCGAGGGCGTCGCGAGACTCGAGGTCTACGACCCGGCCGCCCACGACCGGACGATCCGCGACGCGACGGTGATCGTGATGCTCGACAACTCCGATCCGGCGCGTCTCGGGGTGATGGAGCCGGCCGTGCGGGCCAGCACGGCGCATCGCGTGTGCATCGATCACCATCCGCATCCGTCGCCGTTCTGGGATCGGCTGATCGTGGACCAGTCGGCCTGCTGCACCGGAGCGCTGATCCACCGCCTGTGGCAGCTCTCGGGTCACGAGCCCGATCGCATGGTGGCGTCGGCACTCTACGCGGCGCTGGTCTCGGACACCGGGCGGTTCCGGTTTGCCAACACCGGGCCGGACGCGTTCCGGCTCGCCGCCGAGCTCGTCGGGGCGGGGGCGAGTCCCGCCGAGCTCTACACGCGACTCGAGGAGCAGGCGAGCGAGGGCTTCGTGCGCCTGCTCGGCGAGACCCTCGCCGCGCTCGAACTGCGCGGTGACGGGGCGATCGTCGTGCTGCGCGTGACCGCCGAGGCCCTCGCGCGCCACGCGATCGGCAACGAGGACACGGCCGAGATCATCAACGCCGCGCTGATGCTCGGGACGAGCCGTGTCGCGGCGCTGTTCCGCGAACTCTCCGCTTCGCGAACGAAGGTCAGCCTGCGTTCGAAGGGGGACGTTCCGGTCAACGAGCTGGCACGCAGCTTCGGCGGCGGCGGACACCGCAACGCCGCCGGCATCGTGCTCGACGAGCCGCTCGAGCAGGCCGTCGAGCGCGTCTGCGGGGCGCTCGAGCGCCTCGTGCAGGAGCGCGGCTGACGGGAGCCACCGTCCCGCGCGCGGAGGACGCGGCCCGACGCGTCCGGGGAGCCGACACGCGATGAGAGCCCGACGCCGCCTGCTGCTCAAGCTGTTGCTGCTCACGCCGCGGCCGCTGGTCTGGCGGTTCGCCCGGACGTACATCGCCGGCGAGTCGCTCGACGATGCGGTGACGACCGTTCGCCGGCTCAACGGGGAGGGGTGCCGCGCGACGGTCGACGTGCTCGGCGAGGAAGTCACCCGCCTCGACGAGGTGCAGGCGTTCGTCGATGCCTACAAGGCGACGATCGACCGGCTGGTCTCCGAGGGGCTCGATGCCAACGTGTCGCTCAAGCCGACCGCGCTCGGCCTGCGCATCGATGCCGCCCACGCCTTCGAGGCGCACGCGGAGATCCTCGCCCACGCACGGCGGCACGGGATGTTCGTCAGGATGGACATGGAGGACAGCTCGGTCACGCAGGCGACGCTGGACCTGTACCACCGCCTGCGCGAGGCGGGGTTCGACAACGTCGGCGTCGTGCTCCAGGCGTATCTGCGGCGCACGCTCGACGACGCGCGCCGGCTCGCCGCCGAGGGGGCCTCGGTGCGACTCTGCAAGGGGATCTACGTCGAGCCACGCGAGCTGGCCTACCAGGACTTCGACCTGGTGCGCGCGTCGTTCGTCGATGCGCTCGAGGTGCTGCTGCGCGCCGAGCGCGGCTACTGCGGCATCGCCACGCACGACGAGTATCTGGTGTTCCACGGGCGGCGACTGGTCCGCGAGCTTGGCCTCGGCGACGACCGCTACGAGTTCCAGATGCTGCTCGGGGTCGATGCCCAGCTGCGGCGCCTCCTCGTCGGCGAGGGCCACAAGCTGCGCGTGTACGTGCCGTACGGGCGCTCGTGGTTCGGCTACTCGATCCGCCGGCTGCTGGAGAATCCGCGGATGGCAGCCCACGTCGCCCGCAACGTGCTCGGGTTCGGGCCGGGACGCGAGTGAGGCTCTTCGCTCTCGGCGATACGCACCTGTCCTTCGGCCGCCCGACGCCGATGGACGTCTTCGGGGACGTGTGGCGCGATCATCCGGCGAAGATCGCGGCGGGCTGGGACGGGACCGTCGGTGCGGACGACGTGGTCGCCGTCGTCGGGGACGTCTCGTGGGCCCGCACGGAGGACGAGGTCCGCCCGGATCTCGAGTTTCTCGCCGCGCGTCCCGGACGGCTCAAGGTCCTGCTGCGGGGCAATCACGACTCGTGGTGGACGTCGCGGGCGCGGGTCCGCCGCCTTCTGCCGGAGGGCATGACCGCGCTTCAGAACGACGCCCTGCGACTCGACGAAGGCGTCGTGCTGTGCGGGGCGCGGGGCTGGGAGGCGCCCGGCATGCCGTGGTTCGACGAGGCGAAGGACCTGCCGGTCTACGAGCGCGAACTGCGCCGGCTCGACCTGTCGCTCGAGGCCGCGGCGAGACTCGCGCGCGAGGGGGACCGGCTCGTCGCGCTGCTGCACTACCCGCCGGTCGGTCCGGGGCAGTCGACGAGCCCGGTGCTCGAGCGGCTCGAGCGGGCGGGGGTCGTCGCGGCGGCCTACGGCCATCTGCATGGCAGCGACCACGCCTGGGCACCGCGCGGGCGGTTCGGCGGCGTCGAGCTCTTCTTCGTCGCCGGCGACGCGGTCGACTTCACGCCGCAGTGCCTGCTCGAGGTCGACTGAGGCGTCGCGCGAACCGGCTCGCGGTCAGCCGGCCTTCGCGATCCCGATCGCGCCGCACGCGGCACGGCCCCCGGCGTTGCCGGTCGGCTGGCCGCCATCGTCCGGCTTCATGTGGACGATCACCGCACGGCCGAGGATCGGGTTCCTGAGGCCGGCGACCGAGATGTTGTCCACGGTCAGCTCGAACTCGGCGTGGCCGGCGTCGTCGGCCTGCAGGTTGCCCAGGTCGCCCGCGTGGCGCTCCGCGGCCGGCGGAAGGCCGTGGGGCTTGCCCTCGGGATTGAAATGGCCGCCGGCGCTCCGGCCCTGCAGGTCGGTGCAGTCGCCGAACTCGTGGACGTGGATCGCGTGCTGCTGGCCCGGATTCAGGCCGTCGAACGTGCCGCGCACCGTCACCGTCCCGTCGTCGTTCTCGTGGAACCGCACCACGCCGCGGACTGTCGAGCCCTCGGTGGGTGCGAGCACCGCGACGGCGTCGTGCACCGCGCGCCATGCCGCGGCATGTTCGGGCTCGGCGGCGGGTGCCGCGCTCTCGGGACCCTGCGGGGCGCACGACGCGAGCGCCAGGATCGCCAGGGCGAGGGGAACGGTCGTATGCAGCGAACGCATGTCGGAGCCTCCTGTCGCCGTCCCGGCGGACTCTCCGGGCGGGCGTCCGGCGCGGAATGCTACACCCTCAGCCGCGGGTCAGGCGCTCGAGTGCGCGGCGGGCTCCCGGCGGGAGGACCGGCTCGAGGGACTCGCGGGTGATCCGGCGCACGATCCGCTCCTCGTCGAGGATCCCGGGACCGGCGAGATCGAACGGCACCCGGCGCGAGGCGAACCGGACGAGATGGACCAGCTCGTGGGCGAGGGTCGCGGCGAGGACCGTCTGCAGGTCGCCGACCTCGTCGCCGAGCGCGAGCAGCTCCTCGTCCTTGAGCACGATCCGGTACCGTGGCGGCCGGTCCCCGGTGCCGCGATCGACCAGCGCGATCTGGGCCAGCGCCCCCGGATGGAACGGAAGCTCCGGGTGCAGTGCGGACGAGACCAGGTCGTAGCGGAAGCGGCTCTCCCACTCCCGCGGGCTGATCGCGTAATAGCGTTCGACCGCCCGCTCGGCGAGCTCGAGCGCCCGCTCCAGGGTGCCGATGTGCGCCGGATCGTGTAACTTGTCCCCGGGCCGGGTCATCGGTCCGGCGGCCTCCCGACGGGCGTTGACCTGCCGTGGCGGCGATCTTAAGGACGGCGTGCCCGGCCGGCCAGCCCGGGCGGGCGGTGGAGCGAGAGACCGATGCCGATCTACGAGTACCGTTGCAGCGAGTGCGGACACGAGTTCGAGAAGATCCAGAAGATCTCGGACCGGGCGGTCCGGACCTGCCCGGTCTGCAAGGGTCGGGTCGAGCGCCTGATCTCCGTCTCCAGCTTCACGCTCAAGGGGGGCGGCTGGTACGCCGAGGGCTACACCAGGTCCTCCGCGGGCAAGTCCGGCTCCTCCGGCGACTCGTCGAAGTCCTCCTCGTCGGGGGGCAAGTCCGACTGACATCCGCCTCCGTTGCCCGGTCGGCGGGGCCCCGGTAAGATCCCGGCAGGGCGCATGAGCGTCCCCCGGAAGAGACAGTGATGGCACCGCGGCCGACCACGACGACGGCTTTCGCGATATCCGAACCGGCGCAGCAGACGATCTCCCGGGATCCGCGCGCGGGGCGGGCGGGGACCTGGTTCCCCGGTCCGCCGTCCGCTGCCGGCCCCGGAACGACCGGACTCCGTCCCGGACTCCCGGCTTGCGGGACGTCGTCCCGCGGGCGGCGCCGGGCCACCGACGCGGAGCGGAACCCGGTCTGATCCGGCGCACGGACTCGACGCGCACGAGGTGTCCTCGCTGACCTTCCGGCCGCCCCCGCAGTGACGGGGCGCGACGGGAGGGCCACATGCCAGCCACGCTCCCCCCTCCGACGGCGATCCTCGCCGAGGTTCCACCCGGCCTGTATCTCCTCGCGGCGGGAGCCCTCGTCGTCGGGTTCGCCGCCGGCCTGTGGGCCGGCTGGCTGTGGGCCGCCCGGCGCGGCCGGGGGCTGATCTCCCGGGCGCAGGAGATCGGGGAACGGCTCGTCGAGGAGGCGCGCGGCCAGGCGGACCAGGAGGCCCGCGCGCTGCTCGCCCAGGCCGAGGAGGAGGCGGAGCGCCGGATCCGCAACTGGGAGCAGGAGGAGCAGCGGCGGCGTGAGGCGCTCGAGCAGGCCGAGCAGGAGGCCGAGCGGCGTCACCGGCGGCTCGTGGACCGCGACCGCGCCCTGGCGCGACGCGACCAGCTGCTCAGCGGTCGCGAGCGGGATCTCGAGAAGCGGCAGGAGGAACTCGACGCCGCGCGGCGCCGGATCGCCGACCTCGAGGAGCAGGTGCTCGTGCGGCTCGAGGAGACCGCCGAGCTCGGTCGCGACGAGGCCAAGCGCCAGCTGATGGAGGAGGTCCGCGCCGAGGCACGCCGCGCCGCGGCGGCCGACCTGCGCGCCATCAAGGACGAGCTGCAGCGCACCTCGGAACTCGAGGCGCAGAAGATCATCGCCCTGGCGGTCGAGCGGCTGTCCTCGGACTTCTCGGCCGAACGGGCGGTCTCGACCGTCCCGCTGCCGGACCAGAACATGCGCGGGCGGATCATCGGGGCCGAGGGCCGCAACATCCGCGCGTTCGAGAACCTGACCGGCATGCAGCTCGTGCTCGACGACGCGCCGGACCACGTCATCGTCTCGGGGTTCAACCCGATCCGCCGCGAGGTCGCGCGGCGCAGCCTCGAGCGGCTGATCGAGGGCGGGACGATCCACCCGCGCAAGATCCAGCAGGTCGTCCACCAGGTCCGCCGCAAGGTCGACGAGGAGATCGTCGCCGCGGGGCGGAAGGTGATCGAGGAGTTCGGTCTCGACGGCGTGCATCCCGAGATGGTCGAGCTGCTCGGGCGGCTCAGGTACCGGACGAGCTACGGCCAGAACGTCCTCGCCCACGTGCGCGAGGCGGCGCGGATCTGCGGGATCATGGCCGCCGAGCTGCGGCTCGACCAGAAGCTCGCCGAGCGGGCGGCCCTGTTCCATGACATCGGCAAGGCGGTCGACTTCGAGCAGGAGGGAACGCATCCCGAGATCGGCGGCGAGATCGCCCGCCGCTGCGGCGAGCACGAGGTGGTCGTCAACGCGATCGAGTCCCACCACGAGGATTGCGAGGTGATCCACCCGATCTCGGTGCTCGTCGCCGCGGCCGACGCGATTTCCGGCTCGCGGCCCGGCGCACGCCGCCGGACCACCGTCGACTACATCCGGCGCATCGCCAAGCTCGAGGAGCTGGGCCGCGCGTTCGACGGCGTGCGCACCTGCTACGCGCTGCAGGCGGGGCGCGAGCTGCGCGTGATCGTCGGCGCCGACCGGGTCAGCGACGACGACGCGGCGCTGCTCTCGCACGACCTCGCCAAGCGGATCCAGGAGGAGATGGACTATCCGGGGCGGATCAAGGTCACCGTCATCCGCGAGGTCCGCGCCCAGGCCGTCGCCCGGTAGACGGGTGCCGTGCACGCGATCCGCAGCGACGCCCCCTCGTCCGTGGTAAGGATGCGCGACGATGGCGACTCCCGACCAGCACGACCCCGGCGAGCCTCCCGCAGTCCATCCCGGACTGCGCTCGATCCGGATCGCCGGGCAAGGCACGTGGCGGATGTCGCGCGAGCACGCGCGTTCGATGCTTCCGATCCTGCGGGGCGGGGAGGCGATCCGCTGGCGCGCCGTGGCGGCCGACGCGCTCGAGCCGGGCGATCTGGTGTTCTACGGCATTCCGGCGTCCCGGCCGCGCCGCGAGCCGGCGGACGACGGCGGGGCGCTCGCCGGGCGCCTCGCCGCCGACCGCCTGACGCTCTCGGTCCACCGGCTGGTGCGGATCGAGCGGAGCGCCGACGGGACCATCCTGCTGCGCACGAAGGGTGACGGTCGGCCGGCCCCCGACGTCGAGCCGATCCCGGAGGAGAACCTCGTCGGCGTGGTGTACGCGTTCGAGCGCGAGGGGCGCCTGTATCGGCTGGACACGCCCGCCGCGCGCCGCCACGCGCGCCGCGTCCTGGCGGTCTCGCGCCTCGGCGCCGCCGTCTACCGCCCCGCCGTTCTCGCCGATGCCGTGCTGCGGCGGCTGACGCTGAGGCGGTTCGATCCGCGACCGTTCCGCGCGCTGGCCGCCGGGGCCCAGGCCGCGGCGCAGCGCGTGCTGCACCGGCTCGCGTTCCGGCGGGCGCACCCGCCGGAATCCGCCTCGCCTTGACCCGCGGCCGTCGTCCCGGTTAGAACGGCCGACCCGCCCGCGCTCGCCGAGGGCGCCGGGCGGTCGAGGAGCCACCTATGAGCGACATCGAACCGGGCGCCCACAGGCCGCACTACAAGCCGTACGTCCCCGAGGAGACCGACCTGCCCGAGCTGACACTGCGGGCGCTGCTTCCGGGCATCGCGCTCGCGGCGATCCTCGGAGCGGCGAACGCCTACGTCGGCATGAAGGCCGGACTGACCGTCGCGGCGACGTTCCCGGCGGCGGTGATCGCCCTCGCGCTGATGCGCACCCTCGGCGGCAGCATCCTCGAGGAGAACATCATCCGCACGACCGCCTCGGTCGGCGAGGCGCTGGTCGCGGGGGCGATCTTCACCGTGCCGGCGTTCGTGCTCGTCGGCTACTGGGACAACCTGCTGACGCCCGCGAACTATCTCGAAGGCAGCCTGCTGCTGCTCGTCGGCGGCGTGCTCGGCGTGCTGTTCGTGATCGTCCTGCGCCGCGCGCTCGTTTCCGAGTCCGATCTGCCGTTCCCCGAGTCGGTCGCCGCCGCGGCGATCCACAAGGCGGGGCAGAAGGGCGCCACGGGGGCCGGGCTGGTCTTCGGCGCCATGGGCGTCTCGATGCTGCTCGAGCTGTTCAAGAACGGCACCGGCATCGTGATGATCCGCGAGCGGATCACCGGCTTCTGGCAGTTCTCGCGCTCGATGGTCCCGCTCGGCGAGGGCAAGGCCGCGTTCGGGGGCGGGATGGCGTGGTCGACCCCCGCCGCCTCGCCGATGCTGATGGGCGTCGGCTACGTGATCGGACCGCGGCTCGCCTCGATCAACTTCTCCGGCGGGCTGCTCGCGTGGGGCTTTCTCGTCCCGCTGATCCTGTTCGTCAACGGACCGGACGGCGTGCTCGCCGAGCTGGGCGGCGCCGAGGGCTGGCGCACCGCGGCCGAGCAGGCGTGGTTCAACATCGTGCGGCCGATCGCCGTCGGCGCGATGCTGGTCGGGGCGTTCTGGACGCTGTGGGGCATGCGCCAGCAGATCGTCTCCGGGATCACGAAGGCGATCTCCGACCTGCGCGCGATGAAGGCGGGCACCGGGCGCCCGTCGCGGCTCGAGCACGACCTGCCGGTGACGCTGATCGGCATCCTGATCGGGCTGATGGTCATCCCGACCTTCTTCGTCTACCTGCACTTCACCGGTGCGGTCGTCACCGCCGCGGTGGCGGCGGTGGTGATGGTCGCCGCGGGGTTCCTGTTCGTCGCCGTGGCCGGCTACCTCGTCGGCCTGATCGGCTCGTCGTCCAATCCGATCTCCGGGCTGACGCTCTCGACGCTGATCATCGCCGCGGGACTGATGGTGCTGATGGGCCAGACCGGCGCCGGCGGCGTCGCCGCCGTGCTCGGCGTCGCGGCCGTCGTCTGCTGCGCGTGCGGAATCGGCGGCGACATGATCCAGGACCTCAAGGTGGGGCACATCCTCGGCGGCACGCCGCGGCGCATGCAGGTGGCCGAGATGATCTCGGTGGTGATCGTCGCGTTCGTGCTGATCGCGCCGATCGGTTATCTCCATGCCGCCGACGTCCAGCAGGGCGGTGTCGGCATCGGCGGCGAGGGGCTTCCGGCGCCCCAGGCGGGCCTGATGGCGATGCTCTCCCAGGGGATCATCGGCGGCGAGATGGCCTGGCCGCTGGTGATCGTCGGGATGCTGTTCTCGGTGGGGCTGATCCTCATCAAGGCGCCGAGTCCGATGCTGATCGCGGTCGGGATGTACCTGCCGCTGCAGAGCACGTTCGCGATCTTCATCGGCGGGCTGTTCCGCTGGGCTGCCGAGGCGGTGATGCGTCGCCGCGGGGGCGATGCGGAGGAGATCGAGACCGCCAGCAACCGCGGCGTGCTCGTCGCCTCGGGGCTGATCGCCGGAGAGGCGCTGACCGCGGTGGGGCTGGCCGTGTACGTGATCATTTCGGGCAGCACGACGGCGGTTGCCAATGTGTTCGACGAGCACTCGATCCCGGCGACGCTGCTGATGCTCGGCCTGTTCGCGCTGGTCGGCTGGATGCTGATCGCGCCGACGCTCAGGGCGTTCCGGGCGCAGCGGGCGTCGGATTGACCGATGGCCGCCGAACGCACCGTCGCGGATGAGCGCTCCGGACCGAGCTGGGGCGCGCTGCGGCCGCGGCGGCTGCTTCCGCACGAGCCCCGCGGCGACCGCAGCGATTCCGGCGAACCGCTCGTCTCGGTGCTCGTGCCGCGGTTCCGGACGCGCTGGATCCGCGGGCTCTCGCGGCGGCTCGGCCTGGGCGACGTCCGCGTGCACCTCGACGGGCCCGGCTCGTGCGTCTGGCGGCACTGCGACGGGACGCATACCGTGGAGCGGATCGGCGAGGTGCTGCGCGAGCGGTTCGGCGAGCGCGTCGAGCCGGTCGAGGAGCGGCTGCCGGAGCTGCTGCGGCAGATGTACCGGGCCGGCATGGTGACCTGGGACGCGGGGATCGGAACGGAATGAGCGGGGACGAGCGCTGCACGTACTTCATGGTCGACGTCGAGGCGACGGGGCCGGTCCCCGGGCTCTACTCGATGGTCTCGCTCGGCGCGACGGCGATCGCTCCCCGCGACGACGGCGCGCTGGCCGTCGGCGAGACGTTCTACGCCGAGCTGCGGCCGGTGTTCGCCGGCGTCGACCCGCGGGCCAACGCGATCCACGGCCTCGATCTCGAGCGCCTGCGCCGCGAGGGGCTCGAACCCCGCACGGCCCTCGAGCGGCTGTCCGCGTTCGTCGCGGAGCACACCGTTGCCGGGACCGAGCCGACCTTCGTCGCCCACGTCGCGGTGTTCGACTGGATGTACGTCTGCTGGTACTACGCGTGGTGCGGGCTCGACAATCCGTTCGGCTACAAGGCGATCGACACCAAGGCGCTGGCGATGGGCGTGCTCGGCCTGCCGTGGCTCGATACCAGCAAGGACGTGCTGGTCGAACGGCTCGGGATCGCCGCGCAGGATCCCGCGACGGCGCATCGGGCGGATGCCGACGCGCGCCACCAGGCCGAGCTGTTCGTCGCGCTGATGAACCGGGCGGGGCTGAAATGAGACGGGTCCTGCTGGCGTTGTCTCTCGTGCCGGGAGCGCTGCCGTCCGTCCCGGCGGTGGCGGACGAACCTGTCGACTGCGCCGTGCGGCGCAGCCTGCCCGGTCTCGAGGCGGCGTCGATCGGAGAGAGCTGGACCGGCATCCCGGGGTTCTCGCCGCGGCGTCGCGATCCGTCGCGGTTCGTCGGCCCGGTCGCTCCCGACCCGCTGTTCGACGGGCGCGACGTCGAGGTCGAGGTGCGCACCGAGCCGGCGGGCGAGGGGCGGATTGTCCGTGCCGTGGTGGTGACGATCGATCATCCAACGACGAAGCACGGCGCGCTGATCGAGGCGCTGACCCGTCGCTGGGGCGAACCCGTCCGGGCCCGGGACAAGATCACCGCGCCGAGGAAGTCCGGCCTCGTCGAGGCGACGGCGTGGGTCGACGGCGCGTGCGACGTGCGCGCGATCCTCGTCGCGTGGCAGGACACCACACCGCGCGGCCTCGAACTCCAGCGCGTCGTGGTGCGCCTCGAGCCGGCAAGCGACCTCGCCCCGCTGTTCGAGGCGATCGCGCGCGATCTGTGACGGCGCCCGGGCGCCGTCAGTGCCGCGGGGCGGACCCGCCGTTGGCGCCAGCCAGTCCGGCTTCGCGCTCCACGGGGACGATCTCGAACGATGCGCCGTCGTTCCGGCGCCACGTTCTTCGATGGCATCCGGAAAGGCTCACGCCGGGAGCGCCGTCCTCCCCGGCCAGCTCCACGGCGGCGCAGAAGACTTTCCTGCCGGCCTTCGAGTAGCGCACCTCACGGATCCGCCCGCCGGCGATCCGGCGCAGGAGTACCGGGTCGTCCACGACGCGTTGCGCGAGCAGACGCAGGGCGAGCGGCGCTTCGGGGGCGAAGTCCTCGGGAAGGCGAGCGCCCCGGTGCCGCTCGCGCAGCGGGATCACGACCCGCCAGAAGCCGATCCGTCCCTGCACGGGGTCTCGGACCGGGACCAGCGGGACGAGGCTGCGGACGCCCGTGACGGGGGGAAGCCAGCTCGTGATCCTCGCCCACCGGTCCTCGAGCTCGTCGCGCAGCGGACCCGGGTCCACGCCGCGCTGCAGCCCGTCGAGGAGCCGCTGGGACAGTTTCCTGTCCAGCTCGCGGTGGACGTCGACGAGCGGAACGTCCCCGAGCAGTCCGCCGAAGAGCCTCCACGCCGGCCAGCGGTTCTCCCGCTCGGCCCGGCGACGCACGAGCCTGCGGACGACCTCGAGGCGCGCCGGGTCCGCTCCGGTACCCGACGCGTCCACCAGGTATCGCGCCTCGGCCTCGATCTGCCGCTCGCGAAGCTGCCGGACGTGGCGAGCCCAGGCCGGGTATCTCGCCGCGATCGCTTCGGACAGGCCCGGCTGCCATTCGAGGAACGTGAGCCCCTCGATGACGAAGGGTGCGGTGACCACGGGCCAGTCGGGCCATTCCCGCGCGGAGCGGACCCCCTCGTCGGCGAGCATCAGCAGGCCGTCGGCGAGCGAATGCAGCGACTCCTCGACGACCGCGGGGGAGGGCACACGGACGGCGACGGGACGCCGCTCGATCCTGTACGTCCTGCGCGAGCCCTCGGTGACCTCGCCGCCGGCAAGATAGTCGTCGACCTTCGTGATCAGGCCGCTGTCGAGCATGATCGCCGGGCCGACGGCGACCAGCCAGCCGGGCCGATCGACCGCGTAGAACTCGATCTGGTCGGCTTCGTCGCCGAAGACCGGCGAACGAAGGTCGAGAAAGCTCGCGGTGGCGATCCACGGTCCCGGGCCGCCGGCCAGTCCGAGGTGACGCAGGACGCCGTCGAGGCGCCGCGGCGCGCCGCCCGCCATGCGGACGGCGGGACGGATGCGCGGGGCGGTCGCGCTCCGCCGATCGATGCTCGCCCGGCACGGCAGGCCGCCCCGGACGCCGATCCCGGTCACCCGCGGCGCGCGGCCATCGGGACGAGCTTCGACATCGAAGGAGATCTCCGCGCGGAGATGCAGTTCGCGGACCAGGGCCGGCAGGATTTCCGAGACGCGCGGGTGCTCCGAACCGGTGACCCGGCCGCCGGAAATCCGGGCGAGGTGGCGGAGAAGGGCCGGTCCCGCGTCGCCGGGCATGTCGCCGGCCGGACACCCCGGCATCCACTTGCCGACAGCCGAGACGACGGTCCCGCCCGATTCCAGCAGCTCGACCAGATCGTCCACCGATGCCGTGACGCCCCCCGGCGGGAAGGTGAGTCCGTCCCCGACATACACGAGAGCCGTGCGTCCGGGCCATGCGGCGAGGAGCCTGAGCAATCCCAGCAGAGCCTCGAGGTCCCGGGACTCCATCTGCTGATCGAAGAACGTCGCCTGGCGCCGCTGCGGGAGGGGCGGGGGAGCGAACCGTCCGGCGGGTGTCGGAGGGACGGTTATCCAGAACCCGTCGCTGGACACCGCGACGGAGACGAAGTCCTCCGCTGCGAGGCCCTCACGGATGCGGCGAACGGCCTTGCGGAGTTCCTCGTAGTAGGCGGGTCCTCCCGTCAGCTCGCTGATGTCGGCCACGATCGCGACGAGCAGCGGCCGGCGATCGTACTCGAGCGAGCGGGGCGTCACCCGGCGGCCCCCCGCCAGGCGGACCGTGATGTCGGATGCCGAGAGCCGCGCACAGGCAGCCACGTCCGCGGGGTCGTCCGACGCCGGATGAAACGACACCCGCCGGATGAACCGATGGACCTCCACCGCGTGCTCGACGACCGGCTCCGAAGCTCCTGCCGGGAGCGCGCCGGCGAGAATCGCGGCGGCCAGCGCCGGGACGACTGCGGAAGCCCGCCTCCCGAACGTTCGTCGAGAGGCGGGCCGCGCCTTGCGATCAGTTCGGCGGAGCGAACGCATCGTTCGCAAGCACGACGACGAGGGCACCCCATTCCCCCGGGGCCGCATCGATCCGCAGCTCGTTCTCGCCCTCGACGAGCACGACGTCGCGGTCGAAGGCAGTCCGGCCCGAGAAGTCGACATGGTCCGCCACGAGCACGCCGTTGAGTCTCACCGCCGCGTCGGCGAACGAGGTGATCGCGGTGCCGCTGCCGTTGTAGATCGTCATGCGGACCACGCTGCCGAATCCGGCGGGCTTCTGGAACCTGTACACGACCCCGCTGGGCGTCGCCGTGCCCTCGACGTAGACGAAGTCACGCGCGAACAGGCTGGTCGTCGCGGCGGTCAGGCAGTTGATCAGATTCGTCGTTGCTCCCGGCATGCAGTCAGCCATGCAGTGTGCGCTCGGGTGAAGGCCGTCGGGCGTGCACTGGTCGCCGCAGGCATTCGCCTCCTGGACCCAGAGATCATGACAGTGAGACACATCCACGATCCGCGCTCCGAGAACAGGAAGTGTACACGACAGGAGCATCAGGAGAGCGAGGCAGGTTGGCGACTTGGAAAGGTATCGCATGGGTGATCCTCCCGGGTCCGCGTCGGACGCGGCCCGCGAGGCGACGCTACCGCCCCCCCCCCCCCCCCCCCCCCCCCCCCCCCCGCCCGCCCGCGC
>RFIB01000014.1 GCA_003695625.1 Acidobacteriota bacterium | reverse complement strand
GACGGCACCCTGCTGTCGACCGCCCGCGCGGTCGGCGTCCGGGAGACGCCGATTCTCGGCGTCAACCTCGGGCGGCTCGGCTTCCTGACCGAGACGACCTGCGCCGAGCTCGACGCGGTGCTCGACGCGGTGTTCGCCGGCCGGGCGGCGATCGTCGCGCGTCGCCTGCTCGCCGCGCGACGCGACGGCGAGACGAACGATCCGCCGCTCGCGGCGCTCAACGACGTCACGTTCTCCAAGAAGGACCTGGCCCGGCTGTTCTCCCTCTCGCTGTTCGTCGACGGGGAGTGGGTCGCGGACTATCGCGCCGACGGCCTCATCCTCGCGACGCCGACCGGCTCGACGGCATACAACCTCGCCGCGGGAGGACCGATCGTCGTCCCGGAGGTCGACTGCCTGCTCGCGACGCCGATCTGCCCGCACAGCCTGTCGCAGCGCCCGCTGATCCTGCCCGGCTCCGCCCGCCTCACCGTCTCGATCGCCGACGACGACGCGGCGAACGACGTGCAGATCACCGTCGACGGCCAGGTCGGCATCGCACTCGAGCGGGGAGAGAAGGTCCACGTCGAGCGCGCGCGGCACTGCGTGCGGCTGATCCGTCCCGCCGGACGGACGTTCTTCACGACGCTGCGCGACAAGCTCGGCTGGGGCCATCCATGAGCGGCACCCCCGCGGCGGCCCGCCGCGGCGAACGTCTCGCGTGGGCACTGTACGACTTCGCCAACTCGGCGTTCGTCACGCTGGTCGTGACCTTCATCTATTCGTTCTGGTTCACCAAGGCGATGGTCGACGATCCGGTCCAGGGCACCCGCCTGTGGACCCGCGGCGTCGCCGCCTCGGCGCTGCTCGTCGCCGTCCTCTCGCCGCTGCTCGGCGTGCTGGCCGACCGCCGGGCGACGCGCCGGCGCTGGTTCGTCGGCCTGACGCTGGGCGCGATCGCGGGCACCGCCACGCTCGCGTTCGTCCCGCCGCCGCACGCGTTGCTCGCGCTGGCGGTGTTCGTGCTGACGAACACGCTGTACGAGCTGGGCCAGGTGTTCTACAACGCGTTCCTGCCCGGGCTGGCCGACAACGAGGACGTCGGACGCGTGTCCGGCAACGCCTGGGCGCTCGGCTACCTCGGCGGCCTGCTGTGTCTCGTGTGCGGGTTCCTGTTCACCGGGCTGCCCGGAACGGGGCTCGAGCCGCTGCTTTCGACCGACGCCGGCTGGAACATCCGCGCGACCAACCTGCTCGTCGCCGGCTGGTTCCTCGTCTTCGCCATCCCCGCGCTGCTGCTGCTGCGCGAACCCGCCCCGCCCGACCCCAACGCGTCGGCCAACCTGCTGCGCGCGCTGCGCGGGCTGGTGCGCTTCCCGCAGGCGCTCCGGCTGCTCGTCGCGCGGCTGATCTACAACGACGGCCTCGTCGCGGCGTTCGCCTTCGGCGGCATCTACGCCGGCGTGACCTTCGGGTTCGACTTCGGGGAGATCATCCTGTTCGGGATCTGGCTCAACGTCGCCGCCGGCCTCGGGGCCTGGCTGTTCGGCTTCGTCGACGATCGCGTCGGCGGCCGCACCACCGTCCTGTGGTCGCTCGCCGGGCTGTTCGTCGCCGCGCTGGCCGTCGCCGCCGCCCCCGGGCGGCCCGCCCTGTGGGCCGCCGGCACGCTGCTCGGCCTGCTCGTCGGCCCGAACCAGTCGGCCTCGCGCAGCCTGATGGCCCGCTTCCTGCCGCGGCAGAAGACCGCCGAGTTCTTCGGACTGTTCGCGCTCTCCGGCAAGATCACCGCCTTCCTCGGCCCGTGGCTGCTCGGGGAGGTCACCGCTGGACCGGCTCGCAGCGCTGGGCGGTGGCGTCGGTCTCCGCGTTCTTCCTCGTCGGACTGGTGCTGGTCCTGTCCGTCGACGAACGGCGCGGCATCCTCGACGCCGACGAGGAGGAACGGCGGCTCGCGGCGCTCCGGGCTCCGGAGGGCGCCCCGTGAGCGACGCGCAACAGGACGGGGGCCGGCGCGTAGACGGTGCCGAGATGGACCAGGCGATCCGGATCGAGCCGGCCCGCGCCGCGCCTCCGGCAGGCGCGGAGTCCGGCATCGAGGAGACCGAGCGGCAGCTCGTCGAGCGCGCCCGGCGCGGCGACGTGGCCGCGGTGCGCACGCTGCTCTCCGCGCATCGGGAGGCGCTGTTCGCGCTTGCATTCGGCTACCTGAGAAACCGCGAGGAGGCCCTCGACGCGGTCCAGGACGCGATGGCCAAGGCGCTGCTGAACATCCGCCGCTACGACCCGCGTCGCCCGCTGTCGGCCTGGCTCGCGCGGATCACGCGCAACACCTGCCTCGACCGGCTGCGACGCCTGTCGCACCGGCGGCACGCCTCGCTCGAGGAGCGGCGGGAGGCGGGCCTCGCCGACCCGGCCGCGACCGGCGCCGGCCCCGAGGCGCTGCTGCTGCAGCGCGAGCTGCGGGCGCGGCTGTACGAGGCGATCGACGAGCTGCGTCCCGTCGAGCGCGAGGTGATCGTGCTGCGCGACGTGCTGGACTGGCCGTACGCGGACATCGAGCGCTTCCTCGATCTCGGTCACGGCACCGTGGCTTCGCTGATCCATCGGGCACGGGCGCGGCTGCGCCGGCGCCTCGAACCGTATCTGGCCTGCAGGGGACGATCCACGGAGACCCGCGATGACCCGTGACGAGATCCGTGCCCTGATGTCCGCGCTGCTCGACGGCGAGATCGACGCCGGCCGGGCGGCGGAGCTGCGCCGCGCCATCGAGGCCGATCCCGAGCTGCGCCGCGAGTTCGAGCAGCTGCTCGCGCTGCGCGGCGCGGCCCGGCAGGCGCTCGTCCCGCCGCCCGTCGACGACGCCGACTGGGAAGCGCTCGCCCTGCGCGTTGCGGCCGGAACGTCGGCCGGCGTCGGCTGGACGCTCCTCGCCCCCGGCGCGGCGGCGCTGGTGCTCGGCGGTCTCGCCGGGTTCCTGCTCAGCGACGAGGTCCCGCTCTGGATCCGGCTGGCCTGCGGGGCGACGATCGCCGGCCTCGCCTTCCTGCTGCTCTCGGCGATCGCCGACCGCCTGCGCGCCCGACGGATCGAGCGCTACGACGGAGTCGAACGATGATCCTCGTCACCTGCGACGACGTTCCCGGCCGGAGGATCCGCCGCACCTGCGGGCTGGTGCGCGGCAGCGCGGTGCGCGCGCGCTCGCTGCCGCGCGACATCATGGCGCTCCTGCGCATGCTCGTCGGCGGGGAGATCCCGGAGTACACCAAGGCGATGGCCGAGACCCGCGAGCAGGCGCTCGACCGGATGGTCGACCAGGCCCGGGAGCTCGGCGCCGACGCGGTCGTCGCCGTGCGGTTCGTCTCGGCCGAACTGATCGGCGGCGCCGCCGAACTGACCGTCTACGGGACCGCGGTCGTGCTCGAGCCGGATCGCTGACGCGGGCACGCGCGGCGCCGCGCTGGTACCATCCCGCGCGATGGTCCGCCGCCTGACCCGCACCCACCGGCGCCTCGTGCTGGCCCTGGCCGGGGCCCACGTTCTCGCGCTCGCCTCCGGCGTCGGCGCCGGCGTCCTGCTCAGCCGGGACATCCCGTCGGTGACCCATCTCGACGTCTTCAACCTGCCGCAGGTCACGGTGCTCGAGGACCGCGATGGCGCGTTCCTCGATTCGTTCGGGGTCCAGCGCCGGATCCCGGTCCCGCTGTCGCGGATGAGCCCGTGGTACCTCAAGGCGGTGATCGCGATCGAGGACCCCCGGTTCGAACGCCACTTCGGCGTCGATCCGATCGCCGTGGCGCGCGCGATCGTGGCCACCGCGCGCACGATGCGCTTCGGCGTCGAGGGGGCGAGCACGATCACGATGCAGCTCGCGCGCGACCAGTTCCTGCACCGGCGCAAGACCATCTGGCGCAAGATCCAGGAGGCGGTGCTCGCGACCCAGATCGAGAAGCACTACTCCAAGCAGGAGATCCTCGAGCTGTACTGCAACAGGATCTACCTCGGGCACGGTCGCTACGGCGTCGAGGCGGCGTCCCGGTTCTACTTCGGCAAGCCGGCGCGGGAGCTGACGCTCCCCGAGGCCGCACTGCTTGCCGGACTCGCGCAGCGCCCCGAGGGACTCAGTCCGCTGCGCCGCCCCGAGGCCGCGCTCGAGCGCCGCAATCACGTTCTCCGTCGCATGGTCATCGAGGGCGTCATCGGCGAGGCCGAGGCACGCGAGGCGGCCGCCGCCCCCCTCGGGGTCGTCGAGCGGGCGCCCGAGCGCCCGTTCGCGCCGTACTTCATCGAGGAGGTCCGGCGCTGGCTGCTCGAGAACTACGGCGAGGAGGGGCTCTACGAGGAAGGCCTGATCGTCCGCACGACGCTCGACCGCCGGCTCCAGCGCGCCGCCGAGCGGGCGGTCGCGTTCGGTCTCGACCTCTACGGCCGGCGACACCGGCTGGTGCCCGAGGGGCGCCCGCTGCCCGAGGGGGAGTCGCCCGAGACGTACCGGGATCCGGCCTGGTCGGCGGGGCTGCAGCCGGACGACATCGTCCCGGCGCTCGTGCTCGAGGTCGACCCGAAGCGACAGCTCGCACGGGTGCGCATCGCGGACAGCGAGATCGAGCTGGACCGGCAGGCGATCGCGTGGACGGGCGAGCGCCGGATCGAGCGCGTGCTCGCCCCCGGGACGCTCGTCCCGACGCGGGTGATCGAGGTCGACGGCCAGGGCCGGCCGACACGGCTCGAACTCGGCTCCGCCCCGGACGCCGACGCGGCGCTGATCGCCGTCGACGCCGCGACCGGCGAGATCCTCGCCCTGGTCGGGGGCCGGGACTTCTCGGTCAGCGAGTTCGATCTTGCGATGCAGGCGCACCGCCAGGCCGGTTCGGCGTTCAAGCCGTTCATCTACGCGGCCGCGCTCGAGCGGGGACTGCTGCCCAACCAGTGGATCTGGGACGTGCCGACGGCGGTGGTCGATCGCGGATCGCCGGTGCCGTACCAGCCCGAGAACTACGAGCGCGACTACGAGGGCCTCGTCACGCTGCGCCATTCGCTCGAGCACTCGCGCAACATCCCGACGCTGCGGCTGCTCGACGCGATCGGATACGACCCCGCGATCGAGATGGCGCGGCGGCTCGGCATCGCGACGCGGATGCGCGCCTACCCGTCGCTCGCGCTCGGCGCGTTCGAGGTCCGGCTGATCGACCTGGTCAGTGCCTACGCCGCGTTCGCCAACGGCGGTGTGCTCGTCGAGCCGCGGATGGTCAACGAGGTGCGGCACCGCGCGCAGCAGACACTGTTCAAGGCCGAGCCGCGCACGCGCGAGGTCCTCTCGCCGGAGATCGCCGGCATGATGACCTCGATGCTCGAGGGCGTCGTCCAGCGCGGCACCGGCCGCGCCGCGCGGATCCTCCGCCGGCCGCTGGCGGGCAAGACCGGCACGACCGACGACTTCACCAACGCGTGGTTCGTCGGCTTCAGTCCGTCGATCGCCGTCGGCGTCTGGGTCGGACACGCCTCGTCGAACGCGACGCTCGGGCGCGGCGAGACCGGCGCGCGCGCGGCCCTGCCGATCTGGATCCGCTTCTTCGAACTCGGGCTCGGCCCGCCGGAGGGCGATCGGCCGGCCGAGGAGTTCGCGCGACCGCCGGGCCTGATGCGCGTGCTCGTCGACGCCCGGACCGGGCTGCGCAGCGCCGGCCGCGCGTGCGGACCGTCGATCCTCGAGGCGTTTCCCCGCGGCGGCGAGCCGGTCGCCACCTGCACGCCCGCCACGTGGCGCCGGTTCGAGCTGCCCTACCCGCTGCAACGGTTCGAGATCGACGAGGCCGGCCTGCTCCACGCCGCCCCGGAGGAACTCGCGCGGGTCGTGGCGGCGTCCGGGGGCCGGATCTCGGTCGTCCCGCCCGGATCGGCCGTGCGCTGGCGCTGGCCCTCGAGCAAGGGGTCGGTGCGGCAGGGGGCCGTCGGCCTGGCCTGGGACGCGGGCGGGTGGATCCGTTTCGTCGACGCGATGACGCTGGCCCGCGAGGAACTCCGCCTGCGCGCGCTGGCCCGCGAGCAGGCCCTCGAGGAGATCCGCGCCCGGATCGAGGCGGACGATCTCGAGGATGACGAGCGGGGCAAGGCGCCGGAGGAGCTGCTCCCCGCCGAACTGCGTGACGGTCTCGACGGTTTTCCGGTCGAGGTGCTCGAGGCGAACCGGACGGGACGTCTGCGCGAGCTGCCGGCGCCCCGCGCGCGCTGACGCGTCGTCAGCGCCGGCCGCTGACGGCCGCGCGCATCCAGTCCACCCGGTCCGGATCCAGTCCTTCCTCCCTCGCCAGCGCGGCCAGGTCGGGCGGGCGTCCGGTGGTGCGGGCCTCGAGCGTGAAGCGGGCGACGAGGCGTGCGGCCCGCGCATCGCTTGCGACGAGCAGGATGCCGGCCGGCCAGGGCGCCCCGTCCAGCTCCGGCTCGAGCAGGTCGACGAGCAGCGGCCCGGCATCGCCCGCGGGCGGGTCGGGGACCAGGCGTCCGCCGGCCAGCGAAGGGCGCCAGACAGCGACGACGCGCCCGGAGCCTCCGTGCCCGGCCTGGTCCAGCCGTTCCCGCGCGATGCGCATGAGGGGTGACGGTGGCGCGTCGGCCGGCGCCGTGGTCCCGGCGGCGGCACCGAGTCTGCTCCAGGCGTCGAGCGGGAACTCCTCGCCGAAGAACGCCGTGAGAGCCAGGTCGAGCGCCTCGCGCAGGAGCGGCTCGCGCGAGGCCACCTCG
>RFIB01000100.1 GCA_003695625.1 Acidobacteriota bacterium | reverse complement strand
GGAGGTGAAGTTCACGCCGTTCGGGGTCGAGCTGGCGGGACCTGCTGCCGGGCGGATGAAGTTCACGGGACACGAGCGGGATGAGGTGCTCGGGCTGGACTATATGGTGGCGAGGTATTGCGGGAGCAGTCTCGGGCGGTTCCTGAGTGTCGATCCTCTCGCCAGCAGCGCTCGACCAGGATCGCCACAATCCTGGAATCGCTACACCTACACGTTCAACAATCCCATTGGCTTCATTGATCCCGACGGTCGCGCCGCTCTCATCGTGACGTATCCAGACTACATGGTAAAGACGCCTGTCGGGCGTCGACGACTCGGGCACTCGGGGGTTGTGCTCATTGACCCTGACTCCGGGCTTACGAGGTACTTTGAGTACGGTCGATACGACGCAGAAGAGCATGGCTTGGTCCAAACCGATACAATTCCGGACGTGGTCATGGGCGAGGACAAGCGTCCAACCCAGGAGTCGATGGACAATCTCATGCAGGCCTTGTCGAAAAAATTCGGACAACGAGGCGCGGTCGAGGGGGCCGACTTCCAAGACGCGGACTTCGCGTCGATGCTTGAGTACGCCGAAGGGCTGCAGGCAACTACCGAGGCCGGTCAAGGCGAACCGTATTCTCTCACCGGCAACAACTGCGCAACGTTCTGTGAAGATGTCCTAGAAGCTGGCGGCGTCGACACGCCGGTTACGCTCATCAACTCTCCCCGCAACGTAATCGAGGAGCTGCAGGAGATCGCGGACACCGTTTATCGCTATGAGCCTCCTGATGAGGAGGAGTGATCATGCGGTATCGACTCCCGTTGCACATCGTAATTCTTCTTGGGCTCCTTACCGCGCTGTCGTGTCAGCGGCCGAAAGCTCCTCAGCGCCCATCGAAGGTGCCACAGGACGCCACGTGGGTGGGCGGGGAGAAGGGAGGCTGTTGGATCAAGTGCGAACTTGACAGGTCGAATAACGCGAATCGATGCACGGTGTTCTACGAGCGCACAGGTGATGTCTGGGCGTCGGGCCTGTATGTCTTAAGATCGGATGGAAGCGCCGTTCAGCCGAGAGATCTCGACTATAACTTCTTCAACGGACGCGTGATAGGCCTGCGTGGAGGTCGAGTGCTGGAGCCACGCGTCGACGCTTTGGAGCAGAATCGGAGTTCGGATAAGGAATAAGGAGGCTGCTGTCGATCGGCTCAGTCTAATCGGATCTTCGCCGGACGAAGCCCCTCTGCGCCTACGGGCGCTCCGGGCCTTCACCGTCGGGGAAGCGATTGGCCTGACGCGGCCCCCCCGGGGCACGCCGGCCGTGGCCCGTTCCCGCTCTCGAGGTTGACACTCTTCGGCTGAGATAATTGTGCGGTCGTCAGGAGGAGGATCCCTCTCTGCCAACGTCCGTGAGACACTCCTCCCCCCTGCAAGGACTGTCGAGGGCGGACCGGCTGAAGGCAATCGAAGGGGGGCGGACGCGCGGCAGGCGGCGCCGGGGACGGGCCGTGGATGATCACCGCAGGCCGGGTCCCGCCTCGGGTGTTCGCGACGGCATGGTGCGCACCACCGGGTAGACCATGTAGCGCTCGTCCCAGTACGGTGTGCGGCGATAGAAGAACTCGAGCCGGGCGCGCGGGCTGCCGCGGAACTCGGGATCGGTGGCCAGCCTGTGCCGGAACTCGTCGGCGAGGGCGGGGTCGGCGGCCAGCATCCGCGCGGCGAGCGGCTCCATCACGTAGGCCTCGGCGTACTCGGTCCGCTGGAGCACGCCGGGGAAGAACCCCCACGCGAACAGCGAGTCGGGCGATTCGGGCTCGAGCAGCAGCATCGCCAGGTCGCCGAGGGGCTGATCGGTGGGGACGCGCACGGTCCCTGCGGGCAGCACGACGCGGCGGGCGGTCCACGTGACGCCGGCGCGGACCCGCACGCGCCCCTCGTAGACCTCGCCGTCGAGCCTGGCGTCCTCGAGCCGGGCGACCTGTGCGTCGAGCTGCCGCTCGGCGTCCACGACCTCGTGGCGGATCCCGTGCAGGCGGATCCGCTCGATCGCCTCGGTCCACGCCGGCGGGATCCAGTACGCCGAGGGACGCTCGGCGACCGGGCGCGGCACGTCGATCGCGACGACCGGGACCTCGCCGTCCCAGGGCTTCCCGGTCCAGCGTGCCACGGGCGCGCCGGTGATCGCGGACAGCTCGATGCGCTGCGCGACGCCGAGAAAGCGCATCGTGCCCGCGGGCTCGTCGCGCCGGGCGAAGCCGAGCGGCAGCGGCGAGCGGCGCAGGGCGCGGTCGGCGTCACGGGCCGCGGCCAGGCCGGCGCCCCGGTCGGCGACGAGCCGCAGCACGCTCTCGAGCAGCACGCGCGTGCCGAGCACCCGCTGCCCGAACGGCTTGAGCGAGTGGTTCTCGACCAGGATCGTCGGCACGTGCCGTGCATCGCCGTAGCCGTTGGAAAGGCGCGGCGAGGCGGTCCACGCGACGACGCCGCGCCGGATGTCGAGCCGGTCCGCGGCGAAGATCAGCGGCCCGGGAACGTGTCCCGCCCGCTCGAGGTCGGCCGATACGGCGGGCCGCAGCACGGCGTCGAGCCAGCGCGCCGTCCCGGGCGACCAGCCGTGCGGACCGTTCCAGCCGAACGTGATGTCGTAGCGGTAGTCGGCGCCGTCGGTCACGTGGAGGTCGAGGTACAGCAGCGGGTCGAGCGCGTCGAGCAGCCCCACGACCGCCCGCACCTCCGGCGTGTCGAGCTTCGTGTAGTCGCGGTTGAGATTCAGGTTCCGGTCGTTGGTCCGCCAGCCGGCATGCCGCGGGCCGCGCTGGTTGATCCGCCCCCAGCGCGACGGGCGGGCCAGTCCGTCGACGTTGAGCGCCGGCACGAAGACCAGCGTGACGCGGGAGAGCAGGTCGTCGGCGCCGTGGTCCGGGACAAGGTCCCGCAGCAGCATCAGCCCCGCGTCGAGCCCGTCGATCTCCCCGGCGTGGATCCCGGCCTGGACGAGCACCACCGGCCGGCCCGGCGGCAGCGCCTCGAGCCCTCCGTCGGCCAGGCCGCGGGTCGCGAGGACGACGTCGAGCCGCCGCCCGCCGGCGCTGTGGGCGAGCGGCAGCACGCGCAGGTCGGGACTGGCCGCGTCGAGGCGGGCGAGGAACGCCCGCGCACCGTCCAGACCGGCCGACTCGGCGAATCCGCTCGCCTCGGCGGGGGTGAGCCACGGATCGCCGGGGGGCCGGACCAGCGACCGGCTGGCACCGTCCCACGGCAGGGCGGGCGGCAGCGGGGCCGCCCACGCCTCGTCCGCCGCGACGGCGGCGGGGCCGGGCGACACGCCGTAGGCGACGGCCACCGTCAGCGCGGCGGCGGCCAGGGACATCCGTCCGAAACGGGAGAGCGCAGCGTGCACCGGATTTGACTCCTGTCTGCCATCGGTCAAAATGGCCCGGGGCTCGGGCGAGGGCGAGGACAACCGATGGCCAAGCTCACCCGCGAGCGGATTCTCGACGTGGCACGCAGCCATTTCGCCCGCGACGGCTACCGTCGCGCGTCGCTCGTCGAGATCGCCCGCGAACTCGGTGTCGTCAAGGGCGCACTCTACTACCACGTCCCGGGCGGGAAGCTCGCGCTGTTCAACGCGGTCATGGAGCGCGAGGAGCAGCGGATGCTCGCGGCGATGCGCCGCGCCGCGCGCCGGGCCCGCGACCCGCGCGAGGCGCTGCGCGCGGTGTTCGACGCGCGACTCGAGGTGCTGCGCGACCTCAAGGACCTGCACGGGGTCCGCCGCGAGATCGGCGAGGAGATCTCGGCGCTGACGCTGGCCCAGGAGCGGAGCTTCCGGCGCCGCGAGCGCGACCTGATCGCGGAGATCCTCGAGGACGGCGAGCGCCGCGGCGTGTTCGCCCCGCGCGGGCCGCGCCGCGCGGTCGCCGCCGCGATCCAGGCGATGATCCACGCGCTGACGGTTCCCGAGCTGTTCGGCCGCGACGACACCGCGCCCGGCCGCGCGCGCGACCGGTCGGGCCTGCGCGACGCGTTCTTCGACCTCGTGCTCTACGGGCTCGAGACGCGCGAGCCGGACGCCGCCGCGCAGGACGCGGGCTAGCGCCCGTCGCCCTGCCCGGGCTCGCCCTCGGTCTGCTCCGCGACGTCCGACGAGAACAGCGACGGCGTGGCGCCGGTCGTCTCGAGGTAGACCGCCAGGCGCACGTACGGCAGCGCCGGGTTGATCGCCGCCGCCGGGTTCTTCTGCGGGTCGCCGAGGTCCGGCTCGAGCAGCAGCGCGGCCTTGAACTCCTCGAGGGCGTCGTCGTAGCGCTTCCGTGCCTGGTAGGCCAGGCCGAGGTTGTAGTGCGCCAGCGCGTGGAACGGCTCGATCTCGAGTGCGGTCTCGAGGGCCTCGATCGCGTCCCTGAGCGACCCGGCGCGGATGTGCGCCGCGCCGAGGTCGGTCCACACGTCGGCGTTGCGGCGGTCGAGCCGGATCGCCCGGTCGAACGCCCGCAGCGCGTCGTCATGGGCGCCGCGGCGCGAGAGAACCGTCCCGAGGTGGCGCCAGGCGTGGGCGTCGCTCGGCCGGGCCCGCGTCTGCTCGAGCGCCTCGGCGACGTCCGGCATCCGGGCCAGCAGCTTCGATTCGAGCTGGAACGTGCCCGTCGGTGCGGCCTCCCGCCGCTTCGAGCGGCCTTCGGCGGGCCAGCCGAGGGCCAGCGCGAGCGCGATCATCAGCGGGACGGTGGCGAGTCGGCGCATCGGAACCTCCGGGCGTCGGCCCCGCCCGCGCGGCGGGGACCGGGCCGGACCAAGGATACGCCGTTCCGGGCTACTTGCGCCGCACCGGCCGGACCGCGACGGTGACCCGGCCGTCGGCCTCGGTCAGCTGCAGCTCGACGTCCCGGCCGCCGGCCTGCGCCCGGGCCTTGCTCAGCAGCCGTTCGATCTTCTCCGCGAACGGCGCGTAGGTCAGCTTGCGGATCTCCTGGCCGCGTGCGCGGCGCGCGTCGCGGTAGGCGCGGTACAGGTCGCGCACCTGGTCGCCCTGGGCCCGGCCGGCGCGGGCGGTCTGCGAGACGAGCGTCTGCGGACGGTGGACGTCGACGCTCTCCCGCTCGGCGAGCGCCGAGCGACGCTGGCCGCGCCGCTCGATCATGCCCTTCTCCTCGAGCTGCCGGCGCCGGCGCGAGAACCGCTCGAGGGTGGTGCGGTAGCGGTGGACCAGCGTGTTGAAGCGGAACCGGTCGGCGGTCTGGCGCGGCGGGTTCTTCTGGTAGTGGCGGATGATCGCGTCGCACTCGGCCTGACGCTGCCACGGAGGCCAGCGCACCTGCTGGCTGAAGAACATCTCGTACTCGACCGACAGGCGCTTCATCAGCTTGGTCAGCGTGTCGAGATCGGCACGGATGTTCGTCGGCGTGAAACGGGTGTCGCTCACGTGGCGCTCTCCGGCCGCCCGCCGCGTGGAGGGCGGTCTCCCCCGCAGAAGATGGGCCCGCGCCGCCGTGGCGGCCACGCGGGCGCGCGGCGCGCACCCGGCCGGGGGACGGGACGCGCGGCCGCGCTACAATCCCGCCCGTGCGTTCCGCCGCGGCGTGCGCACGGGAGCGACCGATGCCGAACGAGAACGGAATTCCGGCCGCGCGCCGCCCGGCCGGCCCGCGCGCCGCGCGCGGCGCCGCACTCATCCTGCTCGCGATCGCCGCCGCAGGCTGCGGCGGCGCGTCGCGCCCGCGCGGGCTCGACTCGGTGCTGCTCGTGACGCTCGACACGACGCGGGCCGACCATGTCAGCGCGTACGCGCCGGACTCGCCCGCATCGACCCCCGCGCTCGAACGGCTCGCGCGCGAGGGGGCGCTCGTGCGTCGCGCCTGGAGCACCGTTCCGCTGACCACGCCGGCGCACGCGTCGATCCTGACCGGCCTGTACCCGCCGGGCCACGGGGTGCGCAACAACGCGCGCTTCCGGCTGCCGGACGACGTGACCACGCTGGCCGAGATCGTCCGCCGGCACGGCCGGCGCACGGCGGCCGTCTCGGCGTCGTTCACGACGGCCGGCATGTTCGGCCTCGCGCAGGGCTTCGAGCTGTACGACGACGACTACGGCCACGCGCCCGACGGACGCCGGCGCAACACGCGGCGCGGGGACGAGGTCGTCGCGCGGGCGCTGTCCTGGCTGCGCGGGCACGCCGACGAGCCGTTCCTGCTCTGGGTGCATCTGTACGATCCGCACACGCCGTGGGCGCCGCCGGCCGAGTACGCGCGGCGTCACCGGGGCGATCCGTACTCGGGGGAGATCGAGTTCACCGACGCGATGGTCGGCCGCCTGCTCGATGCGCTCGACGAGCTGGGGATCGCGGACCGCACGGTCGTGATCGCGATCGCCGACCACGGCGAGGGGCTCGGCACCCACGGCGAGCAGGAACACGGACTGCTGCTCTACGAGGAGGCGCTGCACGTCCCGTTCCTGCTGCGCGCGCCCGGACGGATCGCTCCCGGGACCGTGATCGAGGGGCCGGCCAGCCTCGTCGACGTGCTGCCGACGGCGCTGGGGCTGCTCGGGCTCGAGCCGCCGGCCGGCCTGCACGGACGCGACCTGCTGGCCGAAGGCGCCGCCGGTCCGGTCTACGCCGAGACACTCTACCCGCACGAGGAGTTCGGCTGGTCGGCGCTCTACGCGCTGCGCGAGGCGGACCTCAAGCTGATCGAGGGGACCCGCCCGGAACTCTACGACCTCGCCGACGATCCGGGCGAGGGACGCGACCTCTCGGGCGCGCGGCCGGACGACGTCGCGCGGCTCGGCGCGACCCTGCGCGAGATCGCGCGGCGGATCGTCGACACGACGCGGCTCGCGGCCGCGGCGGGCTTCGGCGGCGGGACCGATCCGGAGACGATCGCCCGGCTCGAGTCGCTCGGCTACGTCGCCGGCGGCGGCGGGGCCGATCGCGGCGAGGCCGGCAGCGACGACGACCCGCTGCCCGCGCGTGAAGGGCGCTCGCCGCGCGAGGCGATCGACGACTACGACCGGTTCCAGCGCACGCGCGAGCTGCTGCTCGCCGGACAGGCCGAGGCCGCCGCCCGGCTCGTCGAGCGCCTGCTCGAGCGGGATCCCGACAATCCGCAGTTCCTGCTCCGGCTGGCGCGGGCACGCCAGGCGCTCGGCGACGATCCCGGCACCGAGCAGGTGTTCCGCCGGCTGATCGAGGTCCAGCCGACGTTCTATCTCGGCTACCGGCTCTACGCGACGTTCCTCGAGGAGCGGGGCCGCCACCTCGAGGCGCGCAACCTGTGGCTCCGCCTGTCCGGTCTGCTGCCGGGATACGTCGGGCTCGAGACGCGGCTGGCCGCGGCCGAACTCGGCGCCGGTCTCGAGGACGAGGCCGCGGCGCGCCTCGGGCGGTACCTCGAGCGCCGTCCCGACGACGCCGAGGGGTGGGAGCTGCTCGGTCGCGTCGAGCGCGCCCGCGGCAACGCGGACGCCGCGCTCGCCGCGTTCCGCCAGGCCCTCGCGCTCGCACCGACGCGCCGCGACGCGGTCGAGGGGGCGCTGGCCCTGCTGCGCGAGCAGGGGCGCGACGACGAGGCGCGGCGCCTGCTCGCCACGCTGCGGGGCCGGGCGCCGGGCGATCCGTTCCTCGAGCGCACCGCCCGGACGCTGGAGAACGCCCGATGAGCCGCGCCGCCGGGGACCGCCGCGCCGGCCTGCCCGGTGTCGACCGGCTGCTCGCGCGGCCGGAGGTCCGGGAGCTGGCGGAGCGCTGGGCGCATCGCGCGATCGTCCACGCGGCCCGCGCGGAGCTCGAGCGCGCGCGGCGCCGGGTCGCGGACGGCGCGCCTCCGCCCGCCGACGAGGAACTCGCCCGCGCCGTGCGGGCGCGGCTCGAGCGGCTCGACCGGCCGGGGCCGCGGCGCGTCGTCAACGCCACCGGCGTGGTCGTGCACACCAACCTCGGGCGCGCTCCGCTGGCGCCGGCGGCGGCGGAGCACGTCGCACGGGTCGCCGCCTGCTACTCGGATCTCGAGTTCGACCTCGGCTCGGGACGGCGCGGCAGCCGGCAGGCCCACGTCGCGCCGTGGCTCGAGCTGCTGTTTCCTGACCACGGCGTGCTCGCGGTGAACAACAACGCCGCGGCGCTGCTGCTGGCGCTCAACACGCTCGCGCTCGGCCGCGGCGTGGCGATCAGCCGCGGGGAGCTGGTCGAGATCGGCGGCAGCTTCCGCGTGCCGGAGATCCTCGAGCGCTCCGGGGCGCGCCTGGTCGAGGTCGGCACGACCAACCGGACGCATCCCGACGACTACGCACGCGTCTGCGGCCGTGACGTCGCGCTGCTGCTCAAGGTGTGGCCGAGCAACTACCGGATCGTCGGGTTCACGCGGCAGGTCGGCGTGCGCGAGCTGGCTCCGATCGCCGCGGACCACGGACTGCCGCTCGTCGTCGACCAGGGCTGCGGACGCCTGTATCGCGACGCACCCGGGCCGGACAGCGAACCGTCGGTCGAGCAGCTGCTCGCCGACGGAGCCGACCTGGTCTGCTTTTCCGGCGACAAGCTGCTCGGCGGACCGCAGGCGGGGATCCTCGTCGGACGGCGGGAGCTGGTCGCCCGCTGCGCGCGCAATCCGCTCGCGCGCGCGCTGCGCTGCGACAAGCTGACGCTCGCCGCGCTGTCGTGGACCTGCCGCGCGTGGCTCGTCCCCGACCCCGGGGCGCAGGGCCCGCCGGTGGCGCGCATGCTCGCCGCGTCGCCCGAACAGCTCGAGACGCGCGCCGTCCGGCTCGCGGACGCGCTCCTGGCGCTCGGCAACCGCGTCCGGGCGGCGGTGATCGACGGGGAAGGCCGCGTCGGCGGCGGGGCGGCACCCGAGCAGGCGCTGCCCACGCGGCTCGTCGCGCTCGGCGTCGACGGGCTCGACGAGCAGGAGCTGGCCCGCCGGCTTCGCGGGCACGAGCCGCCGGTCGTCGCGCGCGTCGAGGCGGGCCGCGTGCTGCTCGATCCGCGGACCCTGCTCGAAGGCGAGGACGAGATCGTCGTCTCCGCAGTGCGGCGGATCGTCGCGGACTAGTGCGGGCGGTCGCGGCCGTCCCGCCGGGCCGCGTGCGGCCGCCACGGCCGGCCCCCGCTTGCCCGGACCGGCTCGACACGCCACGTTACCCCGGGGGATAATCCTGTCGTCCCGAAGGGTTCGGCCGGACCGGTCCCCGAGGCGCTCGCCGCGGTCCGGACCCCCGCGGGACGAGGGATGGAGGGAACGCGTGGCGCATGCCCGGCGCCGCGCGGCGAACCAAGAGGGCTTCCCATGTCAGCGAAACGGACCCGGGAAACCGGGTGCGGCCGCGTCGTCGCGTTCCGCGGTCCGGTCGTCGCGCTCGCCGTGATCGCGTGCTGTCTTTCGGCCGCGGGCCGGATCTCCGCGGCGCAGGACGACGACGAGGACTACCCGCACGGCGACTTCATCGAGGACTGCGCGCTGTGCCACGGCGACGACGGCTGGAAGCCGGCGCGGATCAGTCCCGAGTTCGACCACGGGCGGCTGTCGCGCTTCGAACTGGTCGGGGCGCACCGCACCGCGGACTGCCGGGCGTGTCACGCGTCGCTGGTCTTCGCCGACGCGCCGACCGACTGCAACGCCTGTCACCAGGACGTGCACCTCGGCGAGCTCGGACCGGACTGCGCGCGCTGCCACGTGCCGCGCTCGTTCATCGACCGGCGCAACTTCGTGCAGATGCACACCGAGACGCGCTTTCCGCTGGTCGGCAGCCATCTCGCGGCCGACTGCGAGGCGTGTCATACGCCCCAGCCGGCGGGCGCGCGTCGCTGGGTCGGGCTGGCACCGGAATGCGAGACGTGCCACATCGACGACTACCGGGCGACGACCGATCCGGACCACGTGAACAGCGGCTTCCCGACCGACTGCGGGGCCTGCCACACGCCGATCGGCTGGACGACCGCCCGCTTCGACCACGCGCTGACCGGTTTCCCGCTCGTCGGTGCCCACCGCGGGCTCGACTGCGCGCAGTGCCATGTCGGCGACACGTTCAGCGGCACGAGCGTCGACTGCTTCTCGTGCCACCAGGCCGACTACGAGCGGACGACGAACCCCGACCACGGTGCGGCGGGATTCCCGACCGACTGCGCCCTGTGTCACGGTCCGACCGGCTGGAAGGATGCCGACTTCGACCACGCGCTGACGGACTTCCCGCTGACCGGCGCCCATCTCGCGGTGGACTGCACCCGCTGCCATGTCGGCGGCGTCTACACCGGCACGCCGACGGACTGCTACGCGTGCCACCAGGGCGACTACGAGCGGACGACCGACCCGAACCACGTCACGGCGGGGTTCCCGACCGACTGTGCCCAGTGCCACACGACGAGCGGCTGGGGCGGAGCGAACTTCGACCACGACGCGACGAACTTCCCGCTGACCGGCTCCCACCGTGCGCTGGACTGCACCGCGTGCCACGCCGGCGGCGTCTACGCCGGCACGCCGACGGACTGCTACGCGTGCCACCAGGGCGACTACGAGCGGACGACCGACCCGAACCACGTCACGGCGGGGTTCCCGACCGACTGCGTCGCGTGCCATGACACCTCCAGCTGGGCCGGAGCGACTTTCGACCACGACGCGACGAACTTCCCGCTGACCGGCGCCCACCGTGCGCTGGACTGCACCGCGTGCCATGCCGGCGGCGTCTACGCCGGCACGCCGACGGACTGCTACGCGTGCCACCGGGACGACTACGAGCGGACGACCGACCCGAACCACGCCGCGGCGGGCTTCCCGACCGACTGCACCCAGTGCCACACGACGAGCGGCTGGGCCGGGGCGAACTTCGACCACGACCCGTGGTTCCCGATCTACTCCGGCAAGCACCGCGGCAAGTGGGATCGCTGCAGCGACTGCCACGTGCAGCCCAACAACTTCGCGGTGTTCTCCTGCTTCGGCTGCCACCCGCACTCCGACCGCAACAAGACCGACAACCAGCACAAGGACGTCGCGGGCTACCGGTACGACAGCCAGGCCTGCTACTCCTGCCATCCGGACGGGCGCAAGCCGTGACGGGCCGGGGGAGGTCCGTCGCGCTCGCGCTCGCGCTCGCGCTGGCGCTCGCGCCTGGCGCGCCGTCGCGCGCGGAGGAACAGCTCGCCACCTACCGGGCCCGCGTGACGTACGTCAGCGGCAGCTCGGTCTACATCGACGCCGGCGCCCGGTCCGGCGTCGTCGTCGGCGACCGGGTGGACGTCGTGCGGGACGGCCACGTGGTGCTGGTGCTCGAGGTGCGCGAGGTCTCGGGACACCGTGCGGTGCTGGTGCCCCAGGACGGCGCCCCCGTCGGCGAGCGCGTCGCGATCGGCGACGAGGTCCGCCTCGTCGCCCGGAAGAGCGTCACGCCCGTCGTCGCCCCGCCGGAGCCGGCCCCGCCGGCTCCGCCGCCGCCCCGTGCGCCACGCACGCCGTTGCGCGAACGCCTGCGCGAGGCGGGTCTGCGCGGGCGGGTCGGCCTCGCCTGGCTGGCGGTCCGTGACCGCGCCGACACCGGCGGCGGATTCTCGCAGCCGGCCCTGACCGTGCGCCTCGACGGCAGCGACGTCGGCGGCAGCGGCCTCGGCGTGCATCTCGACACGCGCGTGCGCCGCACGTACCGGGACGCAACGGACGAGACCGTCAATCGCACGCGCGTCTATCGCGCGTCCGTCGAGTGGTATCCCGCGGGCACGCCGTGGCGGGTCTCCGTCGGACGCCAGTTCTCCCAGGCACTGGCCGGCATCAGCCTGTTCGACGGCGCGCTGGCCGAGTACCAGCGGCCGCGCTGGGGGGCCGGCGCCTTCGTCGGCTCCGAACCCGATCCCGCCACGATGTCCGTGTCGACCGGGACGCGGCAGTACGGCGCGTACCTGCAGGCGCGCTCGGAGCGCGACCCGCGTCGCGGGTGGGAGGGCACCGCGGGGGTGATCGGCTCGTACGTCGGCGGGGAGATCAACCGCGAGTTCCTGTACCTCCAGGGCCGCTACCGGACGCAGCGGCTGTTCGTCTCGCTGATCCAGGAGATCGACATCAACCGCGGCTGGCGCGCGGCTTCGGGCCAGAGCACGCTCGAACCGACGTCGACGTTCGTCTTCGGGCGATACAGGCTGTCGGACCGGATCGTGGTCGACGCGGGCTGGGACGACCGCCAGAACGTGCGGCTGTATCGCGACCGCACGACGCCGGAGACCGAGTTCGACGACAGCAGCCGCCAGGGCTACTGGGCCGGGGTCAACGTCCGCCCGTTCGAGCGCTTTCGTGTCGGACTGCGCTTCCGCGGCGCGAACGGAGGCGCCGCGGGAAGTTCCGACAGCTGGACGCTGACGACCCGGCTCGAGCGCCTGACGGCGGCCCGGCTCGGGCTGCGCACGCGCTCGACGCGCTACACGAACGCCCTGTACGACGGCTGGCTCCACGTGCTGGGTGTCGACGTGCCGTTCGGCGAGCGGCTGCGGGTCGGCCTCGAGGCCGGCCGACGCGACGACGAGCCGGTCGACGGTGTCGGGGAGCCGCGCAGCCTGCCGTGGTACGGCTTCGACATCGACCTGCTCGTCACGCGCTCGATCTACCTGCTTCTCGACGCCGAGCGATCGACGGGTGAAGGCCAGGAGTACGACCAGGTCTACCTGACGCTGAGCTGGCGTTTCTGACCGCGGCCGCTCCGCGCGTCCGCGCCCTCCGCGTCGTCGGGGAGCGCGGGCGCGCCGCGCCCCGGGCCGTGGCACGCGCGGCAGCGGCCGTCCAGCGGGCGGTAGACGACCGGCCGGCCTTCGGCCGGAGCCTTGTGGCACTCGGCGCAGGCCACCTTTCGGTGCGCCTTGCCCAGTGCAAACCGGGCGTCCCGGTCGTGGTCGAACCGGCTCGCGGGCCGGAACGCACCCTGGTCGTGGCAGGTCGAGCAGGCGGCGCCTCCCTCCCGCGTGTCGAACTGGCTGCCGTGGGGCGTGTCGTGGCAGTCGCGGCACTCCTGCTTCGCAACCGCGAACGTCAGGCCTCCCGCGGGCCGGCCCGGTGCGGCGACGAGCGTGCTCTTCGGCCGGGCGCGGTTCTCGAGCTCGCGGTGGCACAGCACGCACGGGACCGTGCGGTGGGCCTGCTCGAGCGGGAAGCGCGCCTCGCGGTGGCGCTCGGAGTCGTAGCGGGACGGGCGGAACGTCGAGGCGTCGTGGCAGGCCGCGCAGTCGGTGCCCGTGGGTGTCAGCCGGCCGTCGTGCGGATCGGCGTGGCACGAGGCGCAGCGCGCGTCGTCGAGCCGGACGGCGACGCCCGCGCGGCCCAGCACGTCGCGGCCCGGCAGCGCGGGCAGACCCCGGCGGTCCGGACCGTGGCAGGCGCGGCATTCGATCTCGGCATGCCGCCCCTCGAGCGGCAGCCGGAGGCGGGCGTGCTCCGCGCGGCCGAAGCGCGACGGCCGGAATGCGGCGACGTCGTGGCACTCGGCGCAGTCGGGTGCCGGCCGGCCGTCGCTCGCGAGCTGTCCGCCATGCGCATCCTCGTGGCAGTCGGTGCAGCGCGCGTGGTCCATCCGGAACCTGACGTCCGATCCGGGGGCGCGCGGCGCACCCGCGGGCGACACGGCGGGCCTGTGGCACGCCGCGCACGCGGTGCGGGCGTGGGCCCCCTCGAGCGGATAGCCGGTCTTCGCGTGGTCACGGACGGTGAACGTCGACGGCTTGAAGGCGCGCTCGTCGTGGCAGACGATGCAGTCGTGGGCCACGCGCCCGGCGATCGTCGCCTTGCCGTCGTGCGGATCGCGGTGGCAGATCGCGCACGCGTCGAACCGCGGAGCGGCGACGCGGCGCTCGCCCTCGCCGTGGCACTTCGCGCACTTCGTCCGGGCGTGGGCGCCGCGCAGCGGGAACCGGGTCCGCGAGTGGTCGAAGGCGCCGCGCCGGATGACGCGGAACCCGTCCGTGACATGGCAGCGGGCGCAGTCCGTCCCGAGCCGCCCGCGGTGCACGTCCCGGTGGCAGTCCGCGCACGAGGCGTGCGGGACCGGCTTGTAGACCGGGACCGGCCGGCCTTGCGCGTCGCGCGCCGGGCGCAGCCGGTCGGCCAGGTGACAGTCGTCACAGCGGACCTTGACGTGGCGCCCGGTGAGCGGAAACGCCGTCTTCGCGTGGTCGAAGTTGCGCGCCGGACGGAACGCCTGCGCGTCGTGACAACGGGCGCAGTCGTCGCCGAGCGCGCCGCGGTGGGCGTCCTCGTGGCATGTGGTGCAGCGCGGGTCGAGGCCGACGTGGGCCAGGGCCTCGGGCTTCGGCTCCAGGGCATGGGCCGGATCGGCGATGCGGTCGGGACGGTGACAGGCGTCACAGGCGGCCGCGGCGTGCTTCTGCTCGAGCGGCCAGCCGGTGCGTCCATGGTCGAACTTCTCGCGGCCCGGCACGCCCCAGTCGACGAGCTCGAAGTCGACGCCGGCATGCTCGGGGTGGCAGTGGCCGCACCGCGTGCGGCCCTCGAGTCCGTGCAGCCCGCGCCGCCGCTCGACCAGCGACGCGATGCCGCGGTGGCACTCGAGGCAGCGGCGGTCCTGTCCGACCTCGCCGCCGCCGTGGCACTTCGTGCAGTTGCGGTTGCCCTCGAGCTCCGCATGCGGGGCGGACAGCGGCCCGGGGGACACCTGGCCGTGCGCCGCCCCTGCGCCGGCGAGCGCGAGCAGCAGCAGGAACGTCGTCAGGGCGGCCCGGCGGCCGGGAAGCAGCGCGTCAGGCACCGACACCCTCGAGCTCCGTGGCCAGCGGGACGTCCTTGGTGACGATCCGCACGCCGATCCGCTCGAGAAACGCGTACGGGGCCTCGCCGCCGATGCGGATCACGACGTCGTCGTTGGGGATCGTCCGGGTCGCGCCTCCGACGCGGAGCTCGACCGAGTCGGGCAGGATTCGGACCACCTGGCTCGGGCAGAGCAGCTCGATGCGCCCTTCGGCGACGGCCCGTTCGAGCTTCTCGATGTTGCGCGGCTTGGCGCGCGTGATCCGCTCGCCGCGGTAGCTCAGCGTGACCGTCGCACCCTCCTGGTTGGCCGCCCCGAGCGCCGACTCGACGGCGCTGTCCCCGCCGCCGACGACGAGCACGCGCCGGCCGCGGAACATGTCCATCTCGACCACGTCGTAGAACACCTTGTCGAGCTCTTCGCCCGGAACGCCGAGCTTGCGCGGCGTGCCGCGGCGGCCCATCGCAAGCACGACGAACCGCCCGCGAAAGGCACGCTCGCCCGCGCGCACCTCGAACAGGTCGCCGTGACGCGCGACGTTCTCGACCCGGCAGTGCGTCTCGAGCGTGATGCCCGAGTTGGCGACGATCGTCTCCCACACCTCGAGCAGGGTCTCCTTGGAGGCGTCGGCGACCCACAGGTCGCCGTAGAGCGGGATCCGGACCGGCTCGGCGAGCAGCAGCTTGCGGCGCGGATACTTGCGGATGCTCTCGGCCAGGGAACCCTGCTCGAGCACCACGGCGGACAGCTTCTGCCGCCGGGCCTCGAGGGCGGCGCTCAGGCCGGCGGGACCCGACCCGACGATCACGATGTCGTGGACGTCCGGTTCGTCCGGGCGCGGCGACTGCGCGATGCGGCCCGCGATGTGCTCGACGGCAATCTTGCCCTCGTTGATCGCGTTCTTGATCAGGCCGCGGCCACCGAGCTCGCCGACGATGTACACGCCCGGCACGTTGGACTCGAAGCCGTCGCCGATCTCCGGCGCCTCGACGCGCTGGACCGCCTCGCCGGTGGTGATCACGATCGCGCCGACGGGGCAGGCGCTCACGCAGGCACCGTGGACGACGCACTTCTGCTGGTCGACGACCGCCAGCTTGCCCTCGAGGCGGATCGCGCCGTCCTCCGGGCAGGCGTCGACGCACGTGCCGCAGCCGACACACGCATCCGCGCGCACCACGGCGTGCTTCGCTGCGCCGTCGTCCGCGCCGGCGGTCGCAGGGTCCCGCGTCGGGGCCCGCACGACGTCCCAGACCTGCACCGGAACGCCGCAGCCCGGACAGAACGTCGCACCGCGCACGATCGGCGTGCTGCAGCGGGGGCAGGGCTCCCCCGTCGGTGCGCTGGCCGCCGCCGCGGGCGGGCCGGTGCGTCGCAGATGCCACAGCACGGCGAGCGCCGTGATCGCCAGGAAGCCGGCCGTGGTCAGCAGCATCTCCATCGATCGGTCTCTCCCGTCGAACGCATGGAAGCCGGCTGGGCGCGCCGGTACCACCGGACCGTCAGTAGAACCAGGTGACCCCGAGGGAAACGACGACCGCGACGTGGATCAGCACGGCGATCATCGCGGTGATCGCGACCGGGAGGTGTGCGGCATGCCAGTAGCCGAAGACGCGCTGCGTCGCCTCGAGCATCCGGATCTGCTGCGCGAGCGCCATCTGCCGGCGGGCGAGGCGGAGAACGCTCCGCGCGGCGTCGCGCTCGGCGCGGCTGCCCGCGCCGGATCGCCGCCACTCGCGCACGAGCCTGCGGGCGGCCCGCCGGCGGCGCAGGTCGTCGCGGATCAGCCGGGTGAAGGTCGCGACGATCCCGAGCCTGGGCGGGACCGGCTCGCTGACGATCAGCGCCCGCGACAGCTCGTCTGCGGACATTCCCGTGCGTCCCGCGAGCTCCGCGAGCATCGCGTCCCGCAGGCGGGCGATCTCCTCCCGCGACGCCGCCAGTCCGCTCACTCCGCGAGGAATCCGCACGTAGAGGTAGCGGCCGACGACCCCCGACAGCGCGACGACCAGCATCGCCGCGTAGCCGAGGCCGACGACGCCCTGGAACCGGAACGTCGCATGGACCGCGCCGATCAGCGGGACCGCCAGCCCGGCGACGATGTGCACGTCGAGCCAGCCGCGGACCGGGCCGAGCCACGGGGCCCGGCCGACACGCTTGCGCAGCGGGTAGAGCCACAGGAACAGGAACAGCGCGAACGCCAGCACGCCGAACGCCTGGCCGATGTCCCCGGCCGGGTTGAGCACGCGATGGGCCGGATGGCGCACGCGCTCGGCCAGCGGGGCCGTGTAGTAGGGCAGCCCCCACGCAATGACGAGCACGGGCAACCCGAACAGGACTGTCGCGAACATCCGGTGCACGACACGGAACAGCCGCGTACGGAACGGCACACGTGGCGCCCCGGCCGGCTGGGCGGCGAGCTCGACCGTCGTCATCTCGATTCTCCCCGCGCGGTCGGGCCCCGCCCGGACTCCCCGTTCCTACAAAATGGCCCCTGCGAGCGCGTATGTCGAGCGGCTCCGGGCGGCGGCCGCGGAGCGCCCGCAGCGCCCGGCCGGACGGATTCTTCCTTCCGCAAGCGGAACCCGCGGCCGGCTCAGGACGCGTGCCGCACGTGCAGCACGTCGCCGTCGCGGACGACGTAGTCGCGCCCCTCGAGCCGCAGCCACCCCCGCTCGCGCGCCGCGGCGAGCGAGCCGGCCTCGAGCAGCCGGTCCCATTCGATCACCTCGGCCCGGATGAACCCGCGCTCGAGGTCGGTGTGGATCGTCCCGGCGGCCGTCCGCGCGTCGGTGCCTTCGCGGATCGTCCACGCGCGGCACTCGTCCTTGCCGACGGTGAAGAACGAGATCAGCCCGAGCAGCCGGTAGCTGGCGCGAATCAGCCGGTCGAGCGCGGGTTCGGCGATGCCCAGCTCGCGGCGGAACGCCTCGGCGTCCTCGGGCGAGAGCGCGGCGATCTCCTCCTCGATCCGTGCCGACAGCGCGACGACGTCGACCTGTGACCGGCCCTCGAGCGCGCCGAGGCCCAGCTCGGCCGGCGGGGCGCCGATCTTCGTCGTGTCGTCCTCCCCGAGATTGACCGCGACGAGCAGCGGCTTGGCGGTCAGGAACGCGAATCCGCGCAGCGCCTTGCGCTCGTCTGCCGTGAACTCCGCCTCGCGCAGCGGCTGCTCCGACTCGAGGGAGGCGACGACCTTGTGCATCAGCTCGCGCTCGGCGCGGTCCTCGGGGCGGTTGGTCTTGGGGATCAGCGCGTCGAGCCGCTCGATCCTGCGCTGGGCCACGGCCAGGTCGGCGAGCAGGAACTCGGTCTCCATCAGCTCGAGGTCGCGTGCCGGATCGATCGAGCCCTCGGGGTGAGGGTCGGCCGGGTCGTCGAACGCGCGCAGCACGAGCATCAGTGCGTCGGCCGGGCGCAGCTCGGCGAGCACCGGGTTGTCCGTCCGGCCGGTCCCGCGTTCGAGGGCCAGCACGTCGACGTAGGTCACCGTCGCCGGCGTGTGCTTCTTCGGCTCGAACAGCGCGGTCAGCCGATCGAGGCGCGGATCGGGGACCCGGGCGACGCCGCGGCGCGTTTCCGGCTTTGCCCCGGGCGGCACCTCGCGCCCGGTCAGGATCGACCACAGCGTCGTCTTTCCGGCGCGGCCCAGGCCGCAGAGGGCGATCTCCATCCGTCAGGCTCCCGCCCGGCCGCAAGATCCGGGCGGCGGTCATTGCAGCGCGACCCGTGCCGGGGCGCAAGGCGGTCGCGGTTGACGCCGTCGCGGCGCGCTCCCTACCATCGCGCCCGCGCGCGACGCGGGAAGGGAGCGGGGTCGTGATCGACGGAGTCAGGCTGCTCACGCTCGCAAACCACCTCGACGAGCGGGGCCGCGTGGTCGAGCTGTTCCGCGCCGACGACGACACGCTGCCCGCCTTCGGGCAGGTGCACGTCTCGACGGTGCGCGGCGGGGCGATCAAGGCCTGGCACCGTCACCGAAAGCGCACCGACGTGCTGGCCTGCGTGCAGGGCCTCGTCCGGCTCGGCCTCTACGATCCGCGCGAGGAGTCGCCGACGCACCTCGAGGTCAACGAGCTGTTCCTCGCACCGGAATCGCCGTACCGGGTGCTGATCCCGCCGCGGGTCTGGTTCGGGCTCAAGGGGATCGCCGAGGGAGAGTCGCTCGTCGTGGTGTGGACCGACGAGGCGTACAACCCGCTGGTCCCCGACGAGGAGCGCTGGGATCCGCTGGTCAACGAGATCCCGTTCGACTGGGAGCGGCGCGACCGCTGAGACCGTCGGCGCCGCGGGTGCGGAGCCCGCGGCGCGCGGCTACCATCCGTCTTCGGTCGGGGCGTGGTGCAGCCTGGTAGCGCATCTGCTTTGGGAGCAGAGGGTCGCTGGTTCGAATCCAGTCGCCCCGACCATCGTCCGGGAGGCCGGATCAGCGTGCGGCGCAGGCGTCGGGTTCTCCCGGCGGAAGGCATGCCGGGGTGGCCGGCGGTCGAGGCGTGCCGTCGCTTTCGCGGCCGTAGGAGCCTTCGGTCACGCCGTCGTGGGGCACGACGACGAAGAACTCCGCGGGGCGCGTTCCTTCCGGGACGAGGGCCTCGTGCCCGGCGAGATCGCACGCCCCCGGCTCCGGCGCGACGGAATCCCAGCCGGCGACGAGATCGCCCCGGTAGACCGCCGACCGCGCTGCCGAGCCGCAGTCGCCCGAGAACGTCAGTCGCAACTGTCCGTCGCCGGTCCGTGCCACGCGCAGGAAACCCGCGATGCCCGGCGCCGTGCCGGCCCCCGGCTCGTCGAGCCGGTGCCGCGCGAGGAACGCCCACGCCTCGCGCGCGCCCTCGATGTCGTGGTTCTGGCTGCCCAGGCCGAGCAGCGCGAGCAGCCACGCGGGCCGATGGTGCTCGATCGACGGGGTCGTGTGGCCGCCGCCGTGAACCCGGTAGAACGCCACCTCGGCCGCCTCGAACCCGCCGTCGTGCAGCGCGCTCTCGACCGTGGATCCGTCGGACGGGTCGAGGTCGGGAAAGGCGGTCATGTCGGTTGGCTCGCGGGTCGTGTTCAGGTGCGCGATCCACCAGTCCCGGGTCGCCTCCGCCGCGATCACCGTGCCGCGCCGGCAGGTTCCCGAGGCGGCCTTCACGCAGCCGCCGTCCCACGGCATGTAGTCGTCTTCGGCGTCGCCGTTGCAGATGAACACCGGGACGGAATGCTCCGGCTCCCCGCATTCGCTGTCCGCGGGCAGGTTGGCAATGAAGGCGGCGATCGCGGCGATGCGATCGGACAGCTCGAACGCGAGCCGGTAGCTCATCATGCCGCCGTTCGATGCCCCGGTGGCGTAGACGCGTGCCGGGTCGATCGGCCAGCGCGCGGCGGCCCGGTCGATCAGCGCCGAGACGAACCCGACGTCGTCGGCGCCGGTCTCCACGGCCGGCGCATCGGCGCGGCAGTCGTTCCAGTTCTGGTCGTCGCCGGCCGGATCGCCGGTCGCCGGATTCACGCCGTTGGGCACGATCAGCAGGATCCCGTACTCGTCGGCGATGTCGGGCCATTCGGCCATCGTCCCGTTGTCCGTCACCGAAGCCATCGAGCCGCCTCCGCCGTGCAGGACGAACACGAGCGGCATCCCCTCCGGTGGGGCGAATCCGGGGTCGTAGACGCGGAAGCGCCGGTCGAGACCGTCGTGGGGGAGGACCTGGTCCTCGAGCCATGTTCCCGCGCGCGCGGCGGGCCCGGCGAGCAGGCAGGCGGCGGCGAGCGCGGCGACGGCTCGCGCGGGACGGCGGTCTGACCGGGCGCAGGGCGGCATGGCGTGCTCCCGCGCCCACTCTACGCCGGACCGGTTGCCCGTGTCGTCGCCGCGGTGGCAGGCTGCGCGACGGGAGGACCCGCCGTGTGCCGCTTCGTGATGTACGAGGGCCCGGAGATCGATCTGGCCAGCCTGGTCACCCGCCCGCGGAACTCCCTCGTCCACCAGAGCTACCACAGCCTCGAGCGGCGCGAGCCGCTCAACGGCGACGGCTTCGGACTCGCCTGGTACCGGCACGAGATCTCGCCCGAGCCGGCGCTGTTCCGCAGCGTGCGCCCGGCGTGGAACGACCGGAACCTGCATCACCTGGCGCGGGTGACACGCTCGCGGACGGTGCTCGCCCACGTCCGGGCGGCGAGCCACCGGATCCCGGTCTCCGAGGTCAACTGCCATCCGTTCGTCGCCGGGCCGTTCGCGTTCATGCACAACGGGCAGGTGGCGCACTTTCCGCGGATCCGGCGCGAGCTGCTCGCCTCGCTGAGCGACGAGAGCTTCGAGGTCGTCCAGGGCAGCACCGACTCGGAACTGCTGTTTGCGGTCTTCCTCGATCGATGGGCCGAAGCCCGCGCGACGGATCCGCTCGAGCGGATGGCGGAGGCCCTCGTCGCCGCGATCTCGCAGGTGCTCGCGCGCGCCCGCGCGCACGGCCGCACCGAGGTATCCCGGCTGAATCTCGTGGTCGGCAACGGCCGCGAGGCGGTCGCCTGCCGCTTTGCCGACGATCCGGACACCGTGCCCGAGACCCTCTACGTGCACACCGGACGGCGGTACGTCTGCGAGGGGGACCGCTGCCGCATGGTCGAGCCGGAGGCCGGGCACGACGCGGTGCTGGTCAGCTCCGAGCGCCTGTCGGACGATCCGGGCTGGCGGCTCGTGCCCCGCGACCACCTCGTGCTGGTCGACTCGCGACGCAGCGTGACCCTGCGACCGCTGGTGCCGGACGAGTGCGGATGAAGATCGCCCCGGCCCGCGTCGGGGCGCGAAAGGAGGTCTCGATGGGGAAGAAGATCGTCATCGGTGGCGTGCTGGTGTTCATCGCCTGGGCCGTGCTGGACTTCGTGATCCACGTGCTGATCCTCGGCGGGACGTACGCGCAGCAGCCCGAGCTGTGGCGCCCGCAGGCCGAGATGAAGATCGGCGTGATGTACGTCGCCGTGCTGATCGCCGCGCTGGCGTTCGCCGCGCTGTGGGGCTGGTTCGTCTCGGACCGGACGCCGGTCAACGGCGCGAAGTTCGGGCTGGTCTGGGGCATCGGCATGGGCGTGTCGATGGGCTACGGGACGTACGCCGTGATGCCGATCCCGTACCACATGGCGCTGGTCTGGTTCCTCGGCACGGTCGTCGAGGCGGTCGTCGCCGGGCTGATCGTCGGCGCGGTGGTCCGAGACTGATCCCGGACGCCGTGTGTTGACGGCGCGGCGCGTGGCGGCGAGATTGCCTGCAGGGACCGGACCCCGGAGAGAGCCGCCATGCGCCGTGTCGCCACCCGCGTCCGCGAGAAGGCGAAGATCCCGTTCTCGGCGCCGCACGTGTTCGTGCTGGCGACGATCGCCGGGCCCGACGTGACGGCCAGCTTCCGGATCAACGGTCCGGTGACGATCGTCGGCCGCGACGAGCAGGCGACGATCCGCCTCGACGATCCGGAGGTGTCGGCCGAGCACTGCCGCATCGAGGTCGACGCCGGGATCTGCCGCATCACCGACCTGGCCTCGCGCAACGGGACGACGCTCAACGATCGCCCCGTCGCCACGGGGACGTGGACGCGGCTCAAGCATCTCGACGAGATCCAGGTCGGCAACACCCGGCTCGTCTTCCTCGCCGGCCGATTCAGGGACCGGCCCCGGCGCTGACCGGCCGCACCCCGCGTGACGGATCGGCCGGCCGGGGGCATGATCGCCCCATGAGCCGCCGAGCCGAGTCGACCGGACCTGGCGCCGCGATCCCCGCCCTGTGCGTGGCCGTCGCGCTGCTTGCCGGTCCGCCGGCGGCCTGCGGCGACGGGCGCGGCGGGACCGCGCCCCGCGAGGAGACCGAGGTGAACGAGCCCCGCCCGGACGGGGAGGTGGCCGTCGTCGCCGGCGGCTGCTTCTGGTGCCTCGACGCGGTGTACCGCCGGATCGACGGCGTGACCGCGGTCCGCGTCGGCTACGCGGGCGGCCACGTCGACGAGCCGACATACGAGCAGGTCTGTTCGGGCGAGACCGGGCACGCCGAGGCGGTCGAGGTGACCTTCGACCCCGGACGGATCTCGTATCGCGAGATCCTCGAGATCTTCTTCGCGATGCACGACCCGACGACGCTCAACCGGCAGGGTGCGGACGTCGGCACGCAGTACCGCTCGGCGATCTTCTGGCGCGACGAACGGCAGCGGGACGAGGCGCGGGCGCTGGTCCGCGAGCTGACGGACGAGAAGGTGTTCGATGCGCCGATCGTCACCGAGATCGCGCCCCTCGAGCGGTTCTGGGCAGCCGAGGCGTACCACCAGGACTACTACGCGAGGAACACGCAGCAGGGCTACTGCCGGCTCGTCATCTCGCCCAAGCTCTCGAAGCTGCGCGCCCGCTTCGCGCACCGCTGGCGCGAGCCGATCCGTTGAGCGCGCGGCGTGGTCAGTCGATCTCGGCCGCGTGGAACACGCGGTCGTAGATCAGCAGCGCGAAGAACCCGAGCAGCAGGCAGCCGGCCTGGACGAGCCAGATTCCCTGCGGATTGCCCGCGTTCTCGAACCAGCCGTACATGCGCGTCATGATCGAGCCGGAGAACGCGCCGACCGCGACCGGGATCCGCAGCAGGCCGCCGCCGAGGCCGGTCTTCTCCGGCGGCAGCATCGAGATCAGGTACTGCTCGAAACGCGGCATGCAGCCCATCTCGCCGACGGCGAACAGCAGGATGCCGACGAACATCAGCAGCGGCATCGGGCCGGTCGAGAAGTAGAGCCCGATGCAGCCGAGCACCATCAGGAAGATCCCGACGGCGACCGCCGGGACCGAGCGCAGCCGCTCCATCGTCCGCGTGACGAACATCTGCAGGATGATGATGTAAAGCGCGGTGTGGGCCAGCGTCTCTCCGGCAATGCGATGCACGCCGTTCTCGTCGACCGTGCTGAACCAGCCGACGATCGTCGTGCCGAGCACGCGCGAGAACATGTCGTACAGGATGTCGGTGCGGACGTACTCGTCGACGAACACGGCGACGACGTTGAAGAACGCCCAGAACGGGATCTCGATGAACACGCCGAAGATGATGATGAACAGCAGGATCTTCGGGTCCTTGAGGTACGGCCAGATCTCCTTGATCTGCGCCAGCAGCTCGGGTCGCTTGCCGGTCGCCGCCGTGGGGTCGATCGGATCCCTGTAGAACACGGCGGTGACCACGATCATCAGCACGACCGCGACGGCGGAGGCGAGGAACGCCCAGTTCCAGTGATGGGTGCGCAGGGCGCCCGCGGTCATCGGACCGAAGAACGCGCCGACGTTGACCATCAGGTAGAAGATCCCGAAGCCGAGCGTGCGGTTGGTGTGGTCCGTCGTCAGCCGGACGGTGCCGGCGATCAGCGGCTTGAACACGCCGGCCGCGATGCCGATCAGCGCCATCACCGCGACGACGCCGAGGAAGCTCCGCGCCCACAGCAGGAGCAGGAAGCCCGGCAGGTACAGGAAGTACGACAGCATCAGCAGCCGCTTGAATCCGTACCGGTCGGCGAGGATCCCGGAAACCAGCGGGACCGAGTACGAGAGCAGCAGGAACAGCGTCTGGATGTCCCCGAGCTGGCCCTTCTCCCAGCCGAGGCCGCCGTCGGCGACGGCCTTGGTCACGTAGATGCCGAAGCCCATGTACAGCCCGTAGTAGGCGAACCGCTCGAGGACCTCGATCACGTTGCCGATCCAGAACAGGGGCGGAAACGGGGTGCGCTTCATGCGGGTTCTCCATCTGGCGGGGGGCCGGGGATGCGGACCGGCGCCGGCATGGAGCGCCGACTATACGCGAGCCGGTGACCGTCGCGCGCCGCGTTGCGGCGCGGGTCAGCGACCGGCGGGCAGCGGGCCGCGTCCGGTCCGGAACACGAGAAACCGGTAGTGCAGGAACTTGACCACGGTCGAGACGCCGGTGACGAGGAGGATCGTCAGCAGGTAGTGCACGCCGCCGAGGGTGTGGACGAGCAGGAAGGCGACGTACTCGGCCCCGCGGAAGCCGAACGAGGAGAGGAGAAACGCGAACCCCTGGCCGACGACGCTGCCGGCGGAGTCGGGGAAGACCCACAGGCGGCAGGCCGCGAAGTTCGTCACGAGGACGACGCCCAGCGCGACCGCGTAGGCGAACTCCTCGGCGAGCCCGGCGATCTCGTGCAGCCCGGCCGTGACGGCAAGGTTGATCGCGAAGCTGACCAGCCCGAGCAGCCCGAAGCGGCCGAACGCGCCGGCGAGGCGTCTCATCGGTCGCCAGGGGGCCGGCGGCCGACGGCGACGAGATTCCAGCTCAGCCGGCGGGCCAGCGCGGCGGGGCGCTCGAGCACGCGGTCGGCGCGGCAGGCCAGCCGCGAGACCGGCGCGGAGAGCCACTGTGCCGGGGCGGGGACCTCGGCGAACGGCGTCGAGAGCAGCCCCTGGGGCACGATCCGGATCTGCTCGAGCGCGGCCGCCTCGTACAGGGAGCGCAGCTGGCGGCACGACAGCGTGCACTGGTCCTCGGAGTAGGTGCTGTCGATCCGCTTGCGCAGCGCCCGGGCGAGCTGGACCACCGGGTTGGCGGGCTGGGGCTCGTTGGCCGCGACGTATCCGCCGGGCCGCAGCAGGCGGCGGGCGGTCCGCAGCGCGGCGAGCGGATCCTCGAGGTGGTGCAGCACGCCGATCATCAGGACCAGATCGTAGCGCTGCCCGTCGTCGAGGCTCGCGGCGTCGGCCACCTCGAAGCGCGCGACACCGTTCGCATGGCGGCGGCGGGCGTGCTCGATCAGGCGTCGCGAGTGATCGATGCCGAGATACGACCGGTAGCGGCCGGCCAGGTAGTCCGCCGCGTACCCGGCGCCGCAGCCGATCTCGAGGACGGCCGGCCGCTCGGGCAGCTCCGGGATCGCCGCGAGCGTCCGCAGCAGCCGCTCGCGGCGGGCCGCCCGCGAGGCGGGCAGCAGGTCCTTGCGCGCGTACCGGTCGGCGATGGCGTCGAACAGCTCGCGGTCGCGCGCGGCGTTCGGTGAGGCCCCCTCGTGAGCCATGGTCTCCCCGCGCGACCCGGGCCCGGGACTCGCCGGAGCCGCGATCCCGCCGGCGGGCGCGCGGGGGAGAGGCTTCGCTGATTTCACGGACAAGTCAAGCAAGTCCCGCGAGGACGGATCCGTCATCCCCTCGTGGGCAATCTGCGGCGGTGCCTCGAAAAAATCGCGCCGCGTTGCGGCATGCTCCGGATCCCGCGGCCGGCGCCGGGGATCGCGCGGAGGGCCGGACGGCATGCCGCACCGCGCCGCACGCTGCGGTGCGGCGCGATTTTTTCGCGGCACCTCGACGGGGTTGACAGCCGGCGACGATCTCCGTACCAACACGCACGAACCCGCACCGCCGGGACGGGGCGACCGGTCCCCGGCAGGGGGGGCGTGGCCGAGCGTGACCCGGAGGCCGGGCCATGCTCGTGCAGGAGTTCCTCGAGCGATCGGCCGATCGCCTTCCCGACAAGCCCTGTCTGTCCGCCGACGGCGTGCGCCTGACGTACGCCGAGGTGGAGCAGCGGGCCAACCGGCTCGCGCACGCCCTCGTCGCGGCCGGCGTGCGCCGCGGCGACCGCGTCGTGGTCTCGATGCCGAACGTGCTCGAGGCCCCGGTCGCGCTGTTCGCCGCTCTCAAGGCGGGCGCGGCGTTCGTGTTCGTCAATCCGGACACGCCGCCGGACAAGCTCCGCTACGTCCTCGGCGACTGCGAGGCGACGGCCTTTCTCGGCTGGGCCGCTCCTCCCACGCGCGCGGCCCTCGAAGCGGTGCTCGCCTCGCGGGCGGCGCTGCGCGTCGTCGGGCTGGCCGGGCCCGAGGCGGGCCGTCTTGCCGACGGATCCGCGCTGGCCGTCGGCTGGGACGACCTGCTCGCCGGCCAGCCGGCCGACCGCCCGCCGCGGGTCAACATCGATCTCGACCTCGCGTGCCTGATCTACACCTCCGGCTCGACGGGCCGGCCCAAGGGCGTGATCTGCGGTCACGACAACGTCGTCTTCGCGTCCGGCTCGATCATCGAGTATGTCGGCAACGTCGAGGACGACGTGATCTACAACGCCCTGCCGCTGTCGTTCGACTACGGCCTGTACCAGGTGCTGATGGGGTTCCGCGTCGGCGGGCGCGTCGTGCTCGGGCGCGGCTTCACGTACCCGGCGCGGATCCTCGAGGAGATCGTCCGCGAGCGCGTGACCGGCCTTCCCGGGGTGCCGACCCTGTTCGCGCTGCTGCTGCGCATGGATCTCGAGCAGTACGACCTGAGTTCGCTGCGCTACATGACGAACACCGCCGCGGCACTGCCGACGGTGCATGTTCGCGAGCTGCGCCAGCGGCTGCCGTGGGTCCGGCTGATCAAGATGTACGGGCTGACCGAGACCAAGCGCACCCTGTGGCTGCCCCCCGAGGAGGTCGATCGCCGGCCCGGGTCGGTCGGCATCGCGATTCCGGGGACGGAGGTGTGGCTCGAGGATGACGAGGGCCGGCCCGTCGGTCCCGGCGAGATCGGCGAACTCGTCGCGCGCGGGCGTCACGTGATGCGCGGCTACTGGAACGATCCCGAGGCCAGCGCGGCGAGGTTTCCTCCCGGACCGCTGCCCGGGGAGCGGGTCTGCCGCACCGGAGATCTGTTCCGGCGCGACGAGGACGGCTTCTACTACTTCGTCGCCCGCCGGGACGACGTGATCAAGACGCGTGGCGAGAAGGTCGCGCCGCGCGAGGTGGAGTCGGTCCTGCTCGAGCATCCCGGCGTGCTGCTCGCTGCGGTTCGCGGCGTCGACGACCCGCTGCTCGGCCAGGCGATCGAGGCCCATGTCGTCCCGCGCGAAGAAGGGCTCGATGTGGCGGAGCTGCGGCGGCACTGCGCGCGCCACCTCGAGCCGTTCGCGCGGCCGAAGGCGATCCATCTCGTCGACGAGCTGCCTCACACGAGTTCCGGGAAGGTGCTCAGGCGCGCCCTCGACACGAGCCCGTCCGACGAGCCGCCCGAGCCGGTCGGATCCGGGGCGCCGACGCCGCCCGGTCCCTGATACCCTGCCCGGCGTGCGACGGGCGCCGCCGGTCCCGCCCGCGGCGCGTCCGCGAGGAGAGCGGCCGATGACGACGAGTCGAATCGCTGCGGTGCTGATTGCGGGACTGCTTGCCGCCGGGTTCCTGACGCCGGCGGCCGCCGGCTCCGGGGACGGATCGCCGGACGCTCTCGACGCGCGGCTTGCCGCCGTCGAGCGCCGGCTCGAGGAACTCTCCTTCGCGCTCGACCGCGTCGCCAAGAAGGTCGACGACGTGCTGTGGTTCGAGCGCGTCGGGGACGTGGCGCGGATCGACAAGGTGTTCATCCCCACGGTGCCGAATCCGCGCGCCGAGCAGACATACGGCATCGCCAACGAGCGCCATCCGTTCCGGATGTGGGCCTACGTGTTCGTCCCGCGCGCGCTGGCGTCCGGCGCCCGGGCGCCGCTGCTGCTGTTTCCCCACGGCGGCGTCCACGGTGACTTCGACACGTACTACACGCACGTCGTGCGCGAGCTGATGGCCGAGGGCTATGTCGTCGTCGCCCCCGAGTATCGCGGGTCGACCGGGTACGGGCGCGAGTACTGGCGGGCGATCGACTACGGCGGCCTGGAGGTCGACGACGTCGTCGCCGCGCGCGACTGGGCGTGCGAGGCGGTTCCCGAGGCGGACTGCGCGCGGGTCGGGATCCTCGGCTGGTCCCACGGCGGGCTGATCGCGCTGATGGCCGCGTTCGATCACCCCGACGCGTTCCAGGCAGCCTACGCCGGAGTGCCGGTCTCCGACCTGCTGGCGCGCCTCGGCTACCAGACGGACGCCTACCGGCGGCTCTACTCGGCCGACTACCACATCGGCCGGACGCCGTACGAGGACGTCGACGAGTACCGCCGCCGCTCGCCCGCATGGAACGCGCACAAGCTGCGCGTTCCGCTGCTGGTCCACGCCAACACGAACGACCGGGACGTCAACGTCGTCGAGGTCGAGCACCTGATCAAGAGCCTGCAGGCGGCCGGCCGGGAATTCGAGTACGAGATCTACCGCGACGCTCCCGGAGGCCACAGCTTCAACCGGATGGACTCGAAGCTCGCGCGCGAGTCGCGGCGGAAGATCTGGGCGTTTCTCGCCCGGCACCTGCGCCCGCGCGCCGCGGAGCGCTGAGCCGCGCCGCCGGGCTACGACGCGTCGGCGGCGGCTTCCAGCTCGATGAAGTGGCCCGAGCGGCGCGCCTTCGTCTCGAGATAGAACCGGTTGTGCTCGTTGGGCGGGATCACGTGGGGTTCGCGGCCCGTGACCTCGACGCCGAGGGCGCGGAGCTGGTCGATCTTGCGCGGATTGTTCGTCATCAGCCGGATCGACCGCACGCCGAGGCTGCGCAGCATCGCCGCGGCGATGCCGTAGTCGCGCTCGTCGTCGTGGAAGCCGAGCGCCAGGTTCGCCTCGACCGTGTCGAGCCCGCGGTCCTGCAGCGAGTAGGCGCGGATCTTGTTCGCCAGGCCGATTCCGCGCCCCTCCTGGCGCAGGTAGAGCAGCAGCCCGCGCGGTGCGCTGGCCAGTCGGCGCAGCGCCGCCTCGAGCTGGTCCCGGCAGTCGCAGCGCAGCGAGCCGAGGGCGTCCCCGGTCAGGCATTCGGAGTGGATCCGCGTCAGCACGTCCGCCGCGCCCACGATCGGACCGTGGACGATCGCCAGGTGCTCCTTGTCGTCCCGGCTGTTGCAGAAGCCGACGACCCGGAACCGCCCGTAGCGGGTGGGAAGGTCCGCCACGGCGACGACGCGCACGTGCAGCCGGTCGTCGTCGGGCGGAAACTCGGTGTCGCGGTCGCGCTCGACGAGCTGTTCGAGCGAGCGAAGGTCATCCATCCGGTGATTGCCTGCCGGCAGCTCCGGCGGACGGCCACCGTCCGCCGTCCGGCCGCCGCCGGTCATGGGGCCGGAAGGACAGGATACGGATCGTCCCGGATTCGGCCAGTCGCGTGCCGCGTCGCCCGCCCGGGCCCGTCGCGGCGGGGCGGCAGGGGAGCGGTTGACCGCCTGCCGGGTGCCGCCCAGATTGCCTTCGTGGGGGAGACGGCCTCCGGCCGCCGCGGCCGGGAGGGATGCAGGAGCCGATGTCGACCGGTCCAGGCACGACGCTCGAGCCCGAGCTGGCCGCGGGGACGAGGACGCGGGAGCGCACCGCGTCCGAGGAGACCCCCCGGGAGCTTTCCGCACTGCTCTCGCGGTGCGGGGCGCTCGCCGTGCTCTACGTCGACCTCGCCGAGCTGGGCATCGTCGAGGACCAGTTCGGCGCTCCTGCCTGGCACCGGATCGTCGAGCGGCTCGAGGATGCGGTCCGCCGCTGCCTCGGACGCGCGATGCGCGAGGAGGACCGGATCGTCACGTCCCTCGGCGAGCCCGACTCGCTGACCGTCTGGCTCGGCCGCCCGCGCGACGACCTCGAGTTCTACCGCCAGGCCGCGCACGCGCTCGGCGAGACCCTCGACCGCTACCTCGCCAAGCACGCGTCGCAGATCGTCTATCCGTATGCGGCCCGTCCGCCGCGGTTCTCCGTCGGCTGCGGACTGGCGCTGCACAATCCGGCGACGCGACCCGAGAAGGCGTTCGTCAGCGCGGTCCGCCGGGCCCGCGACCACGCGCGGCTCAAGGCCCGGCTGGCCGCGATCGAGGCCGAGAACGAGCTGCTGACGATCATCTTCGCCGAGCAGATCCAGAGCGTGTACCAGCCGCTGATCGAGATCGCGTCGGGCAGGGTGTTCGGCTTCGAGGCGCTGGCCCGCGGTCCGTGGTCGACGCCGTGGGTCTCGCCGGCCCAGCTGTTCGGCGTGGCGGAGACCGCCGGCGTGACGTTCGAGCTCGACTGCCTGTGCCGGAAGGCCGCGCTGCGCGGCGCCGCCGGCCGGCTGCCCGCCGGCGCCAAGCTGTTCCTCAACACGCTGCCGTCGGCCGTGCACGATCCGGCGTTCACCGGCGCGGAACTCCAGCGCACGCTCGACGGCTGCGGCCTGCAGCCCCACGACCTCGTGTTCGAGATCTCCGAGCGCGAGACGGTGACCAACTTCGACATCCTGCGCCGCACCTGCGACCACTTCCGGCGGATCGGCATCCGGATCGCGCTCGACGACGTCGGGTCGGGCTACGCGAGCATGGCGGCGGCGATGGATCTCGAGCCGGACCTGATCAAGATCGACATGTCGCTCGTCCGCTCGTCCGATGCCGACGTCGCCCGGCAGGCGCTGATCGCGTCGCTGTGCGCGCTCGCCGGCAAGCTGGGGGCCGAGGTGGTCGCCGAGGGGATCGAGACGGAGGCCGAGCTCGAGACGATGCGACGGCTCGGCGTCCACTACGGGCAGGGCTACCTGCTCGGGCGCGGCCGACCGTTCGACGAGTCCTGACCCTCCGCCCGCCGGAGCGTGCGTTGCCGCCGCTCCCGTCCCGGCTTCCGGTATCCTGACCGCGGGGCACGACGGCCCGGCCCGGTTCCCGAGGGGAGGCGACCGATGCCGCACGGCAGGGCGCACCCTGCCCCCGATGACGACGCGCCGACGACGCTCGACTATTCGCGCCGCGTTCGCGTGACGCCGCCGCGATCGCGCCGCCAGGCGCTGCTGCGCCGCGTCGGCGACCTGTTCGAGCGCGCCATCGCCGCCGCCTCGGTGCACGGCGATCCGCCGGTCTATGCGCCGGACACGTTCCCGTGGGTCGCGCAGGTGGAGGCGTCGTGGCGGGCCATCCGCGACGAGCTCACGGTCCTGCTCGCCCGCCGGGCGGAGCTGGCGAGCTTTCACGAGATCGCGCGGGACGTGGCGACCATCACGTCGGATGACCGCTGGAAGACGTTCTTCATCGCCGGCTACGGGCTCGTCTCGCCGCGCGCCGCCGCGTACTGCCCGCGGACCGTCGCCGCGCTGGAACGGATCCCGGGAATGCTGACCGCGATGTTCTCGATCCTCGCGCCGGGAAAGCACATCCCGCAGCACCGCGGGCCGTACGCGGGCGTGCTGCGCTACCACCTCGGGCTCGTCGTGCCGCGCGAGCGTGCGCGCTGCCGGATCCGCGTCGCCGACCGGGTCCTGCACTGGGAGGAAGGGCGCAGCCTCGTCTTCGACGATACCTACAACCACGAGGTCTGGAACGACACCGACGAGTGGCGCGCGGTGCTGTTCGTCGACTTCGAGCGTCCCCTGCGCCAGCCGATGCGCGCGCTGAACCGGGCCGTGCTCCGCCTGGCCGCGCGGTCACGGCCCCTGCGCGAGGCACGCGCGCGACAGCTCGCGTGGGAGGACGCGTTCTTCGCGCGCGATGGCGGGGCATCCCCGGCCGACGGGCGGTCAGTCGGACGGCGCTGAGTCCGCCAGCGCCGCGTCGAGCAGCGCGAGCCCGTGCCGTGCCGCCAGCTCGCGCAGCGCCGCGGCGTCGTCGTCGACCGAGGCCAGCGCCTCGAGCGCCTCGCCGGTCGCGCGCTCCGCCCGGGCCAGGTAGGCGAGCTGTGCCGCGGTCGGCGGGCCCCAGCTCGAACGGAGCATCATCAGCGCGCGGGACAGGCGCCCCCATGCGTGATGCGGCGCGAAGATCCCCTGCGCGTCCGGAGGCGTCCAGACGAGCCGCTCGACCTCGTCGAGCCGCTTCTCGAGCGCCCGCGCGGCATCCTCGATCTCCTTCCGCTCCGGGGCGGGCGGGTCGCTCCTGAGCCGCCGGGGCCAGCGCGCGCCCGCCTTGCGCCGCAGCGCCGCCGCGTCGGCGCGCAGTTCGTCGATCGCCGAGACGGCGGCGGCCAGGCGCTCGGAGAGAGCGCCGGCCCGCGCGACCGCCTCCCACCACGCGGCACGCTGCTCCGGCGTGGTCTCGAGCCTCGGATCGGGCAGCACCTCGACCGTCGTCGCCGCCTCGTCCTCGCCGACGCGGACCGTCACGCGGTACCGGCCCCACGGGACGGGCGCTCCGGCGCCGCGGTCGAACTCGAGCGCGTCCGGGCGCCGGGGCCGCTTCCACGGATCGCGGCGCAGGTCCCACGTCACGAGATTGATCCCGCGATGGACCGGGCGCTCGAAGCGGCGCACGACGGCCCCGTCGGCGTCGGCGACGGTGACGACCGCGCGCACCTGGTCGGTCTCCTCGCGGTCCCGGCCGCCGTCCGTCTGGCGCCGCAGCGCCGCGCGCCGCGCGAGCTCCTCGGCCGTGGGCAGCTCCGGGTCGACGATCCGGAACCGGATCCGCGCGCCGTAGGGCCGGTTCTCGCCACGGAACTCGCCGTGTCCGGGGAACCGCGAGGCGCCGGTCTGCCGCACGACGTGCTCGATCGCCGGCGGCACGTCGAACAGCGTCAGCCGCGCGGCCGGCTCGCCGTCGGCCAGGCGCGCGAGCGGCCGGATGTCGTCGAGCACGAACAGCCCGCGCCCGTGGGTCGCGATGACGAGGTCGTGCTCGCGGCGCTGGATCGCCAGATCGCGGACCGGAGCCCGCGGCACGCCGCTCTCGAATCGCGACCATCGCCGCCCGCGGTCGAGCGAGATCCACAGCCCGTGTTCGGTGCCGAGGAACAGGACGCGCTCGTCGGTCGGATGCTCGGCGATCACCATCGCGTGCCCTTCGACGCCCTCGAGCGCGAGCGCCTCGAAGTGCCGCCCGAAGTCGTCGGTGCGCACGACGTACGGCCGGTGATCGCCGCGGCGGTGGTCGTCGAGCACGACGAAGGCGCGCCCCGGCTCGTGCGCCGAAGCGTGGATGTCGGCGACCCACGCCCCGCGCGGCACGCCGCGGAAGCGGTCCTCGACGCTGGTCCAGCGCGTGCCGCCGTCGCGCGTCAGGTGCACGCGGCCGTCGTCGCTGCCGACCCAGACGACGCCGCGGGCCACCGGGCTCGGCGCGATCTCGGTCAGTGTCGTGAAGTTCTCGGCGCCGGTGACATCCCGGGTCAGCCCGCCGCTGTCGGCCTGGCGCTGGTACTGCGGGTCGTTGGTCGTCAGGTCTTCGCTGAGGATCTCCCACGTCTCGCCGCGGTCGCGCGAGCGGTGCACGAACTGGCTGCCGAACCAGATCGTGTCGGGATCGAACGGATCGAGCGCGACGGCCGGGTTCCAGTTCACGCGCAGCTCGACGCCCTCCGGCGGGGCGGGGCGGATCGAGCGCCGTTCGCCGGTCTCGAGATTCCAGCGCATCAGGAATCCCTGCTGGCTCGTCGCGTAGCCGCGCCGCGAGTCGCGCGGATCGGGCAGCGTGTCGAAGCCGTCCCCGAAGCCGACCTCGTCCCAGTGATGATTGCGGATGCCGCCGTTCTCCCACACGTACGCCGGGCCGCGCCACGAGCCGTTGTCCTGCAGCCCGCCGTACACGTGGTACGGCAGGTCGTCGTCGACGGCGACGTGGTAGAACTGCGCCAGCGCCAGCGTCTCGACGAAGCGCCACGTCGTGCCGCGGTCGAGGCTGATCGCCACGCCGCCGTCGTTGCCGACGACGATCCGGCGTCCGTCCGCCGGGTCGATCCACATCGCGTGATGGTCCGGATGGACGTCCCGGAACGGCACGAGCACGCGCCAGCTCTCGCCGCCGTCCTCGGAGACGCTGACCAGCGTCCACAGGCTGTAGACGCGCAGCGGACGCTCCGGATCGACGCGGAGCTGCGAGAAGTAGAACGGCCGGTTGCCGAACCGGCGCGTCGCCGCGGTGCGCCGGAACGTCCGTCCGCCGTCCTCGGAGCGCAGCACCACGTTGCGCTGCGCCTCGACCAGCGCGTAGACGATCCGCGGGTCGGACGGCGCGAAGGCGAGGCCGATCCGGCCGAGCTCGCCGTCCGGCAGGCCGTCGGCGGGGCCGAGCCGCGTCCACGTCTCGCCGCCGTCGACGCTCCGCCACAGTCCCGAGCCGGGCCCGCCCGAGCGGAAGAACGCCGGCGTCCGGCGATGGTCCCACGTCGCGGCGAGCAGCCGGTTCGGATTCGACGGATCGATGGCCAGGTCCGCCGCCCCCGTGTCGTCGTCGACGAACAGCACCCGCCGCCACGAGCGGCCGCCGTCGGTCGTCTTGTACACGCCGCGCTGCCCGCCGCCCGTCCACAGCGGACCGAGCGCCGCGACCCACGCCACGTCGGGATCGTCCGGATGGAGCACGATCCGCGCGATCCGCTCGCTCTCGCCGAGGCCGAGGAACGTCCACGTCTCGCCGCCGTCGGTCGAGCGGTACACGCCGCCGCCGTACGACACCGAGTTGCGCACGTTGGCCTCGCCGGTGCCGACCCAGACGATCTCGGGCACCCGCGCGAATACCGCGATGTCGCCGATCGAGGCGAACCGCTGGTCGTCGAACACCGGCTCGAACGTCAGCCCGCCGTTGCGCGAGCGGAACACGCCGCCGGCGGCCGTGCCGACCCACAGCGGCCCCGGATCGCCGGGGACCCCCTCGACGTCGGTCACGCGCCCGCTCATCCCGGCCGGACCGATCGCGCGGGCGGCGAGCCCGGCGAGTTCCTCGGCCGGAGGCAGCGCGGCGCCGGCGGCGGCACGCGGTGCCAGAATGACCGGCGCGAGCGCCAGCGCGAGAAGGACGGGCGGGATGCCGGCCAGACGTCGATGCATCGCGGGGACCTCCACGGACGCGCTCCGGGCGGCGGTCCGGACGGAACATTCTGCACGAGCCGGCCGGCCCGGGCGGCGTCCCGGAGGGCCGGCGGGTGCCGCGGCGCGTCGAGCCGGGCCGACGTTGCGGTGCCGTCCGCCGCGGCTCTACGTTCGCTCCGATGGGCCCGCGGACGAGAGACTTCAGGCTCAGCGGAGAGCGCCGCGCAGGCGCACGGCGTGCGCTGCGGCTCGAGCTGCGCGCCCGTGCGGGGTCGGCCAGCCGGCCGCTGCGCGGGCACACGCTCAACATCTCGGAGACGGGCGCGCTGATCGTGCTGGCCGGCGCGGTCGAGCTCGGCACGCTGCTCGAGCTGGAGATCCACGTGCCCGGGGATCCGCGTCCGCTGGTCCTCGAGGCGCTCGCCGTGCGCGAGCCCGAGGGATCGCCAGGTCCGCCGCGCGCGGCGTTCGGCGTGTCGTTCGTGTCGGTCCCGCCGGCGGAGCGGCGCAGGCTGCGCGAGCTGCTCTACGAGGACTCCGCGCCCGTCGCCGTGGACCGGGACGCCGGCCGCGATCCCGCCCCGGACTGACGGCGTCCCCGGCGCAGGCGGCGGCGGTCGCCCCGCGGAGCGGGGGCCGTGGCCGCTGAGCTGCGCCAGGTCGGTCTCGCCGATCTCGCGCCGAGCGCCGAGCGGCCCGACGTGCTCGTCGCGGGCGCGGGGCCGGCGGGGGCGGTCGCCGCCGGGAGCCTGGCCGGGGCCGGCCTGCGCGTTCTTCTCGTCGACCGGGCGTCATTCCCGCGGGTCAAGGTCTGCGGCGAGGCGCTCGCCCACGGAGCGCGCCGCGTTCTCGAGCGGCTCGGTCTGTGGGACGAGATCGCCCGCATGGGGCACGCCGTCGGCCGGGCGCGGGCGATCGCCCCGTCGGGGAGTGCGGTCAGCGTCCCGGGCCCGTTCGTCACCCTCTCGCGCGCGCGGTTCGACGCGCGGCTCGCGTCGTGGGCGACGGACCGCGGGGCGCTGTTCGTCCGCGCCGCCGTCAAGGACGTCACCGTCGGCGAGGACGGCGTGCGCGCCGAGCTGGCCGGCGACGATGCGTCGCGGATCGTGGCCGCTCGTCGGCTGGTCCTGGCCACCGGCGCCGCGTCGGCGCTCGGTGCCCGCCTCGGGCTGGTCGACGGGGTCGCCCAGGCCGTCGCGCTGCGCGGCCATCTCGAGACCGACGCTCCGGTTCCCGACGAGCTGCTCGGCCTGTTCTCGCACGGGCTCGCGCCGGGCTACGGCTGGGTCTTCCCGCTCGGCGGGCGCCTGTGCAACGTCGGCGCGGTCGCGTGGGACGCCGCCGCCGGCCGTCGCGGCGCTCCGGTCAGCGAACGGCTCGCCGCGCTGGCCGCGCACCCCGCCGTCCGCGAGCTGTTCGCCAGGGGGCGTCTCGTCGCCAGGCCGCGTGCGGCGCAGATCCGCTCCGGCATGCGCGGACTGCGCGCCGCGGCACGCGGACCGGTGCTCGCCGTGGGCGATGCGGCGGCCGCGGCGCTGCCGCTGACCGACGAGGGGATCGGCAAGGCGCTCGAGACCGGGATGATTGCGGCCGAGGCGATCGTCGCCGCGGGGCCGGACGGCGACGCCGCGGCGCTGTATCGCGAGCGCATCGAACGCGCGGTCCGTCCCGCGTACGAGGGGTTTCTCGCCGCGGAGCGCTGGGCGGCGCGTCCCCGTCTGGTCGACCTGGCGGCGTGGTGCGTGACGCGCAGCCCGCGGCTCGCGCGCGGGCTCGAGCGGATCGTCACCGAGGAACGGGATCCGCGACAGGTGTTCTCGCTGCGCGCGGTGCTCGACGGGCTCCGCCGCCGCCGGTGAGCCGCCGGTCAGTCCTTGCCGCCGCCTCGCGGCGGCACGCCGAGAATCGGGGAGGGGAACGGGGTCACGCTCGCGTCGCCCTTGTCCACCGGGCGCATCCGCGAGACCCCCTCGCGCTCGACCTCGTCGATGCGGATCACGGCGTGCATCGGGACGTGGATCCGCTCGACCCCCTCGAACTCGCGCTTGAGGCTCTCCTCGCCGGGATCGACGACGACCTGCGAGCGCTCGCCGAACGTCAGCCCCTCGATCTCGATGAAGCCGAACAGCGATCCCTGCGAGACCGAGCGGGCGTACAGCTCGTAGACCTGGCCGCGGCCGAGGAAGACCACCCGGTAGAGCCGCTTGCGGGCCATCGTCATGCTCCCGGGAGACCGGCCCGTTCGCGGGGCCCGTTCCCTGTCGCCATTATGGGCGACGGGCCGGCGCCGTGCGCGTCGCATCGGCGGTAAGCTGACGCCGGCAACGAATCCACGGAGGGCGGTTCCGATGAAGGCGTGGCAGCTCGAGCGATTCGGCATCGAGGGACTGGCGTTGCGCGACGTGCCGGTCCCGCACCCGGGCCCCGGTCAGGTCCGCGTGCGGATCGAGGCGATCTCGCTCAACTACCGGGACCTGCTGGTGGTCCGCGGCCAGTACAACCCGCACTTCGCGCTGCCCGCGGTGCCGGTCAGCGACGGGGCCGGCACGGTCACCGCGGTCGGCGACGGCGTCGAGGACGTGGCGGTCGGCGATCGCGTGATGACGCATTTCATCGCCGACTGGCAGGACGGCCGGTTCGAGGAACGCTACCTCGGCGGCACGCTCGGCCTGCCCGGCCCCGGGGTCGCCGCGGAGGAGGTCGTGCTCGCGGCGCACGCGATCGTGCCCGTCCCCGACGGCTGGTCGAGCGAGCAGGCGGCGACGCTGCCGATCGCCGCGCTGACCGCGTGGTGCGGGTTGCTCGAGGACGGCGGGCTCGAGCCCGGCGGAACGGCGCTGTGCCTCGGCACGGGCGGCGTGTCCGTGTTCGGTGTCCAGATCGCGGCGGCCCTCGGGGCGCGCCCGATCGTCACCAGCAGCAGCGACGCCAAGCTGGCGCGGGCGCGCGAGCTGGGCGCCGAGTTCGGCATCAACTACGCGACGAACCCCGAGTGGGACACGGCGGTGCTCGAGGCGACCGGCGGTCTCGGCGCCGACGTCACGCTCGAGATCGGCGGAGCCGGCACGCTCGAACGCTCGATCCGGGCGACCCGGGCGGGGGGCACGATCTCGGTGATCGGCGTGCTGGCCGGTGTCGAGACGAAGCTCTCGACGGTGACGTTCATGATGCGGCGCCAGCGGCTCCAGGGGATCCTCGTCGGT
>RFIB01000099.1 GCA_003695625.1 Acidobacteriota bacterium | reverse complement strand
GCGTGTCCCCTCCCGCGCCGGTCCCGCCGCCCGTCGCTCCCGCGGCACCGGCCGCGACGACGGTCGCCCCGGAGCCGGCGCCCGCGCAGGGGCGCAGGCCCGTCGCCGGGACCCCGGAACGGGCCGCACCGGCCGCGGAACCGGCGCGTGCCGTCGTCGAGCTGCGCCATCCGCTCGCCGCCGGCCGCGTCGAGATCCGCGTCGATGGCCGGCTGGTCGCCCGCATCCGGCTCGGCGATCCGCTGCAGGCCCCGGCCGGGCGCCCCGCGATCGCGTCGTTCGCGGTGCCGCCGGGCGAGCATCTGCTCGAGGTGGCCGTCGAGGCGGACGACGGAACAGGCGTCCGTTGGTCCACGCGCGAGACGTGGACCGCCGGCGGGTTCCGCGCCGACCGGCTGACCGTGACCCGGAGCGGGGGTCGGCTCGTCATCGAGCCGCGGTAGCCGCGGCGGCCGTGGCGCCTTCCGGACGACGGTGATTCAATGAGGACCACGATGCGCGCCCACTCTCTCGCCGGTCTGCTGGCCGTCCTGATCGCTGTCCCCTGCGGGCCGTCCGTCGCCGGGGCGGCGACGCGGTCTACGGGCACCTCCGCGGCCGAGGATCCGGCGCAGCGCGCGGCCCTGGCCTACACGCTGTTTCTCGAGGCGCGCGCGGCGATGAGTCTCGGCAACACGGACGGCGCGCGCGACCGCCTCGAGCAGATCCTCGAACTCGATCCCGAGGCTGCCACGCCGCGCGCGCTGCTTGCCCGCCTGTGTCTCGAGACCGGCGACCTGGATTGCGCGGAGAAGGCGGCGCGCGACGCGGTCGCGCGCGATCCGGCCGAGGTCGACGCGCGGCGCGTGCTCGCCCAGCTCGCGCTGCGGGCCTGGCGCGCCGAGCGGGACGACGCCCGGCTCGTCGAGGCGCTCGGCCACCTCGCGGCGGCGACCGAGGCGCGCCCGCAGGACACCGGAAGCTGGATCTCGCGGATCCGCCTGCTCGCCAGCGTCGGTCGGCTCGACGAGGCCGAGCAGGTCGCGGCGCGGGCGGCGGCCACGCCCGGCATCGATCCGGCGACGCCGTACATCGCGCTCGTCCGCCTGCTCGTCGCCAGCGGCAGGCGGGACCGTGCGATCGACATCCTGGCGCGGTCCGAGGTGCGCGGGCCGGCCGCGGTCCCGCTGCTCGAGATGCTCGCCGACCTGTACAACGCGCGCGGCGATCTCGCCGGACAGGAGCGCACGCTGACCCGGCTGTGGGACCTGCGCCGCGGCGACTTCGCGCTCGCGCGGCAGCTCGGCCGGACGCGCCTCGAGCTCGGCGACCCGTTCGGGGCGATCGCGCCATTGCGCGCGGCCCTCGAGCTGCGTTCCTCGGATCCGGACGCGGCGGTCGACCTGGCGCGGGCGTTCGTCGCGCTCGGCCGCGGCGCCGACGCCGAGCCGCTGATCGCGGCGCTGCCGCTGGCCTACCAGCGACGCCCGCCGGTGCTGCACCTGTGGGCCCGCGCGGCCGAGCAGGCCGGACGCCATCAGGCGGCCGCCGAACGGCTCGGAACGCTGATCGCGCTGCTCGACGACGACCAGCGGCGCGACCTCGAGGGGGCGCTGCGCTTCCGGCAGGCCGAGGCGTTTCTCGCGGCGGGCCGGCCCGACGACGCGCTGGCGAGCCTCGAGGGGCTCGAGGACGGCCCGCCGGTCGAGCGGCTCAGGCTGCGCGCGATCGCGTCCCGCGACGGCGAGGCTGCGGCCGCGGCGGCGCTCGAGGCGAGGATCGGGGCCGATCCGCCGCAGCCGGGTCTCGCCGCGCTGGCGATCGAGCGGGCGCTGGCCGCCTCGGGTCTCGAGCCGGCGCGGCGGCTCGCCGCCGGCTGGATCGGGCGAGCGGCGGACCCCGCCGGCTGGGCGAGCGAGGTCGCCGCGTGGCTCGTGGCCTGGGGCCATCCCGAGCCGGCCGCGGAGATCGCCGCCGCGGCGACGCCGGGGCCCGGGGCGCCGGTCGACGTGATCCGGCGCCGCGCGTCGGTGTTCCACGCCGCGGGGCGGCTCGACGAGGCGGAGCGCGAATACCGCCGCGCGCTCGCCGCGGGCGACGGGGACGTCGGGATCTACAACGACCTCGGCTATCTGCTCGCCGAGCGCGGCGAGGATCTCGACGAGGCGATCGCGATGATCAAGCGGGCGCTGGCCGAGCGTCCCGAGGAGGCGGCGTTCCTCGACAGCCTCGGCTTCGCGCTGTTCCGCGCCGGTCGCGTCTCCGAGGCGCTGCCGCTGCTGCGCGAGGCGGCACGCAGGGCGCAGGGCGACGGCGTCGCCGAGATCCGCGAGCACCTCGGCGACGTCTACCTCGCCCTCGGCGATCTGCCGCGCGCGCGGGCCGAATGGCAGGCGGCGATCGCCCTCGGCGGCCGCGTCCGCGAACGCGTGGCCGCCAAGCTGCAGGCCCACGCCGACGACGCGCCGGACGCCGCCGAACCCGAATCGCGATGACTTCCCGGCGGCGCGCCGCGTGGCCGCTCGTGGCGTGCGCGCTCGCCGTCCTCGCCGGGTGCGCGGGCCGGGCCGTCGGCCCCCACGGCGGACCGACGCGTTGCGTCGAGGCGCGCTATTCGGGCCGCTTCGAGGATGCGCGCGGGGCGGTGCGGTTCGTCGCCCGCGTGCGCGCCTGCGGTGACGCCCTGCTCGTCGAGGCGCGCGGGCGTGTCGGCGGGCCGTCGTTCGTCGCCGCGGTCCGCGGCGGGCGGGCGCGACTGCTGCTCGCCCGCGAGCGGCGGGTCGTCGACGGTCCGGACCGGCCCGAGTTCTGGCTGCGGCATGCCGGCGTCCCGCTCTCGGGGCGGTGGCTGCTCGCCGGCGCGCGCGCGTCCGCCCGGACGCTCGGCGCGTGGTCGGTGCGTGTCGGGCGGGCCGCGCGGTCCGACGAGCCGCCGCTGGTGATCGACGCGCGGGCGCCGGACGGACGCCGCGTCCGGCTCGAGCGGCGCGACGTGGGCGAGACGACCCGCGGGATCGCGTGGCCCGAGGTGCCGGACGGGTTCGCCCACGAGGTCGAGCGGTGAGCGGGCGGGACCGGGTCGTCCGCGCCGCGCCGGCGAAGATCAACCTGGTGCTCGACCTGCTCGGCCCGCGCGAGGACGGCTACACCGAGATCGCGACCGTGTTCCAGACGGTCGAGCTGGCCGACACCGTCCGCGTGACGCTCGACCGGGACGGCGACGACGCCACGCACCTTGAGGTCCGCCCGCGGGCACCCTGCCCGGACGAGCGCAACCTCGCCGTCCTCGCCGCACGGGCCTACCGCACCGCCTCCGGTCTGAGCGGCACGATCGCGATCGAACTCGACAAGCGGATCCCCGACGGTGCCGGTCTCGGCGGCGGGTCGTCCGACGCGGCGGCGGTGCTGCTCGCCCTCGAACGACTGTCCGGCACTCCGCTCGGGGCGGAGCGCCTCGCGGCGCTCGCGGCCGGGCTCGGCGCCGACGTGCCGTATTTCCTGGTCGGCGGGCTCGCCGTCGGCCGCGGGCGCGGCGAGCAGGTCGCCGCGCTCGACGATCTCGCGCCGCGTCCGGTCGTCCTGGCCCGCGTCGACGAGCCGCTGCCCACCGCCGAGGTCTATCGCAGGGCCCGGGCCGGATTGACGCCGTGTGCCGATCCTCCTAACATCCGGCGGTTCTTCCGGTACCTGGAGGAGGGTGCGGCCGGCCGGCCGCCGGTGTTCAACGCCCTCGAGCGCGCGGCCGCGGCGCTGCGGCCGGGGATCCCGCGTCTGGTCGAACGCCTCGCCCGGCTCGGCGGGCGGGCGGCGATGACCGGCAGCGGGTCGGCGGTGTTCGCGCTGTTCGAGGACGACGAGAGCGCCCGGGCGGCGGCCCGCGACCTCGCCCGCCGGGAACCGGACGCGTGGATCGAGGTCACGCGGACCCTGCCCCGAGGCGTCCGCGGCTGACGGGCGTCGAGGGCGCCGCAGGGAGAATCCGCCGGTCGACCGGTGCCGCAGCGTCGCGTGCGGGCCCGGGGCGGGGTCGGGAACAAGGCAAGCCAGAGGAGGGGAGGCCGTTTCATGGAGATCACGGACATCAAGGTCTATCCGGTCGAGGAAGAGAAGCTCAAGGCGTTCGTGACCGTCGTCTTCGACCAGTGCTTCGTCGTCTGCGACATCAAGGTGATCCACGGCAACAACGGCCTCTTCGTCTCGATGCCCTCCAAGAGGCGCAAGGACGGCACGTTCCGCGACGTGGCGCATCCGCTCAACAGCGACACGCGCCGGATGATCGAGGAGAAGATCCTCGCCGCCTACGAGCGCGCACTGGCCGACGGCGTGCCGTCGCGCCGGACGCGCCGGCCGCGGGAGGCGGCGGACGACGACCGTGCGCGGGACGACCGCGGCGCGCGCCCGTCCGCCGGAGCGGACCCCGGGGTGCAGCCCGAGGCGGGTGCCTGACGGGAGTGACGGCGGTGAGGAGACGCACCGGGATGGGCAACGCGGAACTCAAGGTGTTCGGCGGAACGGCGCACCCCGAGCTGCTGCGCGAGATCACCGAGTACCTGGACATCGAGCCGGGACAGGTGCTGCTCGAGCGCTTCAGCGACGGCGAGTGCTACGTGCAGATCCTCGAGAACGTGCGCGGCGCGGACGTGTTCGTGATCCAGCCGACATCGAGCCCCGCCGAGAACCTGCTCGAGCTGCTGCTGATGCTCGACGCGTTCAAGCGCTCGTCCGCGGAGCGGATCACCGCGGTGATCCCCTACTTCGGCTACGCCCGGCAGGAGCGCAAGGACCGGCCGCGAGTCCCGATCAGCGCCAAGCTGGTCGTCGACCTGATCGAGACGGCGGGAGCCGACCGCGTGCTGACGATGGACCTGCACGCCCCCGCGATCCAGGGATTCTTCGACATCCCGGTCGACCACCTGTTCGCGGCGCCGGTGCTGATCGACTACCTCAAGGACCTCGAGCTGGACAACCCCGTGATCGTCTCGCCGGACGCCGGCGGCGTCGAGCGGGCACGGGCGTACTCCAAGCGGGTCGGCGGCGACCTGGCGATCGTCGACAAGCGGCGGACCGGGCACAACGTGGCCGAGTCGATCCAGGTCATCGGCGAGGTCACCGACCGCGACTGCGTGATCGTCGACGACATCATCGACACCGCCGGGACATTCTGCGGCGCCGTCCGCGCCCTGCGCCGGGCCGGCGCCCGCTCGGTGCGGGGGTGCTTCTCCCACGCCGTGCTCTCGGGCCCCGCGATGGACCGGCTGGCCGAGATGGACGAACTGGCGGAGATCGCCGTCACCAATACAATCCCGCTCGACGAGCGGCGGCGGACCTTCGAGAAGCTGCGGATCCTGTCGGTCGCCCCCCTGCTGGGGGAGGCGATCCGGCGGACCCACACCAACTCCTCGATCAGCTCGCTGTTCGTCTGATCCGGGGAGAACACGACCGCGGCCGGCGAGGCCGCGGGACAGCGAGCGGCCGGGCGGTCGCGGCCCCCGGAGGCCCCCGGCGGCCGCCGGGCGACGAGGAAGGACCATGAAGCAGCAGGAAGTCGTCATCGAGTGTGACCTCAGGCAGGACCTCGGGACCAACGCCGCCCGCCGGCTGCGGCGCGGGCTGGCGATCCCGGCGGTCGTCTACGGCGGCGGGCGTGAGCCCCAGCCGGTGGTCGTCGATCCGCGCCCCGTCGAGCACGTGCTCGAGACCGAGCGCGGGCTGAACACCCTGATCCAGCTCCGCGTCGCGGGCCGGGACCTCAAGCGCATGGTGATGCTGCGCGACGTCCAGCGCGACCCGGTGACCGAGTCGCTGCTCCATTGCGACTTCGTGCGCGTCGAGATGGACGAGCCGGTCGAGGCGACGGTCGCGGTGCGCTTCGAGGGGACGCCGGTCGGCGTCAAGAACGAGGGCGGGCTCGTCGAGTACGTCCATCGCGAGGTGACCGTCAAGGCGCTGCCGGCGGAGATTCCGGCGCACCTCGTCGCCGACATCTCGGAACTGCACGTCGGGCAGCACTTCGAGGCGGGCAACCTGCCGCTGCCCGAAGGCGTCGAGCTGATCACCGACCCGAACGAGACGCTGTGCACGATCGTGGTGCGGCACGCGCCGGCCGAGGAGGAGGCCGCCGCGGCCGAGGCCGCCGAGGGCGAGGCGCCTGCCGAGGCGGGCGAGGAGGCCGCGGGAGCGGGCACGGAAGACTCCGGCGAGTGAGTCCGGGGAGCGGGCGGGCGCGATGCGGCTGGTCCTCGGGCTCGGCAATCCCGGCCGCCGCTACGCCCGCACGCGCCACAACGTCGGCGTCCGCGTCGTCGAGGAACTGGCGCGGCGCCACGGGATCGGACTCGACCGGGAGCGGCACCGGGCACGGTACGGCACGGGACGCATCGGCCGCGTGCCCGTCCTGCTCGCCACGCCGCTGACGTACATGAACCTGTCCGGGGAGGCGGCGCGCCCGCTGATGCGCTACCACGGCCTCGGTCCGGGGGAGATCATCGTCGTGCACGACGAGGCGGACCTGCAGCCGGGTACGGTGCGGATCAAGCAGGGTGGCGGGATCGCCGGCCACAACGGGCTGCGCTCGCTGGTCGAGCATCTCGGGACGCGCGAGTTCACGCGGGTGCGGGTCGGCATCGGTCGTCCGCCGGGCGGCGAACTGCCGATGGCCGACTGGGTGCTGACGACGCCGCCGCCGGACGAGGCGGCGGCGCTGGCCGAGGGGATCGAACGGGCTGCCGACGCCGTCGAGGCGATCCTCGCGCTCGGCGTCGAGGCGGCGATGACGCGCTTCAATCGACGGGACGCGGCGGAGTAGTCGGCGGACGGCCGCCGGCCGTCCCGGACCGCACCGCGCGCGCGGAGGAGACACAGGCATGGAAACGGTGTTCTACCTGGTACCGGTGGCGGGCCTGCTCGCGCTGGGCTTCGCGCTGTACCGCTCGGC
>RFIB01000098.1 GCA_003695625.1 Acidobacteriota bacterium | reverse complement strand
GCGGAGCGGAGCGCGAGGCGGTGGTGCTCGCCGCACCGCCGCGGGTGCCGGAGGCGAAGGGCCGCCGGTGGGGCGTGTTCGCTCCGCTGTACGCCGTGCGGCGCGCCGACGGCGCCGGTGCCGGCGACTTCGCGGTGCTCGCCCGGCTGCTCGCGCTCGTCGCGCGGCTCGGCGGCACGTTCGTCGGGTCGACGCCGCTGCTGGCGATGTTCGTCGGACGGCCGTGCGTGCCGAGTCCGTACGCGCCGATCAGCCGGCTGTTCTGGAACGAGCTGATGATCGCGCCGGAGCGCACCGCCGAATGGTCGGCGTGCGGGCCGGCCCGCGCGCTGCGGGACGCCGGTCCGGCGCGCGCCGAGCGCACTCGCCTTGCGGCGCGCGAGACGATCGACTGGCGCGCCGTGCGCCGCGCGGTCGAGCCGGTGCTGCGTGCGCTGGCCGATCACGCGCGCACGCGCGATGCGACGCGTCGCGACGAGGTGCTCGCCCGGGCGCGCCGCTGGCCGGAGTGCGAGACGTTCGCGCGCTTCCGCGCCGCGCTCGACTGTCATGGCGCCGACTGGCGCGCCTGGCCGGAGAGCGAGCGGCGCCGCGAACTGCCCGGCGCGCCCGGCGACGAGGACGTGTTCTTCCATCTGTGGGCGCAGGTCACCGCCGAGGACCAGCTCGCGGCGGCGCGCGCGCGCACGCCGGGCGGCGACGTCGCCGCGCCGTATCTCGACCTGCCGGTCGGCAGCCATCCCGGCGGGTTCGACGCGTGGCGCTGGCCGGAGCTGTTCGCCGAGCGCGCCGCCCTCGGCGCGCCTCCCGACGCGCTGTTCGCCGGCGGGCAGAACTGGGACTTCCGGCCGCCGATCCCGCGCGCGTCGCGGGCCGAGGGGCACGCGCACTTCGCCGCCTGCCTGCGCCACCACCTGCGGCACGCCGGGCTGGTGCGGATCGATCACGTGATGGCCCTCCATCGGCTGTACTGGATCCCGGAGGGATTCCCGCCCACCGACGGCGTCTACGTCCGATACCCGCACGACGAGCTGTACGCGACGGTCTGCCTCGAGGCGACGCGCGCCGGCGTGCCGGTCGCGGGGGAGGACCTGGGCACCGTGCCCGACGCCGTGCGCGAGGCGCTCGACCGTCACGGGCTGCTGCGCTCGTTCGTCGGCCAGTTCGCGTTCCGGCTCGATGCGGACGGCCCGTTCGGCGACGTGCCGGAGCGATCGATCGCGACGCTCAACACCCACGACACGCCGACGTTCGCCGGCTTCTGGCACGAGGTCGACCTCGACGCGTTCGAGGCGATCGGCTGCCTGCCGGCCGAACGGCTGGCCGCGATGCGCGCGGCGCGCCGGGACCTGCGCGCGCGCCTGCCCGCGCTGCTCGCCGCGCGCGGTCTGCTCGGCGAGGCCGACGACGCGGCGCTCGACGCGATCCTCGACGCGCTGCACCGCGCGCTCGCCGAGGGCCCCGCGCGCCGCGTGATGGTCACGCTCGAGGACCTGTGGCTCGAGACGCGGCCGCAGAACGTGCCGGGCACCGGATTCGACCGGCCGAACTTCCGCCGCCCGTTCGCACGCCCGCTCGAGGAGATCGAGCGCGACCCCGAGCTGGCGCGGCGGCTGGCCCGGATCGACGCGTGGCGCCGCGGCGACGGCTGACGCCCGCCGGGCGCGGCGGCATAATCGCGCCGGTTCAGGGCATGCCGCGCCGGAGTGGCGGAATCGGTAGACGCAGGGGATTCAAAATCCCCCGGGCGCCAGCCCGTGCGGGTTCGAGTCCCGCCTCCGGTACCAACCTTCCGATCACGCGATCGTAATCACGCGCGATCCGCGACCGCCGCGAACCGCCCGCCGGCGTTCGCCGCGTCCGGGCACGCACGTTGCACGTCCCGAGGGCACGCGCGGTGTGCGGAGCGCGGGAGCCGTGTCTCCGAGCGGCACCGCACCCGGGCGTCACGTCGCGAGGAGCGCGCGGTGCACACCCTTCTGCGTCGGACCGGCGGTGCGGCCCTGTTCGCGATGGCGCTGACGGCGCTCGCCGCGCTCGCGCTGCCCGGCGTCGGCTTCGCCGCGGGGCTGCTTGCCGCCGCGGCGACGGGCATGGCGACGTTCGCCGTCGAGATCGCGCGACCCGGAGCAGGTCGCGAGCCGACGCGCCTGCTGCCGCTGGTTCCGGGACTGCTCGCCGCGTCGGCGACGCTCGCGCTGCCCGCCGCCGCCGCGTCGCCGGAGATGCTCGCGCTGGCCGCGTTCGCGGCGGCGGGGCTGCTCGTCGGCGGGGCGGCACGCGTCGCGCAGTGCCAGGTCGCGCTCGAGGATGCCGTGGACGACCTGCGCGCACGCCTGCTGCGCCGCGAGGGGGACGTGCGCGTGCAGGCCGACCGGATCCGCCGGCTCGACGTCCGCGATCCGGCGACCGGCGCGCTCAACGCGCGCGCGTTCGACGACGCGCTGGCGCAGGTGCTCGCGCCGGACGACGCGGGCGCCGTCGAGCCGCTCGCGCTGCTGATCGTCGAGCTGCCCGGGCGCGACGCCGTCCCGCTCGCGGTCGACGCGGCGCGCCGCGCGGTGCGCGCGTCCGACCTCGTCGCCCGGCTCGACGAGCGCGAGGTCGCCGTGCTGCTCGGAGGCTGCCGCGATCCGCGCCCGGTGCTGGTCCGCATGCGCCGCATGATCGGCGCACGCGATCGCGAGCTGCTCGAGCGCACGCGCATCGCCGGCATCACCGTCCCGCCCGACGCTCCCCCGCCCCGCCCCGACCAGCTCCTCGAGGCGGCCTGGGCCGCCCTCGACGCCGCGCGCCGTCTCGACGACGCCCGCGGCGCCCAGGCCGTCTGGCCGCTCGAATGGGGCCTCGCCAAGGTCGCCGGCGGCTGAGCCGGGGGCCTCCGGCCGCTCTGCCTCTCCCCGCAATCGCGCGATCGCGCCCCGGCGGATCAGGATCTGATCCGCGGTGATGTCAGATTGACCATCGGACGGACGAGGACGGCGCGGCGGGCGGCCGACCGGCGACGGCGCTGCATGCCGCGGGCGTCTCGTCCGGAACCGCAGCGGGGTCATGGACAGGACGCGATCCGCTGAAATAGCATCCCGCAACCACCCGGGGTGCAGGCGAAGCGGACCTACCGGGTGCGTCCCCGCGCTCCCACGCGTTCCGCCGCTCGACCCCCTGCGAGAGCCCTGCCCGAGGGCGCAAGGAGGTTCGTCTTGAGCACCATTGGCGGACGCAGGCGCAGGATCCCGCTGCCGCAGGCGCCGCCGGCCGCGTTGGAGACGGCAGGATGAGCTGCATCGAACGATGGGCGTGTTGAGGTAAGCCTGTGATATTCCGGGAATTCTTCACTCAGGCCGTGGGGGCTGATCCCTACCCGTACCAGGCGCGGCTGGCCGAAGCGCCCTGGCCCGAGGCGCTGGAGGTGCCCACCGGCATGGGCAAGACCGCAGCGGTGACCCTGGCCTGGCTGTGGAAGCGTGGCTGGGGCGCGGGCGGGCGCCGGGCCGAGCCGGACGCCGACACCCCGCGCCGACTGGTGTGGTGCCTGCCCATGCGGGTGCTGGTGGAACAGACGGCCGGGGCGACAGGGCAATGGCTCGAGCGGCTGGGCCTGACCGACCAAGTCGCGGTGCACCTGCTGCTGGGCGGCGAGGTGAGTCGCGACTGGCTCGAGGCCCCGGAGCACGACGCCGTGCTCATCGGCACGCAGGACATGCTCCTGTCCCGCGCGCTGATGCGCGGCTACGGGCTGTCGCGCTACCGCTGGCCCATGGAGTTCGCCCTGCTGCACAACGACGCCTTCTGGGTGTTCGACGAGGTGCAGCTCATGGGCGTGGGCATGGCCACCAGCGCCCAGCTCGAGGCCTTTCGCCGCGCCTGGCCCCTGGCGCGGCCGGCGCGCAGCCTGTGGCTGTCGGCCACCCTGCGCAGCGACTGGCTGGCCACGGTGGATTTCCGACCCCATCTCGAGTCGCTGCAGACCCAGACCCTGACCCTCAGTGAAGATGAGCGTAGCCGCCCGGAGGTGGCGCGCCGCCTTCAGGCGCCCAAGGCGCTGGCGCGGGCCGGGTTCGCCCTGGACGACGACAGCGCCGGGGGCAACGCCAGGGACTATCTGGCGAGCCTGGCGGCCGCCGTGCAGGCGGCCCACCGACCCGGCACCACGACGCTGGTGGTGGTCAATCGGGTGGCGCGGGCCCAGGGGCTCTACCAGCTGCTGAACAAGGCGGTGGATACGCCGTTGATTCTGGTCCATTCCCGTTTCCGGCCCGCCGAGCGGCGCGAGCTGAACCGCCGCCTGGTGGAAGAGGAGGGCGAGCGCATCATCGTCGCCACCCAGGCCGTGGAGGCCGGAGTCGATCTCAGCGCCGCCACCCTGTTCACCGAGCTGGCCCCGTGGTCCTCCCTGGTGCAGCGCTTCGGCCGCTGCAACCGCCATGGCGAGCTGGATCAGGCACAGATCTTCTGGATCGACATCGACAGCGACAAGCAGGCTCCGCCCTATGAACCGGAAACGCTGGCGGCAGCACGCGACCGCCTGCAGGGCCTGCAGCAGGCCGGCCCCGCCCACCTGCCGCCGGTGGAGGAGGGCGCCGACTGGCAGCAGGTGATCCGGCGCGGGGACTTCCTGGACCTGTTCGATACCGACCCCGATCTCACCGGCTTCGACGTGGACGTGTCGCCCTATGTGCGCGACACCGACGACCGCGACCTGCTGGGATTCTGGCGGGAACTGGGTGAGGACGTCCAGGCCGAACCCGCCCCGGCCGCCGAGGAACTGTGCCGCATCCCCCTTGGCGAGGCCAGGAAACTTCTCGACCGCCTCAACAAGGCGAACCGGACCGCCTGGATCTGGGATCACCTCGAGCGTCGCTGGACGCCCTTCCGCGGCGCACCGCGACCGGGTCTGGTGCTCATGTTGCCCGTCGAGGCCGGCGGTTACGACCCCGAGCTGGGGCTGTTCATCAGTCACAAGAAGACGGTGCCGGCGGTGCCGGCACCCGAGGCCATCCCCGAGGCCGACGAGGACGAGCGCCTCACCACCCTGGGCCGCGCCGTGCCGCTTCCCGAGCACCTGTGTCACGTGGAGACCCACGCGCGCGACCTGGGCGAGGTGCTGGCACCTGAGCAGGTCGAAACCCTGTCCACCGCGGGGCGCTGGCACGACCTGGGCAAGGCCCACCCCGCCTTCCAGCACGCCGTCCAGGCTGCCTTCGACGACCCGGAACAGGCTCGCACGAAGCTCTGGGCGAAATCGCCGCGCCTGGACGGGCGGCTCGACTACGGAGTGGACGGCCAGCCGCGACGCCACTTTCGCCATGAGCTGGCCTCCATGCTCGCCTGGCTGGCGCACCACGACGGCGCTCCGGAGGCCGACCTGATCGCGTATCTGATCCTGGCCCATCACGGCAAGCTGCGCCTGCGCCTGCGCGCCCTGCCCGGCGAGAACGAGCCGTCCGACGGGCGCCTGTTCTGCCGCGGCGTCTGGGCCGGCGACCGGTTGCCGCCGCTGTCCGCCTGCAAGGAAGCCGTGGGCGAGACAGAACTGCAGCTGGACCTGATGCGGCTCGGGCTGGGCGCCCAGGGCCCCTCGTGGACCGAGCGCACCGCCGCCCTGCTGCAACAATACGGCCCGTTCCGTCTTGCCTGGCTGGAGACCCTGCTGCGGCTGGCTGACTGGCGCGCCTCGCGCGCCGAGCAGGAGCAGTTCGCATGAATCGCATGTCACTGCCCGGCTGCACCCCCGTGCCCCTGGCCGGCTGGCTCAAGGCCGTGGGCGTGCTGCGGCTGGTGGCCGAACAGGCCGCCCCCCAGGCACGCGGCTGCTGGCGGCAGGGCCGATTCGAGCTGTGCGGCGCGCTGGATGCCGAGGGCCTGCGCCGTTTCTTCCTGCACGACTACCGGCCGACACCCGTGGTGGCCCCCTGGAACGGCGGCTCGGGCTTCTTTCCCAAGGACAACCAGGGCGGCATCGCGCCCATCTCCGAGGGACAAGCGCCGCGCCTGGCGCCCTACCGGCAGGCCATCGAATTCGGGCGCAGCCTGCTGGCGCGGCTGAACATTTCTGCCAAGCCCGACACCCGTCAGAAGGCGGAGCTGCTCCGACGCTTTCGCGCCGAAGCGCCGGAGCCGGTGCTGGACTGGTTCAACGCCGCCGTGATGCTGTCGGGCGATGATCCCAGGTATCCCCCCCTGCTCGGCACCGGCGGCAACGACGGGCGCCTGGACTTCACCAACAACTTCATGCAGCGGCTGGTGGATCTGTTCGATCCCGCCACCGGCGACCCCACACCCGACGCCGCCGGGTGGCTCGAGGAGGCCCTGTTCGGCGTGCCCGAGCCGACGCGCATCAAGGGCGCCATCGGCCAGTTCAGTCCGGGCGATGCCGGCGGCCCCAATGCGTCCACCGGCTTCGAGGGCAGCAGCCTTATCAACCCTTGGGATTTCGTCCTCATGATCGAAGGCGCCATGGCGTTTGCCGCGGCCGTCTCGCGC
>RFIB01000097.1 GCA_003695625.1 Acidobacteriota bacterium | reverse complement strand
TCGCGTGCGGCGGCGGCGTGCGACGCGAAGGTCCGCCGGTCGCCCGGCGCGACGAGCACGTGACCGAGATCCACGGCGTGCGCCTGGTCGACCCGTACCGCTGGCTGCGGCGCCGCGACGACCCCGAGGTGCTGGCGTACCTCGAGGCCGAGAACCGCTGGACCGAGCGGCAGACCGCCCACCTCGAGCCGCTGCGGCGCACGCTGTTCGAGGAGATCCGCGGACGGATCCGCGAGACCGACACCTCGGCGCCGTGGCGCCTGGGCGACTGGATCTACTACCGGCGCACCGAGAAGGGGCTCGACTACGCGATCCTCTGCCGTCGGCGCGGCTCGATGGACGCCCCGGAGGAGATCGTCGTCGACCCCAACGCGCTGGCCGAAGGCCGGGACTACCTGTCGCTCGGGGCGATCGCCGTCTCGCCGGAGCAGGAGCGGGTGGCGCTGACCATCGACGACGACGGCTCGGAGCGCCACGAGCTGGCGGTCCGCGACATCGGCAGCGGCGAGCTGACCCCGCTGGGCATCGACGGCGCGGCCGACCAGGTCGTCTGGGCCGAGGACGGCCGGACGCTGTTCTACGTGATGCTCGACGAGGCGCACCGGCCGTGGCGGGTGATGCGCCACCTGCTCGGGACCCCGCCGTCGCAGGATGTCACCGTCTACGAGGAGCCGGACGAGCGGTTCCACGTCAGGATCTCGAAGACGCGCAGCCGGCGGTTCATCCGCATCGAGATGGAATCGAGCATCACCAGCGAGGTCCGGCTGGTCGACGCGCGCGCTCCGGCCGGGGAGCCGGTGGTCGTCTGGCCGCGCGAGCAGGGCGTCGAGTACGACGTCGATCACCGCGGCGACCACCTGTACGTGCTGACCAACCGCGATGCGCGGGAGTTCCGCGTGCTGCGCGGCCCGCTGCCGGGCGAGTCGGGGTCGTGGGACGAGATCGTGCCGCACGATCCCTCCCGGCTGATCGAACGGCTCGACCTGTTCGCGGGGCACATGGTGCTGACGGTGCGACGCGACGGCCTCCGGCGGCTGGTCGTGCGGGAGCTCGCCGGCGGCGCCGAGCACGAGATCGCCGAGGACGAGCCGGTCTGGGCGCTGCGCTGGGCGGAGAATCCCGAGTTCGACACGACGACGCTGCGCTTCGAGACGTCGTCGCTGCGCACGCCGTGGTCGACCTGGGAATACGACATGGACACGCGCGAACGGCGCCTGGTCAAGCGCGAGGAGATCGGCGGCGGCTACGATCCGGAGCGGTACGAGACGGCCCGCGCCTGGGCGACGGCGCCCGACGGGGCGCGGGTGCCGATCTCGCTGGTCTACCGCCGGGGGACGCCGCGCGACGGATCGAATCCGTGCTGGCTGTACGGCTACGGCGCCTACGGGATCACGATCGACCCCGGCTTCCGTCCCGAGCGCGTCAGCCTGCTCGAGCGCGGCGTCGTGTTCGCGATCGCGCACGTGCGCGGGGGCGCGGCGCTGGGCCGCGCGTGGTACGAGAGCGGCAAGTTCCTCGACAAGCCGAACACGTTCCGGGACTTCATCGCGGCGGCCGAGACGCTGATCGAGGACGGCTGGACCAGCCCCGAGCGGCTGGCGATCTCCGGCGGCAGCGCCGGCGGCATGCTGATCGGGGCGGTGCTCAACATGCGACCGGAGCTGTTCCGCGTCGCGGTCGCGCACGTGCCGTTCGTCGACGTGATCAACACCATGCTCGACGAGGACCTGCCGCTGACGGTGATCGAGTACGAGGAATGGGGCGATCCGCACGACGAGAAGTTCTTCCGGGCGATGCTGTCGTACTCGCCGTACGACAACGTCGGACCGAAGCCGTATCCGGCGCTGCTGGTGACCGCGGGCCTGCACGATCCACGCGTGCAGTACTGGGAGCCGGCCAAGTGGGTCGCGCGGATCCGGGCCGAGGGCCGACCGCGCGGCCCGGTGCTGCTCAAGACGAACATGGGCGCCGGCCACGCGGGCGCGTCGGGACGCTACAAGCGGTTCGAGGAGATCGCCTTCGAGTACGCCTTCGTCCTCGACCAGCTCGGCCTCGCGTCGTAACGGCGATCGTGCGGGCAGCGACGTCTGTAGCGGCGCCCCTTGGGGCGCCGAGTCTACGGCGTTCGTGCGGGATCGCGTGCAATGCACCAACGACGTCTGTAGCGGCGCCCCTTGGGGCGCCGAGTCTCCCTCCGCGACCCTTCCATCTTCCGATCGCGCTCTTCGCACCATCGGCGGGGGTAGCGGCCGGGCTTGCCCGGCCGATTCTTCAACCGCGACGATTCCATCTTCCGATCGCGCGCAGCGCACCATCGGCGGGGCAAGCCCGCTTCGCGTACGGGCAGGGTTCGCGCGCAGCGCACCATCGGCGGGGCAAGCCCCGCCGCTACGGGCGTTCGTCGCGGGCGACGACGCGCCAGTCGGCGGGGTCGTCCGAGCCGGTGTCGACGACGTAGTGGACGACGCGCAGGGAAGGGAACTCGCCGACGAGCGCGTCGAGATCGACCGGCTCGAACTTGCGCACGTTGTTGTCGTAGGCCGCCTCGGTCAGCGCGTTGGACTCGTAGTTCTCGCGT
>RFIB01000096.1 GCA_003695625.1 Acidobacteriota bacterium | reverse complement strand
CCCTACGAACCAGACGTAGGGGCGCTGCAAACGCCGCAGGCGTTTGCCGCGCCCGGTCTCCATCCGCAACCCCTCCATCCCTTCGCACGGCCGGGCTGCGATTGATGGCCGCGGAGGGCGATCGACCGCTCCTCCCGCGGCCCAAGGGCCGCCGCTACGAGGGAAAAGAAGAAGGGAGTGGCACCGGCAAGACCCGGCACCACTCCCGGTGGCAGATCAGAGTGTCGAGAAGAACGACCCAGAACCGGCCCTCACCCGGGTGTGCGGTCGGCAGGGGGGGGAGTGCGCCGACGGTTGGTTGGGGTGCAGATGCCCCGGGGGAGTGGCCCCGATCCAGTCCTGGTGTGCGCCCTTCTCGACCTCCCCGGCCCTTCTGGCCCACGCTTCCAGAAGGACCCATCTCTCTGCCTTGCGAGAGGAGTATACGAACAAGGCTCGGCACGCACCATGCGTGTTGCGAAGTCTTGCGAGCGCGGGATCGGCCGCACCGCGGACGCGCAACGCGCCACGTGCCTCCCCTTCCTCGCATCCTCCCGCAGGAGGGATGATTCCACAGTTTTCGCCGCTGAGGAAGGCCCCCGGAGGTCGTTAACGAAGATTCATCGACCGCCGGACGGATATTGCGACCCGGTCGCAGGATCGTCGGCCGCGAACCGCTCGCGCAGCCACGCGACGGCCCGCTCGAGCGCCTGGCCGCGGTGGGAGACCCGGTGCTTTTCGGCCGGCAGCATCTCGGCGAAGGTCCGCTGCATCGGCGGATACCAGAAGATCGGGTCGTAGCCGAACCCTTCGCCCCCGGCCGGCTCGAGCGCGATGAGTCCCTCGACGCGCCCCTCGAACGTCTTGAGGATCTCCCCCCTGCGGGCAATCGCGATCACGCACGTGAACCGCGCCGTGCGCCGCTCCCACGGGACGTCCTCGAGCCGCCGGAGCACGAGCCGGATCCGGTCCTCGTCCGTGGCGTGCGGCCCTCCGAGCCGGGCGGAGCGCACCCCCGGCTCCCCGCCGAGGGCGTCGATCTCGAGTCCGCTGTCGTCCGCCATCACCAGGCAGTCGATCTGCCGGCTGTAGAACAGCGCCTTCTTGCGCGCGTTGTCCTCGAAGGTCTTCCCGTCCTCGACGGGATGGCCGAGCGGCTCGAGCACGTCCGGCTCGAGCACGCGGAACAGCCGCCTGTCGCACAGCGCCTCGAGTTCCCGCACCTTGCCCGGGTTCCGTGTCGCGAGCAGCAGCGGAATCCGGCGGTCGGGCACGCGCGAAGGCGGCTTCTCGGCCGCCGGACGCCGTTCCGTCCCGGCACGCCGCCGCGGCGTGCCCCGGCGGTCCCGCGTCACGCGACGTCCTCGCCGAGCAGCCGCGGCAGGCGCTCGCCGAGCGCCTCGCGCTGCGCGAGGTCGAGCCGGTCGAGACCGCGATCGGCCAGGTCGAGCAGTTCGTCGAGCCGGTCGCGCGCGAACGGCGCCTGCTCGGCGGTGCCCTGGAGTTCGACGTAGCGCCGCGAACCGGTCCGGACGACGTTGAAATCGACCTCCGCCGCGGAGTCCTCCTCGTACGCCAGGTCGAGCAGCGCCTCGCCGGCGACGATCCCGCAGGAGACCGCCGCGACCGTGTCGAGCAGCGGGCGCCCGCGGAACCCGCGCTCCCCGCCGAGCCGGTCGATCGCCAGCGCGAGGGCCACGAATCCGCCGGTGATCGCCGCGCAGCGCGTCCCCCCGTCGGCCTGGAGCACGTCGCAGTCGACCGTGATCGTCCGCTCGCCGATCTGCCGGCGGTCGACGACCGCCCGCAGCGCACGGCCGATCAGCCGCTGGATCTCGTAGGTCCGCCCCGACGGGCGCGACCCCGCCCGCTCGCGCGTCGTCCGCTCGGAGGTGGCCCGCGGCAGCATCGCGTATTCGGCGGTGACCCAGCCCTCGCCCTTGCCGTAGAGGAACTGCGGCACGCGGTTCTCGACCGACGCGAGGCACAGGACGTGGGTCCCGCCCGCGCGCACCAGGCAGGATCCTTCGGCGTACCGGTTGACGTCGGTCTCGATCGTCAGCGGCCGCAGCTCGTCGGGAGCGCGGCCGGTCGCACGGACACTCATCGGGCAGCCTCGTCAGGGGACTCGTCCGCGCGCCGCGCGCGAACGCGGCCTACAGTCTGCCCGATCGCGCCCGTCGCGGCACCCCGCGTCAGGCGCCGAGCTCGACCTGCTCGAGACGCCCGATCGGGGCGCCGAGGAACCGCTCGGCGACCTCCCGGAACGCCCCCCCCGCGTCGGTGACGAAGCAGTGCTCGTGCTCCGTCCCGCCGCCGGATGTCGCCGGCGCCGTCGTGCGGCCGCGCGCGACGTCGGCGACCGCCTCCGCAGAGTCGACGAGCCGCACGTCCGGGCCGAGCGTCTCGCCGATCACGTCCCGCAGCAGCGGGTAGTGCGTGCAGCCGAGCACGACCGTGTCGACGCCGGCCTCGATCAGCGGCGCGAGATAGCGTCGAGCGACCAGGCGCGGCACCTCGCCGTCGACCCACCCCTCCTCGGCGAGGGGCACGAACAGCGGGCAGGCGCGCGAGACGACGACCGCGTCGGGCCGCGCGGCACGCAGCCCGGCACCGTAGGCGTCCGAGCGGATCGTCGCCGGCGTGCCGATCACTCCGACACGGCCGCTGCGGGTGGCGGCCAGGGCGGCGGCCACTCCGGGACGGACCACGTCGAGCACCGGGCCGGGAAAGCCCTGCTCGACCACGTCGAGCGCCACCGCCGAGACGGTGTTGCAGGCCACGATCAGACCCTCGACGTCCCGGCGGCGGAAGAACGCCGCGGCCTCGGCGGCGTAGCGGCGGACGGTGTCGACCGAGCGGATGCCGTACGGCACGCGCGCGGTGTCGCCGAGGTAGGCGAGCCGGACCCCCGGCAGCCTGCGGCGCAGCGCGCGGACGACGGTCAGCCCGCCGACGCCCGAGTCGAACACGCCCCAGCTCACGGCGCCTCCGCCGCGGCGACGGTCTCCGGCTCCAGCTCGCTCGCCAGCGGCCACTCGCGTCCGGTGAACGTCCGCGACAGGTCGACGTGGCCCGCCAGCGTCCGGCGCGGCTCCCCGTCGACGACGATCCCGACGCGGCGCACCTCGTCGAGCCCCTCGACGAGCGACCGCGCCAGGCATGCGACCAGCGCCTGCTCGGTGTCCGAGCCCGCGATCACCGACAGCGAGCCCGGCTCGAGATCGACCCACATCGTGCCGTCCGGATCGAGCAGCACGTCGCGCACGCCGACGCCGCGCGGCGCCGGCACGGCACCGCGACGCGCGCCCGGCACCCCGGAGACGACGAGCTGCGCGATCTGCCGGCCGCGGTCGGCCGGGCTGCCGAACCAGACGATCTGCCCGAGGCTCGGCACGAGGGCCAGCGTCTCGGTGGCGGCGCGGCGGTAGATCGTCACCGGCCGGGTCTCGACCGCGGGCGCCTGCTCGTCGGCCTCCTCGGCCGGCGGCGCGGCGGGCGCGGGTTCGCGCGCCGGCATCCGTTCGGTCGCTTCGGTGTCCGGGGACGCGCCTGCGGGCGATGTCCGCGGCTCGGCACCGAATCCGGTGATCGCGACCCACAGGAACAGCGCCCCGAGCAGCGCGCCGACGATCGCCCCCGCCACGATCGCCGTCGTGCGACTCACGGACGGCGCTCCGGAAGCGTCACGACCGCATCGCGCACCTGCTCGCGGTACTCGGAGATCGCCTGCGCCAGCACGTCCGCGAGCCGGGCGCGGTACGCCCCGTCGGCAAGCTTCCGCTCCTCGTCGGGGTGCGACATGAACCCGGTCTCGACGAGCACCGCCGGGCAGGTGGCGCCGACCAGGACACGGAACGGCGCCTGGCGCACGCCCCGGTCGCGCAGGCCGAGCGCCTCGTTCAGACGCCGCTGGATCGTGGCTGCCAGCTCGGCGCTGGCCTCGAGGTACTCGACCTGGGCCAGGTCCCACAGGATCAGCGGCAGCTCGCTGTCGCCGACGCGGCCGTCGAGGCCGCTGCCGGCGGCGTCGTTCTCGAGCGCCGCGAGGGTCCGCGCGGCGTCGTCGGTCGCCTCGCGGGAGAGGATGTACGTCTCCGCCCCGCGCGCCCGCGACGAGCGCGACGCGTTGACGTGGAGCGAGACGAACAGATCGGCGTGATTCTCGTTGGCGATCCCGGCGCGCTCGTCGAGCGAGAGGTTCTCGTCGCCGTCACGGGTCAGTCGCACGTCGAAGCCGGCGGCGCGCAGCCGCGCGGCGAGGCGTCGCGCGATATCGAGCACGACGTCCTTCTCCTTGAGGCCGGTCGAGCCGATCGCGCCGTCCTCCTCGCCGCCGTGGCCCGGGTCGAGCACGACGCGCATCGCGCCGCCGGCGTCCGGCTCCGCGCCGGCGGTCCCGCCCCCTGCCGGCGAGCCCGCGGTGCCGCGCGCCGCGAGCAGGATCCGCGCGCCGTCCGGCCGCCGGGACAGCACCGGCGGCGTCGCCGCGGGACCCGGGGTCACGGTGAGCACGATCGACGCCGGCGTCCGCGCCAGCTCGAGTGCGTCGAGCAGCGAGGTGCCCAGCTCCTTGCGGGCCCACGGCAGCTCCACCGGGCGCACGGGCACGATCTCGACGACCATCCGCCCGGCGGCGTCCGGGCGCGCGGTGACCGAGCGCACGCCGCCCGGAACGATCACCTCGACGGCGAGCCGTCCCGGACCGCTGCCGACGATGCCGACCGACAGCCGGTCGCCGGCGGGCGCGGGCTGCGCGGTCGCGGCGGGCAGGACGCCCGCGGTGAGCAGGACGGCACCGGCCGCTGCCGAAATCCGGCGAACGAATGCGGGAAGGTGGTGTCTCATCACGCGGGGGATTCTATGTCCTCGACTCCCCGCGCGCCCCCGGGAGTCCCGGGGAATCACCCCGGCGGGGTCCGCCGGCCGGCCCTAGGGGCAGGCGCCGATCGCCGCGTCGCGGTCGGGCGTGCCGCCCCCGGAGCCCCAGGTCATCCCCCCGCCCGCGTCGCGTCCGCGCACGAGGTAGTAGAAGCCCTCGCCGGCCGGCGACGGCGTGGCCGGGTCGCTCGCGCTCGTGCCCGGCTGGTTGCACGAGAAGCCCGTCGCACCCGAGAGGTTGCCGTCGGCGAGCGCCTGGCGCAGGTCGCCGCGGGCCACGTCGTATCCGGTCGCCCCGGTCAGCGGGTCCCACGAGAAGTCGACCTTGTTCGCGGCGAACATCAGCCCGGTGACCTCGCCGCCGCCGCCGCCGAAATCTCGCGTCGTGAAGAAGTACGCGATCGCCGGCTCGAAGATGTCCGTCCGCACGCGCGAGAACGCGGCGAGCACGTTGCCGGCGGCGTCGAACGCGACGACCGGCTCGCCCTCGTTGGTCAGGGGCTCCGGCGGCCAGACCGGCTGCGGCTGGCTGTAGGTGGCCCCGCCGTCGGTCGAGCGCGCGTAGCGCACCTGGCGGAAGTGCACCGTGCCGTCGCGCAGCACGTGGACCACCTGACCGCCGGCGCGGGCCGCGGTGTGCCACTGGTCGCCGCCGGGGACGAGATCGACGCTGGCGTTCGCGGCGTGTCCGGTCAGCGCGAGGTCCGTCCCGAACGACCCGCCGGCGTTCTGGCTGCGGTCGGTCCAGGTGTCGTTGTAGGCCGGATCGCTGGTGACGCCGTCAAGGCCGCGGATGACCCAGCTCGTGAACAGGTGGCCGGCGTCGCCCTCGGCCAGCCCGAGCGGAAAGATGAACAGCTCGTCAGCGGTCGGATCGCGGTCGATGATCTGCGTCGGCGCCCCGTAGGACCCGCCCCCCGGCGGGCTGGTCGCGAGCGCGCCGAATCCGATCACCGCGTCGTCCGAGTACGCCAGGTGCACGTCGCCGTCGCTGGCCACGGCCAGCTCGGGAAAGCACGAGCCGAGGCCGGCGATGACCGATTCCGTGCCGAACGTCGCGCCGCCGTCGCTGCTCACGCGCTGGCGGATCACCGAGTCCGAACAGGCCGGCTCGTCGTCCCAGGCGACATAGACGCGGTCCCCGCGGGCAGCGACCGACGAGAACCCGCCCGGCGACGCGTCCGGCCCGGCGATGACCGTGGGCGAGAACGTCACGCCGCCGTCGGTGCTGCGCACCAGCACGATCGAGCCGTTCTCGATGTCGTACGTGGCGAAGACGCGCCCCGCATCGTCGACCGCAAAGTCGACGAACGTGAACCAGAACGCGCCCGGCCCGCCGCTGGGAGCGTAGGTGTTCACCTTGACCGGCGTGGACCAGGTCTGGCCATCGTCATCGCTGTAGGAGGCATGGAGATTCCGCGGCGAGGTCACGCCGGTCCCCTGGTCGAAGAACGCCGTCGCCAGCAGGACGTGCAGCCGTCCCGAGGGGGCCTCGGCCAGGCCGACCGGCAGCACGTCGAACCCGAACGCGAAGTCGGGCCGCGGAAGCTGCACCTCGTTTCGGAACGTCAGCGGGCCGCCGTTCGGGAACGCGTCGCAGGCGTCTCCCATCCCGTCGCCGTCGGCGTCCTGCTGGCCGGCGTTGGCGTCGAACGGGCAGTTGTCGCTCTCGTCGGCCACGCCGTCGTCGTCGACGTCGCCCGGGGCGTCGACACCCGGAGCGGCGGGCCCCGGGAGCGCGGGGCGCTCGGCGCGGAGGGCCGGCGCCCGCAGCGCGCGCCGTCCGCCGTCGGCGGGACGCGTGGCGGCGAGCGCGGACAGAGCGCAGGCGGCCAGCAGCACCGCCGCGAGAACGGGAATCGGACATCTGCGGACAGAAACCATCGTACGGCTCCGGATCGAGCACCCCCTGCCCCGCCCGCGCGGCGCGCGGACCCCGGGGATGTACGGCGATCCGGACCGGGGGG